>NZ_JAODBE010000111.1 GCF_025463795.1 Amnibacterium sp.
GCGAGCGCGGCGACGACGCGGGCGTGGGCCTCGGCGGGGTAGGCCCGTGCCGGCACCGCCGCCCCCGGATGCACGACGACGTACGGCGCGGGCTCCGCGGCGCTCGCGTCCGCGGGGAGCGCCACGGCGAGGCGGCCGTCGTCGCCGTACGGCAGGGCGAACCCCGCCGCCTCCGCGATGCGGAGGGCCCGGACGGGCTCCGGCAGCGCCTCGGGCAGCGTCTCGCCCGGGATCAGCCGCACGTCGAGCAGGCCGCCCGCCGCATCCACCGAGGCTCCCGTGATCCTCCGGACGCCGGCGAGGCGGAGCAGCAGCGCGAGGGGGAGCGGCGACTGGTGGAACGAGGTGAGGACGACCGCCTCCTCGATCCCCGCTCCGGCGACGATCCCGGCGATCCGGTCGACGAGCGCCGCGTCGACCGGGGCGCCCGATCCGGTGATCCAGGCGGCGTCGACGACCTCGACCGCGGCGACCCCCGGCAGCAGCCGAGCCGCCGCGGCGCCGTGCGGGCCGGCGAGCAGCAGCACCTCGGCGCTCGCGGCGACGGCGCGGACCGCCGGTCCGGACACGAGCACGTCACCCATGCTGTCCAGGCGGGCGACGAGTACGCGGCGCGTCACGCGGCACCACCGGTGAGGGCGGCCTCGACCGCAGCGGCCAGGTCCGGTGCGACCTCGGGCGCCGCGGTCACCTCCTCACGCCGGGTCATCGGCGTGGGCACGAGGATCCCTCGCGCCCCCGCTGCTGCGGCTGCGGCGACGTCCGCACCGATGTCGCCGATCACCACCACGTCCGCAGGTGCGACGCCGAGGCGCCGAGCGGCTTCGAGCACGAGACCCGGCCGGGGCTTGCGGCAGCCGCAGCCGTCGTCGGGCCCGTGCGGGCAGACGCACCACGCGTCGAAGGCGCCGAACACGGCGTCCACGCGGGCGTTCACCGCGGCGACGCGCCGGGCGTCGAGGATGCCGCGCGCGATGCCCGACTGGTTGGACACGACGGCGGTCCGCAGGCCCGCGGCGCGCACGCGGGCGACCGCCTCGACGGCCCCGGGCATCGGGGTGACGGCGGCCGGATCCCCGTTGTAGGGCACGTCGACGACCAGCGTTCCGTCGCGGTCGAAGAGCACCGCCGTGGGGCGGCGCACGCTCGGTCCAGGCGTGTCCACCAGTCATCCCTACCCGTGCCCAGGAGCGGGAAACTGAGCAGAAGCGCAGAGAACGTTGAAGAAGGACTGACCTCCCGCTCAGGTGACCTCCTGCGAGGATGAAGTCGTGGATCAGGCTTTCGACGAGCAGTCGGGTCGGCCGGTCGCCCTGGCCTTGCGTGCCCTGAAGCTCGGCGACCTGCTGGTGGCGGTGCCCGCGCTGAAGGCGATGCGGCGGGCCCTGCCGGGGCACCGGCTGCTGCTCGCGACGTCCGCGTGGCTGGCGCCGCTGCTGCCGCTCGTGCCGGGTCTCGACGGGCACGTGCCGGCGAAGGGGCTCGACGCCCTGCTGCCGATCCCGCCCGGCCGCGTCGACGTCGCGGCGAACCTGCACGGCAACGGTCCGGAGTCGCGGGGGATCGTGGATGCGCTCGAGGCGCGCATCACGGTGCAGCACGCGCGCCCGGGGGAGCCCGGGCTGCCATGGCTCGACGGCATCCTCGAGCGGGAGCGCTGGGTGCGGCTCACCGGGGCGTTCGGCATGCCGGGCGACCGGGACGACGTGGGCCTCGACCGTCCGGCCGGCGCCTCGGCGGCGCCCGGCGCCGCGGTCGTGCACGTCGGAGCCTTCTACGGCTCGCGCCAGTGGCCGGCGGCGCGGTTCGCCGCCGTCGCGCGGGCGCTCGCGGAGCGGGGCCGGGAGGTCGTCTTCAGCGGCAGCGCGAGCGAGCGGCCCCGGGCGCTCGAGGTCGCGCGGCTCGGCGGCTTCGACGAGGCCACGGTGCTCGCGGGTCGCATGGAGCTCGACGGGTTCGCGGCGCTGATCGCGGATGCGGCGCTCGTCGTGACGGCCGACACCGGTGCGGCGCACCTCGCATCCGCGTACCGGATCCCGTCGGTCGTGATCTTCGGCCCGGCGCCGCCCGAGGAGTGGGGGCCGCCCGCGTCGGGCCCGCACCGGGTGCTCACCCACGCCGAGCTGCGGGTCGGCGACACCTTCGGCGTCGAGCCCGATCCGGCCCTCCTCGCGGTGACGGTCGACGAGGTGCTGGAGGCGATCGGAACCCTCCCCCTCCGCTGACGCCGGCCCGCTCGACCTCCCAAGGGGGGTTGCCGCGTTCTGGGGGATGAGGGCTCCGAACCCGCAGAAGGTGGCGACCGTCAGGGGTGGGAGGCGAGGGCCCGGGCGAGGGCCGGCGCCAGGTCGCCGCGCGGCACGACCTCGATCGCACCGAGGCCTTGCCAGCGGGTCGCCGCTTCGAGCACCGGCGCGAGCCGCTCCGCGACCGCCTCGGGCTGCTCGCCGGGCTCCAGCCACGCGGCCTGCACGAGCAGCACGCCCGCCTTGCGGTCGGACTTCAGGTCGACGCGGCCCGCCAGCCGGTCGTCGACGAGCACCGGCAGCACGTAGTAGCCGTGCACCCGGTCCTCCGCAGGCGTGTAGATCGAGATGCGGTAGTGGAAGCCGAAGAGCCGCAGCAGCCGGTCGCGCTGCCACACGACCGGATCGAAGGGCGAGAGCACGGCGGCCGCGCGGATGCGCCTGGGCAGCGCCGCGTCGACGTGCCGCCAGGCGGGCAGCGGCCGGTCGCCGCGCCGCCACCCCTCGACCTCGACCGGGACGAGCTCGCCCGACGCCTCGAGGTCGTGCACCGCCTGCGCCGTCTGGTCGGATCGCAGCCGGTGGTAGTCGGCGAGGTCGGCCAGCGCGGCGACGCCGTGCGCCACCGCCGCCCGCCGCACGAGCTCCCGCACCGCGTCCGCCTCGGGCACGGCCACGGGCGGCTCCGCGTACACCTGCTCGGGCAGCGCGTACCGCCGCTCGAAGCCCTTCCTGCCGGCCGTGACGAGGTCGCCCTGCGCGAACAGCAGCTCGAGCGTGCGCTTCACGTCCGACCAGCCCCACCACGGACCGCTGCGCACGTTCGCCTCGTGGTCCACCTCGCTCGCGGCGAGGGGGCCCTCCGCGGCGATGAGGTCCATCAGCAGCCGGACGAGCGGCGCCTGCGGGACCAGCCGGTCGCCGTAGCGCCGGCGGTACCGGTCCATCCGGAAGGCGAACAGACCGAGGTCCTCGCGAGGGACGAACGCGGCCTCGTGGGCCCAGTACTCGAGGTACGGCGACCCCGGCTCGAGCACGAGGCGGTCGAGCCGCCGCTTGTCGTACGGCCCCAGTCGCGCGAACAGCGGCAGGTAGTGGCTGCGCTCGAAGACGTTCACCGAGTCGATCTGCAGCACCTTCAGCCGCGCCAGCTCCGCGGCCACGCGCGCGGGACCGGCCGTCGACGGGCGCGGGCCGGCGAACCCCTGGGCGGCCAGCGCCATGCGGCGCGCCTCCCGCAGGGTCAGCCGGTCAGCCATACCGCGACCGTAACGGAGCGCCCGGACGGCCTGCCCGGATCGACCCGATCCCTAGACTCGGCGCGTGCCGAAGCGTACGGACGACCCGCCCCGCGACCCGGACGAGGTCGTGTCGCGCGCGATCCCCGTCGGCGTGCGCATCGCGGGCGCGTGGTCGTGGCGCATCATCGGTGTGCTCGTGCTGCTCGGCGTGCTCGTCTACCTCGTGATCCTGCTGCACACGGTGGTCGTGCCGGTGCTCGTCGCGACGCTGCTGTCCGGCCTCCTCACGCCGCTGAAGAACCGGCTGCTGCGCGCCGGCTGGCCGACGTGGCTCGCCGTGCTCGTCACGTTCCTCGGCACGCTCGTCGTGATCGCCGGCCTGGTCGTGCTCGTCGTCCTCACCCTCCGCACCGGCATCGGCGGCCTCGAGCAGCGCACGGTCGCCGGGTACAAGAACCTCATCGCCGCGATCAAGGCGTCGCCGTTCGGCATCACGGATGCGGACGTCTCGAACGCGATCGGCTCGATCTCGAGCACGATCCAGAAGAACTCCGGCACGATCCTCGCCGGTGCCCTGTCCGGTGCCTCGATCGTCTCGGACATGCTCGTCGGGCTCGTGCTCTCGCTCTTCATCACCCTGTTCTTCCTCATCGACGGGAACGGCATCTGGCGCTGGTGCATCCGGCTCGCGCCGCGCCGAGCGCGTGCCGCGGTCGACGGCGCCGGTCGCGCCGCGTGGCTGTCGGTGGGGGAGTACGCGCGGGTGCAGATCCTCGTCGCCCTCATCGACGCCGTCGGCATCGGCCTCGTCGCCTTCCTGCTCGGCCTCGGGGTCTCCCTCGTCGTGCCGATCGCGGTGCTCGTGTTCCTCGCCGCCTTCATCCCGTTCGTCGGAGCCATCGTCACCGGCGGCCTCGCCGTGCTGGTCGCGCTCGTCTACGTGGGGCCCGTGCAGGCGCTGATCATGCTCGCGGGCGTCGTCGGGGTGAACCAGCTCGAGTCCCACGTGCTGCAGCCGCTGCTGATGGGCGGCGCCGTGCGGCTGCACCCCGTCGCCGTCGTGCTCACTGTCGCGACCGGATCGTTGCTCGGCGGCATCGCGGGTGCGGTGTTCGCCGTGCCGTTCGTCGCCGCGGTGAACTCGGCGGTGCAGTTCGTCGCCGGCGGCGCGTGGAAGGACGACGCTCCACCGCCGACCCCGCCCGTCCCCGAAGCGCCGAGCGACCGCCGCCGGCGCCGCCGCACCACCAGACCCGAGCCCCAGGATGTGACGACCGTTGGCTGATCCGCTCGACTCGGCGCTCGCCGAGACCCCCGACGCCGTGCGCGTCGTGACCGCCGACACGCTGCCCGATTCGCCCGTGCCCTCCCTCGAGCGGATCCGGGACGCCGCCCGCGTGCTCGACGGCGTCGCCGCGCTCACCCCGATGGAGAGCTCCCGCTACCTGTCCGAGGTCGTCGGCGTGCCCGTGCACCTGAAGTGCGAGAACCTCCAGCGCACGGGCTCGTACAAGATCCGTGGCGCCTACAACCGGCTCTCCCGGCTCAGCCCCGAGGAGCGCGCCCGCGGCGTGGTCGCCGCGTCCGCCGGCAACCACGCGCAGGGGGTGGCGTTCGCGGCCCGCTCCCTCGGGATCGCCGCGACGATCTTCATGCCGATCGGCGTGCCCCTGCCGAAGCTCGCGGCCACGCGCGACTACGGCGCCCGCGTCGAGTTGTTCGGCCACGTCGTCGACGAGACGTTCCAGGCGGCGGCCGATTTCGCCGAGCGCACCGGCGCCGTGCTGATCCCGCCGTTCGACCACCCCGACGTGATCGCGGGCCAGGGCACGGTCGGGCTCGAGATCCTGGACGCGGTGCCCGACGTCGACACCATCGTCGTGCCGATCGGCGGCGGCGGGCTCGTCTCGGGGATCGCCGCCGCTGTGGCGCAGGCGGCGGCCGGCAGGGTGCACGTCGTCGGCGTGCAGGCCGAGAACGCCGCCGCCTTCCCGCCGTCGCTCGCCGCCGGCGGGGTGCGCACGGTGCGCACGACGCCGACGATCGCGGACGGCATCGCCGTGGCGACGCCGGGACGGATCACGTTCGAGATCGTGTCGTCGCTCGTCGACGAGGTGGTCACCGTCACCGACGACGAGACCGCGAGCGCCCTCCTCGTGCTGCTCGAGCGGGCGAAGCTGGTGGTCGAGCCCGCGGGCGCCGTCGGCGTGGCCGCGCTGCTCTCCGGCAAGGTGAAGCCCGCCGGGAAGACGGTCGTCGTGCTGTCCGGCGGCAACATCGACCCGCTCATGATGGAGCGGGTCATCAGCCGCGGCCTCGTCGCCTCCGACCGCTACCTCACCCTGCGGATCGGCCTGCCCGACCGCCCGGGCCAGCTCGCGGTGGTCTCCGGGCTGATCGCCGAGGTGAACGCGAACGTGGTCGAGGTGCTGCACACGCGCCACGGCAACGGCATGCCGATCGGCGAGGTGCAGATCGACATCAGCGTCGAGACGCGCGGGGCGACCCACCGCGACCAGGTGATCGCCCGGCTCGAGGCGTCGGGCTACTCGCCTCGCGTCATCGTCGTCTGACGATCAGGCCTTGTAGGGCTCGACCCGCTCGATCCTCACGGTGATCGCGCGGCCGTTCGGCGCCGTGTAGGTGACGGTGTCGCCGACCGACGCGCCGTTGATCGCGTGCCCGAGCGGGCTCTGCTCGCTGTAGACGTCGAGGTCCGAGTCGCCCGCGATCTCCCGGTTGCCGAGCAGGAAGGTGCTCTCCGCGCCCGCGATCGTCGCGGTGACGACCGTGCCGGGCGCCACGTGCCCGTCGGACGGCTGGGCCGCACCGACCTCGGCCGAGCGCAGCAGCTGGGTCAGCTGGCGGATGCGGGCCTCGATCTTGCCCTGCTCCTCCTTGGCGGCGTGGTAGCCGCCGTTCTCCTTGAGGTCGCCCTCCTCGCGGGCCTGCTCGATCTTCTTCACGATCTCGGTGCGACCCGGGCCGGACAGCTCCTCGAGCTCGGCGGAGAGCCGATCGAAGGCCTCCTGGGTGAGCCAGGTGACGGCGCTTTCCTGTGACATGAGGGGACCTCGTGATTCGTGGGACGTCTCCGCGCGGGACGTGCGCTGCGTGCCGGGCGCCGCGGATCCGCTGGGGGAGGTCCGCGCCGGCCTCGCGTCGCAGGGACCCCCGCGGTCGAAGATGCGATGTTAGGCGCGGCGGCAGGTCTGGATCAAGCCGGTGTCGGCCCGGCGCGTGGTCAGCACGGTCGTCGTCCCCGACCGCGCAGGGGCGCCGGTGACGGGCACGCGGACCTCGACGAGGCCGAGCACGCTGCCGTCCTGGTCCTGCGCCTCGACCGCGCAGACGAGCGGGACGCCCGCCTCGCCCGTGACCACCCAGCCGATGGTCACGGTGCTGTCGTTCTCGATCGTGAACCCCGTCGTCTGCAGATCGGTCGTGCTCGAGGCACCGCCCACCCCGGTCACCACCGCCCACACGACGGCCGCCAGCACCAGGACGGCCGCCACGACGACGACGGTCAGCCGGCCCCGCCCCCGGCCGCCGGGCGTGCGGCCGTAGCGGTCCTCGAGCCGGACGCCCGGGGTCGGGGCAGCGGTCACGAGGGGCTCCTGACAGTAGAATCCGGGGTGTCCGGGCCATTCTCCCCCGGCGGAAGGACGTGCCGGATGCGGGCGACGCTCGCCGCAGCGACACCGTCGCCCACGCCGAGCTTCAACCCGGACGTGGTGACCCCCGGCGTGGTCGGCTTCCTCACCATCCTCGGGATCACCGTCGTCGTGGTGCTGCTGATCGTCGACATGATGCGGCGCATCCGCCGGGTCCGTTACCGGGGCGAGGCCGAGGAGCGCGCGGCGAGCGCCGGGCGGGACGAGCCGCCCGCCCTCTGACCGGTTCAGCCGGCGACGGGGTGCAGCGCGATGATCAGGGTCGCGGTCCAGTGGCAGAGGAACGCGAGCACCGTGCAGGTGTGGAAGATCTCGTGGAACCCGAACCGGCCGGGGAACGGGTTCGGGCGCTTCAGCGCGTACGCGACCGCGCCCGCCGTGTAGAGCAGCCCGCCGATGACGAACAGCGTCATCATCGGCACGCTGGCGGCGAACAGCGCCCCGATGTCCATGATCGCGGCCCAGCCGAGCCCGACGTAGATGGGCACGTAGAGCCAGCGGGGCGCGCCGATCCAGAACACGCGGAAGCCGATGCCGAGCAGGGCGACGCCCCACACGACCGACAGCAGCGTGATGCCGGGACCGGGCGGCAGGGCGAGCAGCGACAGCGGCGTGTACGTGCCGGCGATGAGCAGGAAGATGTTGGCGTGGTCGACCCGGCGGAAGGTCGCCTTCACCCTGGGCGACCAGTCGATGCGGTGGTAGAGCGCGGAGTTGCCGAACAGCAGCAATGAGCTCACCGCGAAGACGGTGCTCGCCCACTTCGCCTCGGTGCCGTTCGCGAGCGCGACCAGCACGATCCCGGCGACCGCCGCGACCGGCGTGGTGCCCGCGTGGATCCACCCGCGCCAGGTCGGTTTCGGCTCGACGTGGACGTCCTGCGCGGCCTCGTCGACGAGCGGCAGGTGCGGAAGGTCCTCCGCCGGTCCGGTCGGGCCGGTGGTGGCGCGCGCCGGGCTGCCGGAGGGGCTGGTCGCTTGCTCGCGCATGCCCGCAGGCTAGTCGCGGCGGGCCGGCGGCGAGGGGACGGCGGGCGGGTCGCGCCGTCCGGGCCTGGCTGCTTCGAAGAGGCCGGGACTACCGTGAGCAGGTGCGGATGCCGGGTCAGCGAGTGCGCGGTCCGGCCTATCGTCTGTACGGCCGCCGGCTGCGGCGCAACCTCGAGCAGGGGCCGCTGCCGAAGCACATCGCGATGATCCTCGACGGCAACCGCCGGTGGGCACGCCAGGTGGGGCTCGAGTCCGCGGCACTCGGGCACCGGGCGGGCGCGGCGAAGATCGTCGAGTTCGCCGAGTGGGTCGCCGACCTGCGGATCCCGGTGATCACGCTGTACCTGCTGTCGACCGACAACCTCACGGGGCGGACCAGCGATGAGCTCGACGCCCTGTTCGGGATCATCGCCGACCTCGCGACCGCGCTCTCGGAGCGCTGGCGCGTGCAGCACGTCGGCACCGCGACCGGGCTGCCCGAGACCCTGATGCGGGCGCTCGCCGCGGCGGAGGAGCGCAGCCGCGACCGCACGGGCCTCCACATCAACCTCGCAGTGGGCTACGGCGGCCGGAACGAGATCGCGCACGCCATGCGGAGCATCGTCGCCACCCACCAGGCGGAGGGGGGCAGCCTCGACGACCTCGCCGATCTGCTCACGCCGGAGACGATCGGCCAGCACCTGTACACGAGCGGCCAGCCGGATCCCGACCTCGTCATCCGCACCTCGGGGGAGCAGCGGCTCTCCGACTTCATGCTGTGGCAGAGCGCCCACAGCGAGTTCTACTTCGTCGAGGCCCTGGGGCCCGATCTGCGCGAGGTCGACTTCCTCCGCGCGCTCCGGGCGTACGCGCAGCGCCACCGCCGCTACGGCACCTGAGCCACCGGTACGCTGACCGCCCGATGGATCGCCTCGACGACTACCTGGCCGGCTTCGCCGAGGAGCCCGGCTACCTCGACTTCGCGGCGTTCGGGCCGCTGTCCGCCGCGGTGCTCGCGGAGGACGCGGCGCAGCGGGAGGCGCTGGCCCGGATGCGGTGGGGCGCGCTGGGGCGCCTCGACACGAACACCGACCGGCTCCGCGCCGCAGCGGCGGCCGTCACCGGCTTCCGCGACGACCAGATCGCGTTCCAGCCGTCCACGACGCAGGGGCTGATGCAGGCCGTCTTCGCGGTCACCGGCGGGATCCTCGTCTCACCCGCGGAGTTCCCGAGCCTGCCCGCCGCGGCCGTCCGGGCGTCGGAGGCGCTGCACGCGACCGCGCCGATCTGGCTCGAGACCGATCACGGCCGGGTCACGCCGGGGCTGATCCGCGAACAGCTGACGAGCACGACGACCGCGGTCGCCGTCTCCGCCGTCGACGCGCGCACCGGCTACGTCGCCGACCTCGAGGGCATCCGCCAGGTGATCGGGGACCGGCTGCTGATCGTCGACGCGGTGCAGGCGCTCGGGGCG
>NZ_JAODBE010000115.1 GCF_025463795.1 Amnibacterium sp.
CCCCGCCGTGCGCGGCTCCCGCAGCGCGGCGGCCACCCGCCTGATGCACGCGGCGGGCTTCCGCCTCGGCCCGGCGCTGCACGTGGCCTCGGTGCGCGACGCCGGCACGGTCGTCCGCGTCGCGGACGTCGACGGGACCGCGCTGCCCGGCACGGCGAGCGTGCCCGCGCGCACGGTGCTGCGGCTCGTCGTCTCCACGGGCCCCACCGGCTGACCCCGGACCCATCGCGCCTGGAGCCGCCGCGCCGAGCGGCGCGTCAGCGGCGCGTGAGCTCCTCGGCGACGAGGAACGCGAGCTCGAGCGACTGCATGTGGTTCAGCCGCGGGTCGCACAGCGACTCGTAGCGGCTCGCGAGGTCGGACTCGTCGATGTGCTCCGAGCCGCCCAGGCACTCGGTGACGTCGTCGCCGGTCAGCTCGATGTGGATGCCGCCCGGGTTGGTGCCCGCTGCGCGGTGGGCGGCGAAGAAGCCCTGCACCTCGTCCACGACGTCGTCGAACCGGCGCGTCTTGTAGCCGGTGGGCGTCGTGATGCCGTTGCCGTGCATCGGATCGGTGATCCAGAGCGGCGTCGATTCGAGCAGCTTCGACGCCTCGAGCAGTGGCGGCAGGGCGTCGCGGATCCGGCCGGCGCCCATCCGGGTGATGAGCGTGAGCCGCCCGGGTTCGCGGTCGGGGTCGAGCAGATCGACGATCCGTTCCAGCTCGTCCGGCGTGACGGACGGCCCGAGCTTGACGCCGATCGGGTTGCGGATGCGGGCGACGAAGTCGAGGTGCGCGTGCCCGGGCGCGCGGGTCCGCTCCCCCACCCAGACGAAGTGCGCCGACGTGTCGACGGGCGTGCCGTTGCGGGAGTCGATGCGGGTCATCGCCCGCTCGTACTCCATCAGGAGCGCCTCGTGCGCGGTGTAGAACTCGACCCGGGTCAGCTCGTCGAAGTCGGCGCCGGCCGCCTCCATGAACCGCACGGCCCGGTCGATCTCGCCCGCGAGCCCTTCGTAGCGCTGGTTCGCGGGGTTCGACGCGAAGCCGCGGTTCCAGCTGTGCACCTGGCGCAGGTCGGCGAACCCGCCCTGGGTGAAGGCGCGGACGAGGTTGAGCGTCGCGGCGGCGGTGTGGTAGCCGCGCACGAGCCGGGCCGGGTCCGGCCGGCGGGACTCGGCGGTGAAGTCGTAGCCGTTGACCATGTCGCCCCGGTACGCGGGCAGCGTGGTGGTGCCGCGCGTCTCCGACTCGCTCGAGCGGGGCTTCGCGAACTGCCCGGCCATCCGGCCCATCTTCACGACGGGGACGGAGGCGCCGTACGTCAGCACGACCGCCATCTGGAGCAGCGTCTTCACCCGCGCGCGGATCTGGTCCGCGGTCGCGCCGGCGAAGGTCTCGGCGCAGTCGCCGCCCTGCAGCACGAAGGCCCTGCCCTCCGCGGCGGCGGCGAGCCGCGTGCGCAGCTGATCGATCTCGCCGGCGAACACGAGCGGCGGCATCGCGGCGACCTCGGCGGCCGCCTCGGCGACGCGCTCCGGGTCGGGCCAGGACGGCTGCTGGTCGATGGGCAGGGTGCGCCAGTGGTCGAGGCCAGCGACCACGCCGGGGCGTGCGGCGACCACGGGTTCGGTGGAGTCGATCACTCGGGTCCCCTCGATCACGCGACCGGTGCGACGGACTGCCGCACGGTGCTCGCGTAGACGTCGACGTACTCCTGGCCGGACAGGCGGGCGATCTCCACCATGATCTCGTCCGTGATCGACCGGAGGATGAAGCGGTCGGACTCGAAGCCGGAGAACCGCGAGAAGTCGAGCGGCTCCCCGATCACGACCCCGACCCGCTTCACGCGCGGGATGCGCTTGCCGATCGGCATCGACTTGTCGGTGTCGATCATGGCCACCGGGATCACCGGCACGTGCCCCTGCAGGATCATCCGGGCGACGCCCGTGCGTCCCCGGTAGAGCTTCCCGTTCGGGCTTCGGGTGCCCTCCGGGTAGATGCCGAGCAGCTCGCCGCGCCCGAGCACCTCGAGCCCCGTCTCGAGGGACGCCTCCGACGCCTTGCCGCCCGACCGGTCGATCGACAGCTGGCCGAGCGAGCGCATCAGGTTGCGGATGACGAACCCGCGGAGCCCTCGGCCGGTGAAGTACTCCCGCTTCGCGAGGAAGAACACCGGCCGCTTCAGCACGAGCGGCAGGAAGATCGAGTCGATCACCGACATGTGGTTCGACGCGAGGATGGCCGCGCCGGTGGCCGGCACGTTCTCGAGGCCGGTCGTCCACGGGCGGAACGTGCGCCGGACGTACGGGCCCGCGAAGACGTGCTTCATGAACCAGTAGAACATCGACGGCGTCCCTTTCCCCGGGTTCGAAGGGTATCGGATGCCGAGGAGCGTCCCGGTGCCGCGTCAGCCCCGCCCGCTCGCCGAGTACTCGCCGGGATGCTCGCCGAAGTGCAGCCGGGCCAGGTCGGCCGCGCCGACGACGCCCGCGTCGTTACCGAGCTCGGCGACCGCGAACGCCGGCTCCGGGTGGTAGCCGCGGGCCGGCAGGTGGTCGAGGAACGCGGCGCGGATGGGCCCCAGCAGCTTCTCCCCCGACGACGCCACGCCCCCGCCGACGACGAACAGCTGCGGGTCGAGCACGGCCGCGAGGCTCGCCATCGCCTGCCCGAGCCAGCCGCCCAGCTGCCGGAGCGCGGCGAGCGCCCCCGGATCGTCCTCGGCGACGAGCCGGGCGATCACCCCGCCGTTCAGCTTCCCGCCCGCGGCCTTCCTGGCGAGCGCCAGCGGCACACCGATGCCGCCGCCGTCCGCGATCTCGTTCGCCATCCGCTGCAGGGCCCGCCCGGACCCGTACTGCTCGATGCAGCCGTGCGCGCCGCAGCCGCACGGCAGGCCGCCCGGCACGACGCGGAGGTGACCGATCTCGCCCGCGACGCCGAAGCCGCCGCGGAGCAGCCGGTCGTCGGTCACGATCGCGCCGCCGACGCCCGTGCCGCTCGTGATCATCACCATGTCGGACACGAGCCGGCCCGCGCCGTACCGGAACTCGGCCCAGCCGGCGGCGTTCGCGTCGTTCTCGATCACGACGGGCAGGCCGAGGCGCCCCTCGAGGTGCTGCCGGAACGGCTCGTTGCGCCAGCGGATGTTCGGCGCGTAGTAGACGACCGACCGCCCCGCGTCGACGAACCCCGCGGCGGCGACGCCGACGGGCAGGCTCCGGCCCGCCGCGAGTCCCCGCACCATCTCGACGACCGACGTCTCGAGCGCGGCCGGGTCGGCCGCATCCGTCGGCACCCGCGTGTAGCCCGTGACGGCACCGAACTCGTCGACCAGGCCGCCGGCGATCTTGGTGCCGCCGATGTCGATCCCGATCGCCTGCACGGCTCGAAAGCCTAGGGCGTGGGCCGCCCACTCGGGCTGTGCCGACGGACCGGTCGGTAGGATCGGGGTCTGCCGGACGCGAAGGAGCCTTGCTGTGCAGGAGTTCGAGGCGCGGGCGCTGATCCCCGCGGAGCCGGCGCTGAACGTCGCCGACCTGCTGGCGCAGCGGGTGAAGCAGGCGCCCGGCGCCGCGCTCTTCGCCCGTCCGGACGGCGACGGCTGGCGTGACGTGACCGGTGAGGCCTTCCTCGCCGAGGTCGTGGCGCTCGCGAAGGGCTTCGTCGCCGCCGGCCTGGAGGCGGGCGAACGGATCGGGCTGCTCTCCTCCACGCGGTACGAGTGGACGCTCGTGGACTTCGCCGCCTGGTACGCGGGCGCGTTCGTCGTGCCGATCTACGAGACGAGCGCTCCGGAGCAGGTGCGGTGGATCCTCGGCGACTCCGGCTGCTCCGCCGTGATCGTGGAGACCCCGGAGCACTTCACGCGGGTCGACGAGGTGCGGGCCGACCTGCCCGACGTCCGCGAGGTGTGGCAGCTCGGGCTCGGCGACCTCGAGAAGCTGGCGGAGGGCGGCAGGGGCGTCTCCGACGAGGAGATCGAGCGGCGCAGGCAGCTGGCGACCGAGAGCGACATCGCGACGATCATCTACACGGCGGGCACCACGGGCCGGCCGAAGGGCTGCGTGCTCACGCACGGCAACTTCGTGGAACTCGCCCGCAACACGACCCTCGCGATCCCCGAGGTCGTCTCCCCGCAGGCGTCGACGCTCCTCTTCATCACGCTCGCCCACGTGTTCGCGCGCTTCATCGCGGTGCTGTGCGTGCACGGCGGCGTGAAGGTGGGTCACCAGGCGGACACGTCGAAGCTGCTGCCCGCGCTCGGCTCGTTCCGGCCGACGTTCCTGCTCGCGGTCCCCCGGGTGTTCGAGAAGGTCTACAACTCCGCGGAGCAGAAGGCGGCGTCCACCGGCCGTGGGCGGATCTTCCGCTGGGCGGCGGAGACCGGCATCGCCTACTCGGAGGCCCGCGACGCGGGATCGGTGCCCGTCGGTCTCGCCGCGCGGTTCGCGGTCGCGAACGCGCTCGTGTTCCGCACCCTGCGCCGCGCGCTCGGCGGGCGGGTCGAGTGGGCCGTCTCCGGATCCGCGCCGCTCGGCAAGCGGCTGGGCCACTTCTACCGCGCGATGGGCGTGACGATCCTCGAGGGATACGGGCTCACCGAGACCACCGCGCCCGCCACGGTGAACCGGCCGTCGAAGTTCAAGATCGGCACCGTCGGACCCGCCCTGCCCGGCGTCGCCGTGAGGATCGCAGCGGACGGCGAGGTGGAGCTGCGCGGCATCGACGTGTTCAGGGAGTACTGGCGCAACCCGGAGGCGACCGAGGCCGCATTCGACGACGGCTGGTTCCGCACCGGCGACATCGGCAGCATCGACGAGGACGGCTACCTCACGATCACGGGTCGCAAGAAGGAGATCATCGTCACGTCGGGCGGCAAGAACGTGGCCCCCGCCGAGCTCGAGGACCCGATCCGCGCCAACCCGATCGTCAGCCAGGTGGTCGTCGTCGGCGACGGCCGGCCGTTCATCGCCGCGCTCGTCACGCTCGACGCCGACATGCTGCCGACGTGGCTCGGGAACCACGGACTCGACCGCTCCCTCTCCGTCGGCGACGCGGCGCAGCTGCCTGCCGTGCGCGAGGAGGTGCAGCGCGCGATCGACGTGGCGAACACCCGGGTCTCCCGGGCCGAGGGGGTGCGGGCGTTCGAGATCCTGCCCGACGACTTCACCGAGGAGGGCGGACAGCTGACGCCGAAGCTCAGCGTCAAGCGCCATGTCGTGCTGGAGCAGTGCGCCGAGCGCATCGAGCGGCTGTACGCGGACGCGAAGGCGAAGCACACGGCGGGTTCCCCGCACTGACCCGGGGGCCGCGGTCAGAACCAGGGGGCGCGCCGGACGGCGGCCATCGCCTCGCGGCGCACCGACGGCTCGAGCCGGGACAGGTACACCCGCCCGTCGAGGTGGTCCTGCTCGTGCTGGAGGGCCTCGGCGAGCACGCCCTCCCCGACGACCTCGACCTCGGATCCGTCGAGCTGCCGCCCCACCGACCGGGCCCACGGGTGCCGCACGGTCGGGAACGAGAGGCCGGGGACGGAGAGGCAGCCCTCGTCGAACACCTCCGGCTCGCCCCGCACCTCGACGAGCTCCGGATCGAGCAGGTAGCCGATCCGGCCGTCGACGTTGTAGGCGAAGGCCCGGACCGCCACGCCGATCTGGTTCGCCGCGACACCGGCCCGTCCCGGCAGCTGCACGGTGTCGAGCAGATCGGTCACGAGCGACTCGAGCCGTGCGTCGGTGGGGCCGGCGGGCGCGGCCACCGAGCGGAGCACCGGGTCGCCGAAGAGCCGGATCTCGCGGACCGCCACGCTCGTCGCGTCAGGCGTCGCGGCGCGCCGGCAGCCCGTCGACGACGAGGGCGGCGAGCGTGCGGGCGGCGTCCTTCGTGACCTGCCGGAGATCCTTGTAGGAGACCACCGAGCCGGCCGCGAGCTGCGGGTCGTACGGGATCCGCACGATCTCGCGCACGCGGGACGCGAAGTGCGACTCGATCTCATCGAGCTTCACGAGGCTGGTGCCGTGCGTCGCCGTGTTGATCGCGACGACGGCGTTGCGCACCAGGTCCCCGTAGCCGTTCGCCTCGAGCCACGTGAGCGTCTCGGACGCGAGCCGCGCCTCGTCGACGCTGCCGCCGGAGACGATCACGACCGAGTCGGCCCGCTGCAGCGTCGCCCGCATGACCGAGTGCACGATGCCCGTGCCGCAGTCGGTGAGGGCGATCGAGTAGAAGCGTGCGGCGAGGTCGGCGACCACGTTGTAGTCGTTCTCGTCGAACGCCTCGGACAGCAGCGGATCCGTGTCGGACGCCAGGATGTCGAGGCGCGTCTCGTCGCGGGACACCATCGTGGAGAAGTCGGTGAAGCCGCCGACCGCGTTCGCCCGGGTGACCACGTCGCGGACGGTCGCCCTCGTCTGCTTCGTGACACGCTCCGACAGCGTGCCGCGGTCGGGGTTCGCGTCGATCGCGATGATCCGGTCCTCGCGGATCGTCGCGAGGGTCATCCCGAGCAGGGTCGTGACGGTCGTCTTACCGACGCCGCCCTTGCGGGTGAGCACGGGCACGAACCGGGTGCCGCCCTCGAACACCTTCGCGATGCGGGCGGCCTGCTCCTTGCGGGCGCGCTCGGCCGCCGAGTCACCGAGGTTGAGGCGGTGCAGGGTGGCGGCGTAGACGAACCTGTTCCAGGTGCCGGTCGGCGCCTGACGGATGCGGCCGCCGCCTTCGATGAGGCGGTCCGGCGTGAGCATCGCGGCGGACTCGGGCTCCCCGGAGGGCGCGCCGGCGCGGCGCTCGCGGCGGCTGGCGGTGCCGGCCCCGTCGAGGCGCGGGA
>NZ_JAODBE010000149.1 GCF_025463795.1 Amnibacterium sp.
CCTGCCGCCCTCGTGCCCGGCTTCCCATCTTCGTGAGTGTAGGCAGGAGGCGCAGTCACGCCTCTCCGATCGGCCAAAGGGGCACGGCGGCCAGGCCGGCCTGTCCCGTGCCGCCTCGCCGGCCATATCGCGTAAGCAAGGACGGGCCGCGTCAGAACGGGGATTGGAGGTAGGAGGGAGACCGACCCACCTCGCCGGGTCGCACCCCTCGGTCACCCTCGACGCCTACATCGGCCGCGGAGGGCCACCTCGGCATCAGGCGGCGGGGAGGGCGACCGCCGGCGACCGGACCCGCTGCACGGTGCGCTCCGCACCGCCGGGCACCACCAAGACCGGGCATTCCGCGTGCTCGGCCACAGGCAGGCTCACCGAACCGAGCAGCACGCCCGCCCACTGGCTGTGCCCCATCCGCCCCACCACCAGGAGGTCCGCGGTGCGGCTCGCGTCGACGAGCACCGCGGCCGGCGTGCCCTCGCGAACCTCGGTCCGCAGACGCGGCGGCCGTCCGTGCAGGAACGCGGCGGACACCTGCTGCTCGAGCGTCCGCTCCGCGGCCGCGCGCGCCTGGTCCCGAAGCTCAGGTCGTCCGTCCGGCCGCTTGCCGCTGTAGCGCCAGGCGGTCACCGCGAGCAGCTCGGCGTCGAGCTCGTCCGCGGCCTGAGCCGCCGTCCGGAGCAGCTCCACTCCAGCGAGACCCTGTCCGACTGCGACGACCACCCGGGCGCCGCTGCGCGCCTCCTGGGCGTCGGTCAGCGCCGAACCGGAACGCACGACGAGGACCGGACAGTGCGCGTGCATCGTGCACGCCATGCTGATCGAGCCGATCAGCAATCCGCCGAACCCCCCGTGTCCACGGCTCCCGACGACGAGCAGGTCGGCGCCGTCGCTCGCCGACACGAGGGCTGCCGCGGGCGCCTCCGGTGTGACGATGGGGTGGACCTCGATGAGTGGATGCTCACCGAGCGCGGTCCGGACCGCCTCCTGCAGGGTCGTCTCCGCCTCCGCGCGGATCTCCGGCAGCAGCACCAGAGGAGCGCCGTAGCCGACCGGTGCCGCCCAAGCGTTCACGGCGTCGAGGGTGCCGCCGCGTGCCGCGGCCGCCCAGGCGCCGGCCTTGATGGCGGCGAGGGAATCGGGCGACCCGTCGACGCCCACGACGATGCGGGGTCGCGTCGCGCCTCGCTGGTCCAGCTGCTGCTCGTTCATGTGGTCCACAGTGCGCGCAGAACGGTCCCGCGACCAGGGACGAACGTCCCGTGGTGGGCCGAGCGCGCAAGCAGCAGGCAAAGAGGGCGCGAGCGCCGGCGCGGGCCCGGCCTGGGCACACTCCACGTCCGCGCAGCCGACCTCCGACCGCATCCGATGGGCTCGGCGCGAGGAACCCGCCGCCCTGCATCACGAGGTAGTTGACTGGGTAGATCTCCGGCTGGCCGAGACGTGTCACGGCGACCCGGCCGTAGTTGTGGGCTCGTAGCAGCTCCCAGCTGGCGCGGGCGTCCAACTGCTCCATCGTGGGAATGGTCGTCTGATTCATGGGTCCTCCAGGCCGGCCGCCCTGCCCCGGCCGGCCTCTCGTTCCCCGGACCAGGGAGCGAGGGCCGAAGGCCCGTCCAGCGGGTGGCGGGATGTCAGGGCCGTCGCCGACGATCCGCGTGTGGGCTCCGGAGCGGATCGGGACGGCGACGGATGGAGAGATCCCCTCCGCGGCCAGTCAACGGACGTTGTCGCTGCCTGACGGAAGCCGTCCAAGTGAGCGTGCGCGTCGTCATGCGCTGGTCGTTCCATGGGCGTCCGGTGTCGCACGTACCACGAGCACGGGACAGTCGGCGTGGCCGGCAGTCGTAAGTGGGATCGCCCCCGTGAATGCCTCAACCAGTGCACTGCGGCTCCGGATGCCGACGACCAGGAGATCCGCGTGCTCGGCCTCGTCGACAAGCACCGCAGAGACGCCGCCCTCCCGGATGATGCGGTGAACCGCCTTCCGTCGGGCGGGCGGGACGACCTCCTCAACTGCGGCGTCCTGCTGAGCCTGCGCTACCGATCCGACGGCATCGCGGAAATCGCTCATGGTGTCGAGGTCGCCGTCGAATGTGTCCCACACGGTCACGACGTCCAGCCGGGCTTCGAGCAGGGCTGCGGCGCGGTCAGCCGCCGCGAGTGCGTGGATGGACGGCGCCTCCCAGTCGACGCCCACCACGACCCGCCGGATGCCCGGCCCATCGACATCGCTGGTCGGAGCCGCCCGCACCTCCTGACCCAGCACCAGCACCGAGCAGGCCGAATGCACGACCGTTGACATCGCCGTCGACCCGAGCAGCAGCGAGCCGAATCCGCCGTGGCCGCGTCGGCCGACCACGACGAGGCGTGCCCGCTCGCTCTCCCGGACGAGCGCGGCGCTTGGGGCGCCACCGCGGACGACCCGCAGCAACCTGGCGGGTGGCCGGTCACCGAACGCCCCGCGGATCGCAGCGCCCTGGAGCTCCGCGGTCTCGCGCTGGAAGTCAGGGACCCGCAGGGGCGTCCGCCCGAAGGTCGGCGGCTGCGGCCAGGTGGTGACGACGACGAGCGTCGCGTTCATGACCTCGCCTGCGCGCGCGGCCACACGAAGCGCTTCGATCGAATCGTCTGATCCGTCCACTCCGACGACGACACGATCCTCGGTGCTGGTCTCTGCGGTGCTCATCGTCCGATCGTCCGGCTTTGACGACGGTGCCGCCAAGGGACGAAGGTCCCACGTGACCGGCGCCCGGCCGGTCACGGGCGCGTTTTCGCCATGCTTGAGGATCACCAGGTGGGAGGCGTGTCTCCCGCCTTCCGCTGGCTTCGCCGCTGCTCGCGTTGACAGATTGGAGGCTGAACAACCCTGCGATGCCGGGAAGGAGGACGGGCATGACGCGAAGGAAAGGGGCGAGACCCCCTCGGTGCCGAATGGGGCGCGATCATCGCCGCGAGATGTTAGCCCCGCACCGTCCGGCGGACCCGTCCGCCCTTCTCGAGGATCGGATCGCTACGGCCGCGATCAGTGCTGCATGCCTGGCAGTAACACGAGTCGGGCCGCGACGGAGTCAGGAATGCTCCTCGTGACCTCCGTCATGGGGCCAAGTCCGTCTGTGGAGGGACCTCCCAACGCCGTGCTCTTTTCCTCCACCCCTCGCTGAGCTGGAGCGCGGTTCACCGGCGGTGGCCTTGAACACGGCGCGTAGGGTGCCGAGCGAGCCAACGAGGAATGGAGCACATCTCATGCCCGGAACGTTCGAGCTGTACCAGGACGAGAGCGGCGCGTACCGCTTTCGGCTCAAGGCGAGCGACGGGCAGGTGATCGCCAGCTCGGAGGGCTACGAACGAAAGGGCGGGGCCCTCAGCGGCATCGATTCCGTCCGGCAGAACGCCGCAGACGCCAATGTCGACGACCAGACGCACCCGCCCCAGACGCCCGCGTGACCGGCTTCACG
>NZ_JAODBE010000151.1 GCF_025463795.1 Amnibacterium sp.
GACCGCGGCCAGCAGCCCGGCGTCGACGCGGGAGCCGGCGACCGCGGCGTGCTCGAGGACGTTCCGCGCCTCCGGTGCGATGCGCGCGGCCCTGGCGAGCACCACGTCGCGCGCGGTGGGCGGCACGCCGCCGGAGCCGTCCGTGGCGACCTCCGTGACGAAGAAGGGGTTGCCGCCGGTCGTCGCGAAGACCTCGGCGGGATCCAGTCCGGTCCCCGTCACGAGGCGTCCGACGGCCGCCTGCCCGAGAGGTGCGAGCGCGATCCGCCGGCTCCAGGAGGTGCTCCCCGTGTCGCCGAGCAGCAGCCGCAGCGGAGCCCCGGGAGCGAGCTCGTCGTCCCGGAAGCTGACCACGATCAGGGCCCGCGCGGTGCGCAGGTGCCGGATCACCTGCCGGAGCAGCAGGAGCAGGGACTCGTCGGCCCAGTGGACGTCCTCGATCACGACCACGTCGAGGCCCGCCGGGTCGAGCAGCCGCTCGAGCAGGCCCGTGAGCAGCATCGGCCGCACGTCGGTCTCGGCGTCGATCCGCATGCCGAGGGCGCCTGCGACGTCGAGGAGGGGGCCGAGCGGGCGGACGCTCCCCGGAGGGTCGCAGTCCGCCCAGGCCCAGCGCCCGCGCCGTTCGTCGTGCCGGAAGGCCTCGAGGAGCGCGGTCTTCCCGATCCCGGCCTCGCCGTGCACGAGCACCAGGCGGCCGTCGCCTCGATCCGCGTCGGCCGCGTAGTCCTGCAGGGCGCCGAGGGCGCCGTCCCGCTCCAGCAGGTGCATCAGCACAGTGTCGTCCTCCCGGGTGCCGTGCGGAAGCGCCGGCTCAGCGGTAGACGAGCCACTCGAGCCATGCCCAGCGGGGTGGGGCGAAGCCGTGGAGCCGTCCCGGGTAGTCGATGATCTCCTGCGGCACCTGGGCGGGTTCGGAGGCGGTGACGGCCGCGAGCGCCGGGGCCGCCGTCGAGATCGGGGCCGGTGCCGGCGCCGGTGGGAGCAGCATCGGGATCGCCAGCGTGGCCGCGAGCGCCGCGCTTCGCACGACGCCGCGCATCATGCACCCTCCTCGACCTGGAAGATGTGCTCGGCGACCAGCCCGTGCGCCTCGCGGTGCACGTCGGAGGCGGCCTCGGCGGACGGCGCGTCGACGAGGCAGAAGACCTTGCCCTCGTGCTCGTCGACCCAGTAGCGCAGGTACCGCACGTCGTGCGCGCCCTGGGTCTGCAGGTCGGCCTTGTGCGCCTCGGCCACCGCCGGCGCCGTGACCCCGTCGATCGTGTGGATGTCCATGTACAGCGGCATGCTCCGCTCCTTCCCGTGTTCGCCTGCCGGGGATCCGGCGGCATGGAAGGAGGGTGCGCGTCGGGGCGTTCGGCGCACATGGGGAGGGTTCCCCATCTTCCGCCGCGGCGCCCCCCATGTTCCCGGCTGCACCCGTCCCGCGTGGAGGGGAATGTGGCTGGAGACGCGACACGCGCGCTCGGGCCTCCGGCCGGGACGGATGTCTCCACCCGGGGCCCGCCCCATAGGTTGCTCCTATGAGTCTCGTGCAGCTGCGGGTGTTCCTCGCGGCGGCCCGCCTCGGGTCCTTCACCGCTGCGGCCGCGGCGATGCACATGGCTCAGCCCTCGGTCTCGGAGTTCATCCGGCGCCTCGAGGACGCCTACGGGACGGTGCTGTTCGTGCGCGGCGGACGCCGGCTCGTGCTGACCGCCGCCGGGGAGGCGCTGCTGCCGCTGGCGGAGCAGACGGTCGCCGCGGCGGACGAGGCCGACCGCACCCTGCGGGCGCTCACGTCGCTCTCGGGCGGCACCGCCTCGTTCGGGCTGCTGCGGAACGCCAAGTACTACGCGCTCGAGTCCCTCGTCACGGAGTTCCACCGCCTGCATCCGGACGTCCGGCTCCGGGTCGTCGGCCTGAACTCCGTCGAGGTCGCGGGCGCCGTGGCCTCGGGCGAGCTCGAGGCGGGCCTCGTCGTGCTGCCCATCGACGACGAGGGCCTCGTGGTCACGCCGTTGCGCCGCGACGAGGTCGTCTACGCGAGCAGCGATCGGAGCCGTCTGACGGCCCCGCCGACGCTGCACGACCTGGCGGGGCGCCCGCTCGTGCTCTACGACGCCCACTACGGCTGGCGCGATCCCACCCGTCGCCAGGTGGCCGACCGGGCGCGCCTGGCGGCGGTGCACCTCGACGTCGTCGCCGAGGTCGAGCAGGTCGAGTCGGCGCTCGCGCTCGTGGCCGCCGGCATCGGCGACACCTTCGTGTCCAGGGCGGTGGCCGACTCGGGGGCCGCGCCGGCCGGCATCGGCTTCGTGCCGTTCGCCGAGCCCCTCTTCGACACCGTCGCGCTCGTGCGTCGAGCCTCCGCCGCCCTGTCGCCGGCCACGGCCGAGCTGGTGCGGCTGGCGCGCGACATGGTCGAGTCCAGCCCCCTCCTCGGGCCGGTCGCCTGAGGACTCAGCGCCCCTCCGCGAACCGGTCGAGGCGCAGCGTCGCGGTCGCCCGGTGCGCCGCCATCCCCTCGGACGCCGAGATCACGTCGACCGCCTCCGCCAGCGCGGGCGTCGCGGAGCGGGCGATCCGCTGATAGGTGAGCGGCTTCAGGAACCGGCCCACCGAGAGCCCGGCGCTGTGCTTCGCGCCGCCCGCCGTCGGCAGGGTGTGGTTCGTCCCCGCCATCCCCTTGTCCGAGTAGGCGACCGTGCTCCACGGGCCGAGGAAGAGCGAGCCGTAGTTCGTCAGCCGGCCGTGGAACCAGTCGTCGTCCTCGGTCATCACCTCGAGGTGCTCGGGCGCGAGGTCGTCCATCAGCGCCGCCGCCGTCTCACGATCCGCGGCCACGATCACGGATCCGAAGTCGCGCCAGGCGGCGCCCGCGATCTCGGCGGTGGCGAGGCCCGCCAGCTGGCGGTCGACCTCGTCCAGGACCGCGCGACCGAGCGCCTCCGACGTCGTCACGAGGGCGGCGGGCGAGTTCGGGCCGTGCTCCGCCTGGCCCAGCAGGTCGGCGGCGACGAGCTCCGGATCCGCGGTGCCGTCGGCGAGGACGGCCACCTCCGACGGGCCCGCGAGGAGGTCGATCGCGACGGTGCCGAACAGCTGCCGCTTCGCCTCCGCGACGAAGGCGTTCCCCGCGCCGACGAGCATGTCGACGGGCGCGTCGCCGAGCAGGCCGAACGCCATCGCCGCGAGGGCCTGCACGCCGCCCAGCACGACGACCCGGTCGACGCCCGAGCAGGCGGCGGCGTGGACGACGGCGTCGTTCGCGCGCCCGTCCGGCTGCGGCGGCGTGCAGGCCATCACCGAGGGCACCCCGGCGACCTTCGCGACGCCGACGCTCATGAACGCGCTCGCCGTGAGCGGGAACCGGCCGGCGGGCAGGTAGGCGCCCACCCGGCCCACCGGCACGTACTTCACGCCGGTGACGAGCCCCTCGAGGATCTCGGTCTCGAACCCGGCCAGGTGCTCCCTGGTCGCCCGCGCGAAGGCCTGCGTGCGGCTCGCGCCGAGCTCGATCGCCTCGCGCAGCGCGGGATCGAGCCGGTCGCCGCTCGACGCGACGTCCGCCGGGGACAGCTCGATCGGCCGGTCCTGCCGGTCGAGCGTCCGGGCGTACTCCCTCACGGCATCCAGGCCGCGGCGCTCGATGTCGGCCAGCATCCTGGACACCGTCTCCACCACCACAGGGTCGCGCTGGGCGGCGGGGGCATCGACCCCGGGCGCCTTGAGGACGGTGAACGAGCCGGTGAGCCGCGCGAGGACGGCCGGGGTGGAGCGCATGCGTCGAGCCTAGGAACGCCGCCGCCGCCGACCCAGGCCGGGCTCCCT
Organism: Amnibacterium sp.; assembly: GCF_025463795.1. Lineage (GTDB taxonomy): Bacteria > Actinomycetota > Actinomycetes > Actinomycetales > Microbacteriaceae > Amnibacterium. The sequence goes on from NZ_JAODBE010000151.1 coordinate 3,817, forward strand.
TCTGCAGCCATAGGCGCAGCCTTGGGCGTGCGAAGGCATCGGTCGTCTTGTCGCAGCCCCGCGCCGCTCCCTAGCCTGCGGGGATGACCGTGGACGAGCACACCACCTCCGCCACCGGCGGCGGCCTCAAGCGCGAGCTGAAGGTCGTCGACGCGGCCGCCTTCTCGATCGGACTCATCGGCCCCGTGGGAGCGGCGGCCCTGCTGGGGACCGGCGCGGCCGGCATCCTCGGCGGCGGCGCGACCTGGGCGTTCGTGTTCGCGCTGATCGGCGTCTGCCTCGTCGCGTACGGCTTCATCAAGCTGTCCCGCTACATCGCGCACACCGGATCGGTGTACGCGACCGTCGGGCTGACCCTCGGCCCGCGGGCCGGCTTCGTCGCCGGGTGGGCGCTGTTCCTCGCCTACGTGACCATCGGCGCCGGCTCGACGATGGAGATCGGGCTGTTCTTCACCCAGCTGCTGAACGACCTCGGCATCAAGGCGGACCCGGACTGGATCATCGTCGCGATCATCGCGATGGCGCTCGTCGTCGTCGTCGGCCGCAGCGAGGTCCGCATCATCACCCGGGTGCTGCTCTACGCCGAGCTGATCGGCGCGGCGCTCGTGACGATCCTCTCGATCATCGTCCTCGTGCGCCTCGGCACCGGATCCGCGCCCGGCGGCCTCACCCTGAACTGGAGCTTCCTGGCCCTGCCCAAGGGGACGGACATCACGACCATCGCCGCCGCGTCGGTCTTCGGGTTCCTCGCGTTCGCGGGGTTCGAGGGCGCCGCGACGCTGGGTGAGGAGACGACGCATCCGAAGCGGGACATCCCCCGGGCGCTGATGATCGCGGTGGCGATCGTCGGGGCCTTCTACGTGCTCACGATCATCGGCCAGTCCCTCGGCTATGGCACGTCCGCCGCGGGTGTGAAGCACTTCGTCTCGTCCGGCGCCCCCTACGGCGACCTCGGCCGCGCCTACGTCGGGCCGTGGCTCGCGGACCTGCTCACCCTCTCGGCGACCGTCAGCCTCTTCGCGATCTCGGTCGGCACGCTGTCCGGCGCCGCCCGCATCCTGTTCGCGCTCGCCCGCGGCGCCGGCATGACGGGCCACGTGGCCCGGGTGTCCAAGATCGGCGCGCCCGTCACCGCGCTGTTCGTCTCCGCCGGCCTGGCGACCCTCGTCATGGTGATCGAGCGGCTCACGAACGCGAGCGTGCTCGACGCGACGTTCTGGTCGCTGACGATCGGCACGATCGCCCTGCTCGTCGCCTACGCGCTCGCCACGGTCGGCGCGACGCGGTTCCTGTTCTTCGGCAACCGCACGCGCACGCCGAAGTGGCAGATCGTCGTCCCGATCCTCGCGCTCGTCCTCGTGATCTACACCCTCTACAAGAACGCCGTGGGCCTCGAGGCGCCGTACAGCTGGTTCCCGTACATCGTGCTGGTGTGGCTGGTGATCGGCGTCGCGATCTCCTTCCGGCGCGGACTCGCCGAGAGCACCCGGCGCAGCCTCGAGTCCTCGGACGTGCCGTGACGCGGATCGCGGCCGTCCAGCTCGGGCCCGTCGTCGGCGAGCTGGACCGGAACACCGCGGAGATCACCGCCGCGCTCCGCGACGCGCTCGCGGGGGGTGCCGACGTGGTCGTCGTGCCCGAGCTCGCCACCTCGGGCTACGTGTTCGACTCGGTCGACGAGGCACGCTCCGTCGCGATCCGGGCGGACGACCCGCGCTTCGCGGCGTGGGCCCGGCTTCTCGCCGCCCGGCGGGGGTCCGTGCTCGTCGTCGGCTTCGCCGAGGCCGCGGACGACGCCCTCTACAACTCGGCGGCCGTCGTCACCGGCGACGGCGTGCAGGCGGTCTACCGCAAGGTGCACCTGTGGGACCGCGAGAAGCAGGTCTTCCGTCCCGGCGACGCGCGGCCCCCCGTCGTCGAGACCGCGCACGGCCGCGTCGGCGTGCTGATCTGCTTCGATCTCGAGTTCCCGGAGTGGACCCGCATCGTCGCGCTCGCCGGCGCCGATCTGCTCGCCGCACCGACGAACTGGCCGCTCGGGCCCCGGCCGAACGACGAGCGCGTCGCCGAGGTGCAGATCGCCATCGCGACGGCGCGGATGAACCACATGGCGATCGCGTTCGCCGACCGCAGCGGCACCGAGCGCGGCGTGGACTGGTCGGAGGGCACGGGCATCGTCGGGGCGGACGGCTGGCTCCGCGACACGGTCGGGCCCGGCACCGGGGTCGCGTGGGCGGATCTGGACCTGCCGGCCTCCCGGGACAAGGGGCAGTCGGAGCTCGTCGACCTGTTCGGCGACCGCCGGCCCGACCTCTACGGCCCGCTGCTCGGCTGACGGCCAGGCCGCACGGCGCCTGCTCCGAGTGGCGCAGGGCACGCTCGTCGCATGAGCGACACGAATCCCGCAGTCGACCCTCCCGAGCCCGAGTCCCCGCAGGCCGTGGTCGAGCCGCACGCGGCGGGTGCTTCGGGCGACGAGCGCGTCGGCGACGCGCCCGCCCTGCTGCCCCGCGATGCCGGGGAGATGATGACCTGACGCGGGGATCGGGCCGCGCTAGCCCTCCTGCAGGGCGAGGGCGTCGCGCTGCCCTGGACGCTCCTCGATCCGGTACGACGCACCCTCGTCCAGGGCCCGCTTGTGAGCGCCGCACACGATCCAGGCCCGCGGCGCGCCGCCGTCGGCGGTCGTGAACTCGGCCTCTCCTGGGTGGCCGCATCCCTCCACGGCGCACAGCGCGTCGTCGGGCATCGGATCTCCTCTCGCCGGTGGCCGCCCTGCATCCGTGCTGAGGGCGTCCGGACCCACCCCTACACCGACTCCCTGGCGAACTCCCCCACCCGCGCTCGGCCGGCGACCCGACGCCGCAGGCCGTCCGTCAGGCGCGGGCGGCGACCGCCGCGACGTCGATCCCGGCCGGCAGGGCGCCGTACCCGGATCCTCGCTCCTCGCCCAGCCGGGCCGCGACGAAGGCGTCCGCGACGGCGGCCGGCGCCTCGCGCAGGAGGATCGACGCCTGCAGCGCGAGACCCAGGGCCTCGACCAGCCGCCTCGCCGTTCGGGGCGCCCCATCCGGATCCCGCCGGGCCGCGTCGACCAGCTCCCTGGTCCGGCCGAGGTGCCGGTCGTACGCCTGGTCGGTGCCCCGGGCGAGCTGCAGCTCGCGATCGAACGCGTCGAACGCGGCCGGCTCGCGGACGAGCGTCCGCAGCACGTCGAGGGCGATCACGCTGCCGGATCCCTCCCAGATCGCCATCACCGGCTGCTCCCGGTACCGCCGGGCGAGCGGGAACGCCTCGGTGTAGCCGTTGCCGCCGAGGCACTCCATCGCCTCGGCCGCGTGCCCGGGGCCGCGCTGGCACACCCGGTACTTCCCGACCGCGGTGGCGAGGCGCCGGAACGCGACCGCCTCCGGGTCGTCCCCGTCGTACGCCGCGGCGAGCCGCATGCCGGTCCACACCGCGGCCTCCGTCTCGAGCTGCAGGTCGGCGATGACGGCCGTCATGGCCGGCTGGTCGATCAGCAGGCCGCCGAACGCCGATCGGTGGCGTACGTGCCACGCCGCCTCGGCGACGGCCTGCCGCATGCCGGCGGCGCTGCCCAGCACGCAGTCGAGCCGCGTCTGCTCGACCATCGCGAGGATGGTGCGCACCCCGCGCCCCTCCTCGCCGAGGAGCCGGCCGCCGCAGTCCTCGAGCTCGATCTCGGCGGAGGCGTTCGACCGGTTCCCGAGCTTGTCCTTCAGCCGCTCGATGCGGATGCCGTTCCGGTCGCCGCCGGGCAGCACGCGCGGCACGAGGAAGGACGAGAGCCCGTCGGGCGTCTGGGCGAGCACGAGGAACGCGTCGGACTGCGGGGCGGAGCAGAACCACTTGTGGCCGGTGAGGCGGTACGAGCCGTCCGCTCGCCGGACGGCTCGGGTCGTGTTCGCCCGCACGTCCGAGCCGCCCTGCTTCTCCGTCATGGCCATCCCGAACGTGGCCGACGTCTTGATCGCCGGGTCGCGCAGCTCCGGGTCGTACTCGGTCGCGGTGACCTTCGGCAGCCACTCGTCGGCGATCGCCGGCGTCGTGCGGAGCGCCGGGACCACCGCGTGCGTCATGCTCACCGGGCACGCGTGCCCGGGCTCGACCTGCGCGAGGAGCAGGAACGCGGCCGCCCGGGCCGCATGGGCGCCCGGTCCGGGATCGGTCCAGCACGAGGCGTGGGCCCCCTGGCGGAGCGCCTCCCCCAGGATCCGGTGATAGGCGGGGTGGAACCGCACCTCGTCGATCCGGCCGCCCCACCGGTCGTGGGTCGCGAGCACGGGCGGGTGGGTGTTCGCCAGCTCCGCGTCGCGCTGGAAGCCGGCCTCGCCGACGAGGGCGCCGATCCTCCGCAGCCGCTCCGTCGCGCCCCGGGCCCCGTACCGCGACACGGCCTCGACGAGCGCCGCATGGGTTCCGTACTCGTCGAGATCGGTCCGGGGCGGTGCCTGGTTGGCTCCCTTACGGGTGGTGCTCACGGCCGCACGCTAGGCGCGGTCGGGAAGGGCCGTCAACGACGGCGACCGTCACACGGCGCGTCACACGGATCCGGAGGATCCTCGGGCCATGACCATCACGAACCGCCCGACGATCGCCCCTGACCGAGGAGCGGCGCTTCCCGCCGCCGTGGCCGCCGCGGAACGCTGGCTGAGCGCGATCGACGGCCGCAGGGTCCCGGCGGCCGGCACCGCCGCGGACGCGATCGCCCGCCTCGGCACGAGCCTCCCCGACTCCCCCGCCGACCCCGCGGACGTCGTCGGCCGGCTCGCCGCCGCGGTCGAGCCGGGCCTCATGGCGAGCGGATCCGGCCGGTTCTACGGCTGGGTCATGGGCGGCTCCCTGCCCGCCGCGCTCGGGGCCGACTGGCTCGTCTCCGCCTGGGACCAGAACGCCGGCATGCGCGACGCGACGCCCGGGGTCGTGGCGGCCGAGGAGATCGCGGGCGCCTGGCTGCTCGACCTGCTCGGGCTGCCCGAGGCCGCCGCGGTCGGCTTCACCACCGGGGCGACGACCGCCAACACGACCGCCCTCGCCGCGGCCCGCCACCGGGTGCTGGCCTCCGCCGGCTGGGACGACGCGGCCGACGGGCTCGCCGGTGCGCCGCGGATCCGCGTGCTCGCCGGCGCCTCCCGCCACGGATCGGTCGACCTGGCGCTGCGCCTGCTCGGGCTCGGCGCCGCCGAGCTCGTCGACGCCGACGCGCAGGGGCGGCTCGACCCGGACGATCTCCGGCGGCGGCTCGCGGAAGGGCGAGGCGGGCCCACGATCGTCTGCCTGCAGGCGGGTGACGTGCACTCCGGTGCCATGGATCCCTTCGCGGCGGCGATCGACGTGGCGCACGCCGCCGGTGCGTGGGTGCACGTGGACGGCGCGTTCGGCCTCTGGGCGGCGGTGAGCGCCCGGTTCGCGCCCCTCATGCGAGGCCTGGAGCGCGCCGACTCGTGGGCGACGGACGCCCACAAGACCCTCAACGTGCCCTACGACTGCGGCGTCGCGATCGTCGTCGACGAGCCCGCACTGCGGGCCGCGATGGGCGTGCGTGCCGCGTACCTGCTCACGGCCGGCACCGCCGATCCGTACGACCACGTGCCGGAGCTGTCGCGCCGGGCGCGAGGCGTGCCGGTGTGGGCGGCCCTCGCATCGCTCGGCCGGTCGGGCGTCGTCGACCTCGTCGACGGCCTGCACCGGGGGGCCCGCGGCATCGCCGACGGCGTGCTGCGGATCCCCGGTGCAGAGGTGCTGAACGACGTCGTCTTCACCCAGGTGTGCGTCGCGTTCGAGACCGACGAGCGCACCCGCGCGGTCTTCGCGGCGCTGCTCGACGAGGGCGCCGTCATGCCGTCGGCGAGCACCTGGCGTGGCCGCGCGGTGATCCGCTTCTCCGTGAGCTCGTGGCGCACGGATGCGGTCGCCGTCGCCGAGACGGTGGCCGCGGTGGAGCGGGCTGCGGCGGCCGTTCGCTGAGGATCGCCTGTGGAGGCCAGGAGGAGCGCCTGGTGCGGCGTGTGGGACGGCCTCCCGACGCCCCTCGTGCCAGTAGACCTGCGGGCATGAGCCAGGAGACGTTCCACGAGCCCGAGCCCACCGGCCTCCTCGACCTGCCGATCGGCGACGAGCCGGCCGTCACGGGCGACGGCCATCACCTCACCGTGCACCGCCTCGGGCGGATGAGCTTCACCGGCGGCTTGGACCTGCCCGGGGAGTTCGATCTGCCGCCCGAGGAGCCCGTGGTGCTCGTCGGCGACATCCCGTGGGAGCTCGCCGAGGCCGAGGACCGAGCCCGGCCCGAGTCCTCGGCCGGCGTCAGAAGGTGATGCCGCGGGCCGCGAACGCCGACTTCACGGTGCTCGCCGCCTCGGCGCCGTCCCGGGCGAGCGCGGTCGTGTAGGTACGCGATCCGATGTCGAGGGCCGGTGGCATCCTGCGGGCATGGGATCCCCGGTGAACTACTTCGAGATCGGCACGCCGGATCCGGCGGCCGCGCAGCGCTTCTACGGCCAGCTCTTCGACTGGTCGATCGGCGCGCCGTCACCCGTCGGCTACCGCATGGTCGAGGGCGACGCGGGAGGGCTCTGGGACTCCACGGCCGTCGGCGGCGCCTCGTGGGCGATCTTCTACGTGCAGGTCGACGACGTGCGGGCGGCGATCACGCAGGCGCAGGCGCTCGGCGCGACCGTCGCGGTCCCGTTCGTCGACAACGGCCGCATCGAGTTCGCGCACCTCGTCGATCCGCAGGGCAACCGTTTCGGCGTGTGGCGCCCGAAGTCGCCCGACTGGGCCGGCTGAGCGCCGACCCCCACAGCCCGTCGGAGCCGCCGCGAAGCGGGAACCGGCGTCAGTCGGCGGCGGCGAGCTGGCCGCAGGCGCCGTCGATCTCCTTGCCGCGGGTGTCGCGGATGGTGGTCGGCACGCCGGCCGCCTCGAGGCGGCGGACGAACTCGCGCTGGACCGCCGGCTCCGACGCCGTCCAGATGGAGCCCGGCGTCGGGTTCAACGGGATCGGGTTGACGTGCACCCAGCGGTGGCCGCGGGCGTTGAGCTTCTCCGCGAGCAGGTCGGCGCGCCAGCCGTGGTCGTTCATGTCCTTGATCAGGGCGTACTCGATCGACACCCGGCGCCCGGTCGCCTCGAAGTAGGCGCGGGCGGCGTCGAGGGCCTCGTCGACCTTCCACCGCGAGTTCACCGGGATGAGCTCGTCGCGCAGCGCGTCGTCGGGCGCGTGCAGCGAGAGCGCGAACGTGACCGGGATCTTCTCGGCCGCGAGCTTGTGGATCGCGGGCACCAGCCCGACCGTCGAGACCGTGATGTGCCTGGCGCTCATCCCGAGCCCGTCGGGCCGCGGGGCGACCATGGTGCGCAGCGCGCTCATCAGCCGCGCGTAGTTCGCGAGCGGCTCCCCCATGCCCATGAAGACGATGTTCGAGACGCGCTCCGGAGTCGTCTCGCCGCGAGGCTTGCCGCCGAGCTCGCCCTCGGCGATCGCGCGGTTCGCCCGCACGACCTGCTCGACGATCTCGGCCGCCGACAGGTTGCGGGTCAGGCCCGCCTGGCCCGTCGCGCAGAACGGGCAGTTCATCCCGCAGCCGGCCTGCGACGAGACGCAGAGCGTGATCCGGCCCGGGTAGCGCATGAGCACCGACTCGACGAGGGCACCGTCGTGCAGCGTCCACAGGAACTTGATCGTGTCGCCCTTGTCGGTGGCGAGCCGGCGCACCTCCGTCAGCAGCGGCGGCAGGAGGCCGCGGACGAGCTCCTCGCGGTTCGCCGCGGGCAGGTCCGTCATGAGCGCCGGATCCGAGGTGGAGTGCGTGAAGTAGTGGGTCGCGATCTGCCTGGCCCGGAACGCGGGCATGCCGAGCTCGACGAGCTTCGCCTTCCGGTCCTCGGGCGACAGGTCGGCGAGGTGCACGGGCGGCTTGCCCCGCTTCGGCGACGCGAACTGCAGCAGCGGCCGGCCCTCGCGGTCCTTGGCCTGCTGCCAGCCCTCGGTCGTCGGCCGGACCTGCGGGCGCGCGTCGGCGAGGGTCCGTTCGGGCATGGTGTCAAGGGTACGGGCGCCGGGCGAGCCTCCCGCGCGCCCCCTCGGCACGTGCCACTTTCTGCGGTCGCGCCGTCAGGCGGGGCGGGGCGCCGCGCCCACCCGCCGCAGCGACCGGTCCGCGAGCGTGAGCACGAGCAGCACCGCGGCGGACGCGAGCATGAACCACGCGAGGTCGTGCAGCCCCCGGGTGCTCGCGGTGCGGCCGAAGAAGAGCCCGCTCATCGACGACGACAGGATCGCACCGAGGTAGAAGAAGGTGCGCAGCAGCCCTGCGGATGCGCCGAGCCGCTCCGGATCCGCCTGGCTGTAGAGCGCATTCTGGTTCGCGAGGTTCACGAGCCCCTGCGGCAGTCCGAGCACGGCCCCGACCGCGACGAGCAGCCAGATCGGCGAGGCGCCGCCGAGCAGCAGCAGGGCCGCGCAGACGGCCACCTGCGCGATCGCCCCGACGACGAGCTTCGCCCACACCTCGGGGCGCCGGCCCGTCGTCGAGGAGACGAGGACCCCGACGGCGAAGGTCGGCAGCAGCACGAGCCCCGCGACCTCGGCGGGCAGGCCGCGGCCGTCCTCCATCCACTGCGTGAACCCGTAGAGGAAGGCGTACGAGACCGTCGCGGCGAACAGCGCCCGCGCGTAGGTGGCGAGCAGGGGCCCGTTGCCGGCGAACACCCGCACGTCGATGAACGGATCCGGGATCCGCAGCTCGCGGACGGCGAACCCGGCGCCCGCGAGCACCGCGATGCCGAGAAGCCAGAGGCGCACCACGTGCGGGTCGAGCAGGAACAGCAGCAGGGCGGCGAGCGTCGCCGCGAAGAGCAGCACGCCGGGCAGGTCGAGGTGGCGGCGGCCGGCCGGCACCGCATCCGCCTTCGGGAGCACCCACCAGCCGAGTGCGAGGCACGCGACGGCGAGCGGGATGTTCAGGGCGAAGGTCGCGCGCCACCCGCCGACGGCGATGAGCAGGCCGCCGAGGGTCGGGCCGACCACCGCGATCGTCTGGGTCGCGACGGACAGCACGGTGAGGATCGCCGCGGGCCGCTCCTGCCCCGTGCGGCGGCCCTCGGTGCGGATGAGCGTCATCGCCGCCGGGTAGCCGGCGCACGTGCCGAAGCCGAGCACGACGCGGGCGGCGACGAGCGCCCAGATGCTCGGGGCGAGCAGCCCGATTCCACCGGCGATGCCCGTGAGGACCGCGCCCGCGAGGAACAGCCGGCGCGGCCCGAACTGGTCGACGAGGCGGCCGGTGAGCGGCTGGCCGATCGCCGTGGCGAGGTAGAGGCCCGACACGAGCCAGCTCGTCTCCGAGGTCGGCGCCCCGAACGCCCGCGCGATCGGCACCAGCGCGACCGCGATGATCGACGAGTTGATCGGGTTCAGGATCGAGCCGAGGATCATCGGCGCGAGGAGTCGCCGGTCGAAGCGGCCCTCTGGCGCCGGTCGGATCACGGCCGGGCCAGGCGCTCGAGCAGCGTCATCGCGGCGAGCACCGTGCGGCGCTCCTCCTCGCCGAGCTGCGACTCGAGCGCTGCGGTCAGCCACTCCTCGCGCGCCTGCCGGTTGCCGCGGTCCTCGGCGCGGCCCGCCTCGGTGAGCTCGACGATCGCCCGGCGGCCGTCCTGCGGATCCGGCGACCGCGCGACCAGCCCCGCCTGCTCGAGCGCGTTCAGGGTGCTCGCGATCGACTGGGGCCGCACGCCCTCGAGCGCGGCGAGTGCGGACGCGGATGCCGCCTCGCCCTTCGCGAGCCGCGTGAGCACGGAGGCCTGCGAGGGCGTGAGCTCGCCGGCGGCGACCTCGCGGAGCCGGCGGCGGAGGCGGCCGACGACCACCCGGATCGCCCTCGCGGCCTCGGCCGCGGTCGCGGGCGATGCGTCCTGCGTCGAGTCACCTGCCACGTCGGCAGCCTAGGCTGTGCAGTCCAGACTGTCGATCTCGCGGCAGTCCTCACCGAAGGGGAACCGATGGCCGACGCCGCGCTGCTGATCATGGACTTCCAGAACTCGATCGTCGACCGGCTCGGCTCGCCGGAGGTGCTCGAGTGCGCCCGCCGCGCCGCCGACGACGCCCGCGCCGCCGGTGTGCCCGTGCTCTTCGTCCGGGTCGCGTTCCGCGACGGCTATCCCGAGGTCAGCCCGGTGAACAGGACCTTCGCGGCCTTCCGCGACCGCGGCGACGCGGGCACCGAGCAGCACGAGCAGGCGCAGATCCACGCCGCGCTCGGCCGCCGCGACGACGAGCCGGTCGTCACGAAGCGCCGCGTCAGCGCCTTCACGGGCAGCGACCTCGACGTGCTGCTGCGGGCCGGCGGCGTCCGCCACCTCGTGCTCGCGGGCATCGCGACGAGCGGCGTCGTGCTCTCGACGCTGCGCCAGGCCGCCGACCTCGACTTCGGCCTCACCGTGCTGGCGGACGCATGCGCCGACGCCGACCCCGAGGTGCACCGCGTGCTCACCGAGAAGGTCTTCCCCCGCCAGGCCGAGGTCACGACCGTCGACGCCTGGTCCGCGACCCTGCGCTGATCCCCTCACCCGGTTCGCGCTGCCAGCCACTCCTCGAAGGAGATCGTGCCGCGGTCGGCGTCCGGGCCGCCGCGCAGCACGCCTGAGCGCTGCGCCCGCCAGTAGGTTCCCGGCAGCCGCACCTCGATCGGGTGCACGGGGTCCCCCTCGGCTGCCGCGAGCCGGCGCACCAGGTCGGCGAGCCGCTCGTCGCGCGGGCCCGTCAGCTCACGGAGGCGACCGCCCGGCCCGTCCTCGACGGCCAGCACGAGCCGCTCCGCCACCTCGCTCGCGGCGACCGGTCGCAGCAGCGCCGACGGCACGATCGCGACGCGCCCCCGCCGGGTCTGCCGCAGGATCACCTCCGCGAACTCGTGGAACTGGGTCGCCCGCAGCAGGCTGAACGGCACCGCCGATGCGGTCACGAGCCGCTCCTGCGCGAGCTTGCCCGCGTAGTAGCCGGCTTCGACCCCGTCGATCCCGACGACCGACACCGCGACGTGGTGAGCCGTCCCGGCGCGTGCCTCGGCCGCCAGCAGGTTCCGGGTCGTCGCCGTGACGAACGCGACGGCGGGCTGCTTCAGGATCGACGGAGCGTTCAGCACGTCGACCACCGCATCCGCGCCGCGCACCGCCGCGTCGAGCCCGAGGCCGGAGACCACGTCCACGCCCGTCGCCCGGGACACCCGCACCACGTCGTGCCCCCGTGCCTCCGCGACGCGCACGACGTGGCGCCCGACCGTGCCGGTCGCCCCGGCCACCACGATCCGCATGCTCCTGTCGTACACCCCACCGGGGCATGGCACGCTGACGCGGTGCACCTCCTCGCCGGCAACCCTCGCACCTGGGCGACGATCGGGCACCTGCGGTGAGCACCGAGCTCGACGACCTCCGGCGGCGCCTCTACGCCCCGGACGTCACGCCCGCGGAGGTCGAGCGCTACCGCGCCCTCGCCGGCGCTGCCCGGCCGGAGATCGAGGCGGGACCGGGCGCCGGCGAGGGGAGCCCGGGTCTCCCGCAGCCCGCCTCGCGGCCCGGCCCGCCGCCCCGGCGGGCCGCCCTCGTCGCCG
>NZ_JAODBE010000183.1 GCF_025463795.1 Amnibacterium sp.
CGAGGCCCCGCCGCCCCCGCCCGCCGCGGCACCGGCGGCGGCCGCCGTGCCCTCGCACCTCGAGGAGCTCGACGCCCGCATCGAGGCCCTGCTGCTCGTCTCGGACGCGCCCCTCGCGCTGCCGACGATCGCGACCGCGGTCGACCGCCCGGTCGCGGTCGTCCGGCAGGCGGTCGAGCGGATCCGCGACGACTACGAGGGGCGTGGGAGCGGGCGGCGGCGCGGCTTCGAGCTGCGCGAGGTCGCCACCGGCTGGCGGCTCTACGCCCGTGTCGAGCACGACGAGGCGGTGCGAGCCCTCGCCGAGGCGGAGTCGCCCGGACGCCTCAGCCAGGCGGCGCTCGAGACCCTCGCGGTCATCGCGTACCGGCAGCCCGTGAGCCGCGGGCAGGTCGCGGCCATCCGGGCCGTGTCCGTCGACTCGGTCATCCGCACCCTGCAGGCCCGCGGGCTCATCGAGGAGGTCGGACGGTCGGAGGAGACCGGCGCGGCGCTGTACGGCACGACGGACGAGCTGCTCGTCGCGCTCGGCCTGCGGTCCATCGACGAGCTGCCGCCGATCGCGCCGCTGCTCGCGGGTGCCGAGGGGGTGCACGAGCATGCCGGATGACGCGTCCGCCGACGGGGTGCGGCTGCAGAAGGTGCTCGCGGCAGCGGGCGTCGCGTCGCGGCGCGTCGCGGAGGACCTCATCGCACGCGGGCGGGTCGCGGTGAACGGGAAGGTCGTCACCGAGCTGGGCCGCCGCGTCCATCCGTCCACCGATCACGTCGCCGTCGACGGCGTCGCCGTGCAGGTCGACCCCACCCGCCGCTACGTCCTGCTCAACAAGCCCACCGGAGTCGTCAGCTCGCTGAAGGACGAGCAGGGCAGACCCGACCTCACCCGCTTCACCTCGCGCTTTCAGGAGCGGCTGTTCAACGTCGGCCGGCTCGATGCGGACACCTCCGGGCTCCTGCTGCTGACGAACGACGGCGAGCTCGCGCACGTGCTCGCCCATCCGTCGTTCGGCGTGTCGAAGACCTATGTGGCGCTCGTGAACGGCAACGTGACGCCCCGAACGCTCGCGCGTCTCATCGAGGGCATCGAGCTCGAGGACGGGCCGATCGCCGCCGACCGCGCCCGGATCGTCCCGGGCGGCGAGCGGCCGGGAGCCACGCTCGTCGAGGTGGTCCTGCACTCCGGCCGCAACCGGATCGTGCGGCGGATGCTCGACGAGGTCGGGCATCCGGTTCAGGAGCTCGTGCGACGCCGATTCGGGCCGCTGAACCTGGGGGACCTGAAGGTCGGCGCGACCAGGGATCTCACGGACGCGGAGCTCGGCGCGGTGCTCACCCTCGCCAGGCGATCGCCTGTGCAGCCCAGCCGGTAGGCTTCCTCCCCGTGTCCGCCCGTACTTCGGGGCAGGTCCGTGTCGTCGGGACCGGCCTGCTCGGCACGAGCATCGGGCTCGGCCTCGTAGCGCTCGGCGTCGACGTCGTCCTCGCCGACGCGTCGCCGTCCACGCTCGCGCTCGCCGTGGACTACGGCGCCGGCCGCCGCGCCGGCCTGCACGACGACCCGGCGCTCATCGTGGTCGCCGTGCCGCCCGACCGAACCGCGGAGGTCGTGCAGGCGGAGCTCGACGCGCATCCGGCCGCCCTCGTGACCGACGTCGCGAGCGTGAAGAGCGCGCCCCTCGCAGCGCTGCGGGCCGCCGGCGCCCCCGTCGAGCGGTACCTCGGGTCGCATCCGATGGCGGGGCGGGAGCGCAGCGGGCCGATCGCCGCCCGCGCCGACCTGTTCCTCGGCCGCCCCTGGGTCATCACGCCGCATCCCGCGAGCACGACCGAGCAGGCCGCCCGGCTCGAGGCGCTCGCACTCGACCTCGGCGCCACCCCGGTGCGGCTGCCCGTCGACCGGCACGACGACGCCGTCGCCGTCGTCTCCCACGCGCCGCAGCTCGTCGCGAGCCTGCTCGCCGCCCGCCTCGTCGATGCGCCCGCGCACGCCACCGACCTCGCCGGGCAGGGCCTGCGCGACACGACGCGGATCGCCGCGAGCGACCCGGCCCTCTGGATCCAGATCCTCTCCGCGAACGCGGGCCGCATCGTGCCCGTGCTCTCCGACCTCCGCGACGACCTCGACGCGGTGCTCGAGGCCCTGTCCGACCCGACCGCGGCCGGCGCGCCGCGCGCGCTCGCCGATCTGCTCGCCGCGGGCAACGCGGGGGTGCAGCGCATCCCCGGCAAGCACGGCGCCGACCTGAAGCTCACCTCGCTGGTCGTGCTGATCGACGACACCCCGGGCCAGCTCGCCCGGCTCCTCTCGGAGATCGGCGAGCTCGGTGTGAACCTCGAGGACCTGCGCCTGGAGCACTCGCCCGGCGCACCGATCGGCATCGTCGAGGTGCAGGTCGCGCCGGAGGCGGCGTCGGGACTCGAGGCGGATCTGGTGCAGCGCGGATGGCGGGTGGCGGGATGAACGTGGTGGTGGCGGTCGACGGACCGGCGGGCAGCGGCAAGTCCAGCGTCAGCCGCGCCGCCGCGGCGAAGCTCGGGTACGCCTTCGTCGACACCGGGGCCGCCTACCGGGCGCTCGCGTGGTCGGTGCTCGAGCACGGGGCCGATCCGGAGGATCCCGACGCGGTGATCCGCGTGCTCGCCGCGTTCCGGTTCGAGAGCGCCGACGACCCCGACGAGCACTGGGTGCGGGTCGACGGCACCGACGTCACCCACGCCATCCGTGAGCCGCGCGTCACCGGTGCGGTCAGCGGCATCGCTCGCGTCCAGGCGGTCCGCGAGGCGCTGAACGACGGGTTCCGCGCGCGCCTCGCCGCCGCCGACCCCGGCGTCGTGGTCGAGGGCCGCGACATCACCACCGTCGTCGCGCCGGATGCCGACGTACGGGTGCTGCTCACCGCGAGCCCCGAGGTGCGTGCCGCGCGCCGCGCCCGGCAGCTGCCGGACCTGCACCACGAGACCGTCGCCCAGGCGATCGCCGAGCGCGACGCCAAGGACTCCCAGGTGGTCGACTTCCTCGAGGCGGCCGACGGCGTCACCACGCTCGACTCCACCGACCTCGACTTCGATGGCACGGTCGACGCCCTCGTCGGCCTCGTGCAGGAACGGGTACCCAGATGACCGACGACCACCTCGACTTCGACGCGGGACCCGACGACCTCGGCGATCGGCTCGCCACCGTCGACGACGCCGCTGCCGAGCGCCGGGCCGCCGCGCTGCGGGCCGGCCTCGCCGAGTACGCGCTCGACGAGGAGGACCAGGCCGTCCTCGAGGGCGCCGAGATCGGCGACGAGCAGCAGGGCGCCGGCGCCGCGCTGCCGGTGCTGGCGATCGTCGGGCGGCCGAACGTCGGCAAGTCCGCGCTCGTGAACCGCATCCTCGGCCGTCGCGCCGCCGTCGTCGAGGACGTCCCCGGCGTCACGCGCGACCGTGTGACCTACCGCGCCGAGTGGGAGGGCCGGGAGTTCACCCTCGTCGACACGGGCGGATGGGAGCCGGACGCGGCGGGCCTCGACGCCGCGGTCGCCGCGCAGGCGGAGATCGCCGTCGACCTCGCCGACGCCGTGCTCTTCGTCGTCGACGCGACGGTCGGCGCGACGGCGACCGACGAGCGCGTCGTGCGGATGCTCCGGGCGGGCAACAAGCCGGTGCGGGTCGTCGCCAACAAGGTCGACGACGCCCGCCTCGAGCCCCTCGTCGCGGAGCTGTGGAACCTGGGCCTCGGTGAGCCGTGGCCGGTCTCCGCCCTGCACGGTCGGGGCGTGGCCGACCTGCTCGACGACGTGATGCGGATCCTGCCGAAGGAGTCGGCGGTCGCCCGTCCCGAGCTCGGTGGCCCGCGCCGGGTGGCGCTGCTCGGCCGCCCGAACGTCGGCAAGTCGAGCCTGCTGAACAGGGCGGCGGGGGAGGAGCGGGTCGTCGTGGCGGAGCTCGCCGGCACCACCCGCGACCCCGTCGACTCGCAGATCGAGCTCGGTGGCAGGGTGTGGCGGTTCGTCGACACGGCCGGCATCCGCCGCCGCACGCACCTGTCCCAGGGTGCGGACTTCTACGCGTCGCTGCGCACCCAGGCCGCGCTGGAGCGCGCGGAGGTCGCCGTCGTGCTGCTCGACGTGAGCCAGCCGATCAGCGAGCAGGACGTGCGGATCGTCGACCTCGTCCTCGAGTCGGGACGGGCCCTCGTGCTCGCGTACAACAAGTGGGACCTGCTCGACGACGACCGGCGCCGCTACCTCGAGCGTGAGATCGAGCAGGACCTCGGGCACGTCTCCTGGGCGCCCCGCGTGAACATCTCGGCGCGCACCGGGCGTCACCTGGAGAAGCTGGTGCCGGCGCTCGAGACGGCTCTCGGCTCCTGGGACACGCGCATCCCGACCGGCCGCTTCAACGCGTTCCTCGCCGAGCTCGTCGCCGCGCATCCGCACCCGGTCCGGGGCGGGAAGCAGCCGCGCATCTTGTTCGGCACGCAGGCGAGCACGCGGCCGCCGACGTTCGTGCTGTTCACCACCGGGTTCCTCGACCCGGGCTACCGCCGGTACATCCAGCGGCGCCTCCGCGAGCTGTTCGGGTTCGAGGGCAGCCCCATCGTGGTCAACATGCGTGTGAGGGAGCGTCGCTCCCGAACCTGACGGGCACAGCAGGGAGCGTCGCTCCCGCAGCTGATCGTCGCGCCGTTCCGGAGTTCCTGCTCGACACGCCGGACGTGGCGGCAGATGCGCGGCGCGTCGCGCCGTTTCTCCGGAACGGCGCGATGAGCGGAGGGGGTCAGCCGGCGTTCGGCAGCAGCACCTCGACCGTCTCGCCCGTCACGCGGGTCTCGAAGACGGGTTGGGGCGAGGTCGCGGGGCCGTGCACGACCTCGCCGTTCGCGAGCGAGAAGACGCTCTGGTGCCACGGGCAGGTGACGCACGAGCCCTCGCCCGGCTCCATGGTGAGTTCGCCCTGGTGGAGCGGGCCGGAGAGATGGCTGCACACGTTCGAGAGCACCTGCACCTCGGTCCCGGTGCGGTGCACGAGCAGCGACTGGCCGCGCACGACCTTGCGCACCAGCGCGCCCTCGGGGAGATCGACCAGGGGTCCGAGCTCCTGCCAGCCGGACGGGAAGCGGTGCGGCACGTCCTCGGTGTGGTTGGCGCCGCTCGCCTGACGGTAGGCGAGATGGCCGCCGAGGTAGCCCCCGGCGCCGACGGCGCCGAAGCCGGCGAACGCGAGCAGCTTGCCGAGGCTCTGGTTCCCCGACCGCCGCGCTAGCCATGACGCGCTGTAGAGGCTCACCGCCGCGATGTTCAGCGCCGCGTGCACCATGCCGACGCGCATCTGCTGCTGGTGCAGGCGCGCCCAGTCCGTCTCCCCGGTGAGGGCTGTAGGCAGAGCGCTCAGCACGCCGGTGCCGACAAGGATGCGGGCCGCCCGTTCGTTGCCGGGCAGCAGGTCGAGCACTGCCGCGGAGGCCCAGGCGCCCGTCGGAACGAGCACGAGCATCGGGTGGATGGGGTGGCCGAACGGAACGCCGTGCAGCAGGTCCTCGACCGCCCGCGGCTTCACGACGGCGAGCACGATCTTCCTCGACACCTCGATCAGCGGATCCAGCGCCTCGACGTTCTCGAGCTTGGCGATGGGCTTGAGGATCCGGAACTCTTTCATGGTTCCAGCGCACCTCTCCCGCCCCGGCGGCGCAAGTCCGCGGAGGAAGTCGGAGCGTTCCTTCAGCACCACCCCGACGGCCGGCCCGAGCGAATCGGGGCGGACCGGCCGGTGGGTAGGCTCCGGCCGTGCCGCTCTCCCGCTTCTCCGACCGCGTCGCCCTCGTCACCGGGGCGAGCCGCGGCATCGGCCTCGCCGTCGCCGAACGCCTCGTGGCCGAAGGCGCCCGCGTCGTGCTCACCGCCCGTCGCGAGGAGGCCCTCACCGAGGCGGTCGAGCGGCTCGGCGCCGACCGGGTGCGCGGCGTCGCCGGCGCTGCCGACGATCCCGAGGCCAGGGAGGCCGCGTTCGCCGCCGCGGAGGGCGCGTTCGGCCCCGTCGACCTGCTCGTGAACAACGCCGGCGTGAATCCGGCGTACGGGCCGTCGCTCGAGATCGACGAGGCGGCCGTCCGCAAGCTGTTCGAGGTGAACGTGCTCGGCGCCTTCGGCTACGCCCGCGAAGCGGTCCGGCGCGGGATGGGCGAGCGCGGCGGCGCCATCGTCAACATCGCCTCGATCGCGGGCATCGGCGCGAGCCCGAACATCGGCTTCTACGGGGTGTCGAAAGCCGCCCTCATCTCGCTCACCGCCCAGCTGGCCCACGAGCTCGCCCCGCGGATCCGGGTGAACGCCGTCGCCCCGGCCGTCGTCAAGACGCGGTTCGCGCGGGCGCTCTACGAGGGCCGTGAGGCGCAGGTCGTGGCCGCCTACCCGCTCGGCCGACTCGGCGAGCCCGAGGACGTCGCGGGCCCCGTCGCGTTCCTGCTGTCCGAGGACGCCGCCTGGATCACCGGGCAGACGATCGTGATCGACGGAGGCGGCTCCCTGCCGATGCCCGGCTGAGCCGGCCGCTCAGGCGACGCGGCGGTAGGGGTAGGGACCGCGGATGTGCAGGTCGAAGTAGCGGCCGCGCGAGTCCGACTCGAGCATCGCGAGCACCTCCTCCGGAGGTACTCCCTCGTAGTCGTACACGGCTCCGGTCACGAACTCGAGCTCGAGCAGCCGGTTCGTCGGGTCGTAGCCGAGCGACGAGATGGCGCTGCTCTCGATCCTGTATCGCCGCATCCGTGTCCCCCTCGAGGGACGAGCCTGCGCCTCACCCGGGCGCGCGGTCAAGCGGGGGAGCGACGCACCTCCGCACGGCCGAGCGAGGCGAGGTGGACCTCGTCGGGGCCGTCCGCGATCCGCAGGGTGCGGGCCGCGGCGAACAGCGCCGCCAGCGGGGTGTCGGCGGAGACGCCCGCCCCGCCGAACAGCTGGATCGCCCGGTCCAGCACCTGCTGCACGACCCGGGGCACCGCGACCTTGATCGCCTGGATCTCGGTGCGGGCCGCACGGTTGCCGACCGTGTCCATGAGCCACGCGGTCTTCAGCACGAGCAGGCGCACGGCCTCCAGCTCGATCCGCGCCTCCGCGAGCCACTGCCGCACGACGCCCTGCTCCGAGAGCGCCGAGCCGAAGGCGGTGCGGCCGCCGACCCGGACCCGCACCAGGTCGAGCGCCCGCTCGGCCATGCCGATCGCCCGCATGCAGTGGTGGATGCGGCCGGGGCCGAGCCGGGCCTGAGCCATCGCGAAGCCCTCGCCCTCGCCGCCGAGCAGTGCATCGAGCGGCACGCGGGCGCCCTCGAACCGGATCTCGGCATGCCCGCCGTGCTCCCGGTCGTCGTAGCCGAAGACCGACAGCGGCCGCACGATCGTGACGCCAGGGGTGTCCCGGGGCACGAGCAGCATGCTCTGCTGCCGGTGGCGGTCGGCCTCGGGGTCGGTCTTGCCCAGAACCACCAGCAGCGTCGCGTCGGGGTCCATCGCACCGGTCGACCACCACTTCACGCCGTCGACCACGTACTCGTCGCCGTCGCGGCGGATGCGCGTGGCGACGTTCGTGGCGTCGGAGGACGCGACGTCCGGCTCCGACATGCAGAACGCGGAGCGGCGCCGGCCCTCGAGCATCGGTCCGAGCCACCGGTCCCGCTGCGCGTCCGAGCCGGAGTGGATCAGGAGCTCCATGTTGCCGGTGTCGGGCGCCGCGCAGTTGATCGCGACCGGCGCCAGGCGCGGACTGCGTCCCGTCCGCTCGGCCAGAGGCGCGTACTGCAGGTTGGTGAGGCCGGCGCCGAGCCCCAGGGGGTTCGGCGGCAGGAAGAGGTTCCACAGCCCGCGCTCCCGCGCCGCCGCCTGCAGGGTGCCGATGACCGGCGTCGGGCCCCACCTGTCCGGCTCGGCGGCGAGCTCCGCCTCGAGCACGGGTTCGGCGGGCAGCACGTGATCGGAGAGGAACGACGACAGCTCGGCGTCGAGCGCCGCGGACCGCGGATCCGGAGCGAAATCCATCAGGCTCCCTCGGCCAGGCGGCCTCGGCCGAGCGCCGCGAGCGGCGGCACGAGCGCGCCGATCGAGTCGAACCCGGCGCCGACCGTCGCCCCCTGCAGGAAGCGTCGATGCACCCCCTCGAGGATGACCGCCAGCTTGAACGCGGCGAACGCGTCGTACCAGCCGAGATCGCCGATGCGGCGGCCGCTGACGCGGGAGTAGTGGTCGACGAGCTCGTCGGCGTCGGGGTAGCCGGCACCGGGCACGACGGCCGTCGCCGCGGGCAGGCCGACGTCCGAGGCGATCGCGCCGAGCCGCCAGTAGAGCGTGCAGAGGGTCAGGTCGGCGTCGAGGTCGCCGACGGTGGCCATCTCCCAGTCGAGCACCGCCGCGATCCGGGGCTCCTCGCCGTCCAGGGCGAGGATCGCGTTGTCGAGACGGAAGTCGCCGTGCAGCAGGCCCGTGGCTACCGTCGCCGGCACGCGCTGGGCGAGACCCGCCGCGAGCGCGTCCAGGTCCGGCAGCTCGCGCGTGCGCGACCCCGCGTACTGCGTCGTCCAGCGCGCCACCTGCCGCGCGAGGTAGCCGTCGGGGCGACCGAGGTCGGCGAGCCCCACCTCGGCGGGGTCGAGCGCATGCAGGGCGGCGAGGACGTCGATGAGCGCGAAGGAGACGCTGCGGCGCTGCTCGGGCGAGAGCCCGGCGTCGTCGCCCGGTGCGCGCACGACCGTGCCCTCGACGTGCCGCATCAGGAAGAACGGCGCATCGACGCCGGTCTCGGGATCCGCCTCCGGCACGAGGTCCACGGCGGGCGGCACGGGCACCGCCGTGCCGGCGAGGCCCGAGATCGCCCGGTACTCACGTCGCATGTCGTGCGCGGTGGCCTGGACGTGCGCGAGCGGCGGTCGGCGCAGGACCAGCGGGCCCGGCCGCGTGCCGTCGAGCCGGTAGGTGAGGTTGCTGCGGCCGCCCGCGAGCACGTGGGCCGAGAGGTCCCCGCCCGCCAGCGCCGGATGGGTGCGTCGCAGCCAGGCTCCGAGCGCCGGCAGGTCCAGTCCGGGGAGGGCCGCCGTCACGAGCCGAACTCGCGGGCGAGCTCGCGCTTCAGCACCTTCCCCGACGGGCCGAGCGGCAGCTCGGGCACGAAGTGGACGATCCGCGGGAACTTGAAGGCTGCGATCCGGTCCTTCACGAACCCGATCAGCTCCTCCTCCGTCGCCTCGGCACCGGGCTTCAGGACGACGGCGGCCGCGACCTCCTGCCCGTGCACGTCGTGCGGCACCCCGAACACCGCCGCGGTCTGCACGGCCTCGTGCCGCGCGAGCACGTTCTCGACCTCGGTCGGGTACACGTTGTAGCCGTTGCGGACGATCATGTCCTTCTTGCGATCGACGATCGTGATGAGGTCCTCGTCGTCGATCGTGCCGAGATCGCCGGTGCGGAACCAGCCCTGCACGACCGCCTCCCGGTTCGCCTCCGGCCGCCCGAGGTAGCCCTTGAACAGGTTGTGGCCGCGGATGACGATCTCGCCGAGCTCGCCACGGGGCAGCTCGACGATCTCGTGATCCTGCTCCGGATCCGCGATCATCACGTCGACGCCCCAGATGCGACGGCCGACGGTGCCGGGGTGGATCTGCTCACCGACGCGGTTGAACGAGGCGACGGGCGACGTCTCGGTGAGGCCGTAGCCCTCGTGGACGGTCGCCCCGAACGACTGCTCGAACGACTCGAGCACGGCGAGCGGCAGCGGAGCGCCGCCGGAGACCGCGTAGCGCAGCTGCGGCGTGGGGCCGCCGGCGGCGACGCCCTGCAGGAGGCCGACGTACATCGTGGGCACGGCGGTGAAGATCGTCACCCCGTGCTCGACCATCGCGTCGAGCGCCGCGCGCGGCTCGAACTTCGGCAGCAGCACGATCGTGGCGCCGACCCGGAAGGTCGTGTTCAGCACGCAGGTCTGGCCGAACGTGTGGAAGAGCGGCAGGCCGCCGAACACCACGTCGTCCGTCTTCATGTCGAACGAGTCGATGAGGGTCACGTTCACGTTCTCGACGATCGAGAGGTGCGAACCGACGGCACCCTTCGGCACCCCGGTCGTGCCGCTCGTGTAGAGGATCGTGGCCGGCGCGAGCGGATGGGTGCCCACGTGCCGGTCGATCGGGGCGGAGTGCCCGGCGGCGAGCAGGTCCTCGAGGCGGGGGATCGGCACCAGGTCGCGCGTCCCCTCGGGGAGCAGCACCGACACGGCGTCGAGACCGAGCTCGGCGGCAGCGGGCAGCCCTTCGCCGAGGGAGGGCGCCGCGATCACGACGAGCGCCGCGCCGCTGTCCCGCAGCACGTGCTGGATCTCCTCCTTCTTGTAGAGGAGGTGGATCGGCACGACCACCGCGCCGAGCGCGAGCACCGCGTAGTAGACCCGCGCGAACATCGGCACGTTCGGCACCATCATCGCCACCCGGTCGCCCGGGCCGATCCCGCGGTCGCGCAGCACGCCGGCGACCGCCTTGGTCTGCGTCCACAGGTCGCCGTAGGTGACCCTGGCGTCCGGTCCGGTCTGGCCCGCCCAGATCAGGGCCGTCTTCTCCGGGCGGCGCCAGGCCGCGTCCGCCAGGATGGAGGCGATCGAGAGGGTCGCGTTGCCGGGCCCGTTCAGAACGTCGTCGTTCTCGTTCATGGATTCCTTCTCGCGTCAGTGCGTGGGACTGCTGGGTGGTGCGGGGACGAGGTCGGCCGCGATCCGGGTTCGGAGCGGGTCGGGTACGGGCATGGGCCGCCGGGTCTCGCGGTCGACGAACACGTGCACGAAGGTGCCCGTTGCGAGCAGCTCGCCGTCGGACTCGCGGAAGATGCCGAGCCCCCAGGAGACGCTCGTGGTCCCGACCCGGTCGGCGCGGAGGCCGACGACGAAGGTGTCGGGGAAGGCGCCGGACGCGAAGTACCGGCACGAGGACGCGACGACCACGGCCGGGTCGCGCTCCTCGACCATGCGGTGCCCCCCGGGTCCGAGCAGCCAGCTCGTCACCGTGGTGTCCATGGCGGCGTAGTAGATCGTGTTGTTCACGTGGCCGAACACGTCGTTGTCGTGCCAGCGTGTCGGGAACGGCCGCGACCACCCGTAGTCGGCGAGCGTCGGCCCGGAGCCGGTCACTCGTCCTCCAGCCGCGTCGGCGCGAGGACGAGGGCGAGGGCGGCCGAGGCGCGGTCGGCGCTCGGGCTCTCCCCGGCGATGAGGTCGGAGTAGGTGAACGACTCGGCGACCCGCACGAGCACGGTCGCAAGGTCGTGCACCGGCAGCGGAGTGGCCATCCGGCCGGCCGACAGCTCCTCGGTGAGCAGCGTCTCGGTGACGGCGACGAAGCGGCGATGCACCGGGCTGGCCGCTGTGGTGAGGATGCGCAGCGCCCGCGACGGCTCGCGCGTGATCCAGTCGCGGAAGTAGTGCGCGCCGATCAGGTCGTCGACGAAGCGGGTGAGCACCGCCGCGACGCGGTCGGCGCCGCGCGCGGAGACGGCGGCGTCGGCGGCGTCGAGGGTCGGCACGGCGAGGGACCACAGCACCTCGGCGAGCAGCTGGTCGCGATTGCCCACCCAGCGGAACAGGGAGGTGCGGTCGACGCCGAACGTCGAGGCCAGCGCGCCCATGTCGATCCGCTCGCCGGCGATGAACCGGTGCCTCGCCTCACGGAACGCCCGCGTCGCGTCGGGGTGGGACCCGAGCCGCAGCGAGAGGGGGCTCGGCACGAGCTCCGTGCCGTGGCTGCCGAGGCGCGCGGCACGCGGGCGCGCATCGACGAGGACCATGACTGGATCGTAGCCGCGCTGCGCGGGAGCGGCCGCAACACATCCCGATGTGATGCGTACACTGCTCGCGGGGCACCTCCGCCCGACAGGGCGGGCCAGTCGACGAGGAGCTGCGATGACGATCACCACGACCGACGAGACCGCGCTGGAGGACTTCGGAGAGGTGGCCGTGCCCTACCTCGTGGGCGACTTCTACCACTTCCAGGACGTCCTGACCCCGGTCGAGCGGGAGAGCGCCGCCAAGGTGCGCGAGTACTTCGAGACCGAGGTGGCGCCGATCGCGAACGACTACTGGGAGCGCGCGGAGTTCCCGAAGCAGGTCATCCCGAACCTCGCCCGGCTCGGCTGCCTCGGCGCCTTCATCCCGGAGGTCCGCCGGTTCGAGAACAGCGCCGTCTACCGCGGCTGGATGGCGCTCGAGATGGGCCGCGTCGACGCGTCCGCCTCCACGTTCGTCGGTGTGCAGAGCGGCCTCGCGATGGGCGCCGTGGACGTCGGGGGCTCGCCGGAGCAGCGCGCCGAGTGGCTGCCGAAGATGGCGACCGCCGAGGTGATCGCCTCGTTCGGCCTCACCGAGCCCTTCTCCGGCTCCGACTCCGCCCGCGGCCTGCGCACGACCGCCCGGCGCGACGGCGACACCTGGATCCTGAACGGCGCGAAGCGCTGGATCGGCAATGCGACCTTCGCCGACATCGTGGTGATCTTCGGCAAGGACGAGGCGGACGGGCAGGTCAAGGGCTTCCTCGTCGACACGACCAGCGAGGGCTTCACGGCGACGAAGATCGAAGGCAAGATCGCCCTCCGCAGCGTGCAGAACGCCGACATCACCATGACGGACGTGCGCGTGCCGGAATCGATGCGGCTGCCCGGCATCCGCTCGTTCCGCGACGTCGCGCACGTGCTGCGGCTCACGCGCTGCGAGGTCGCATGGCAGGCCATCGGCATCGCGATCGGCGCCTACGAGGCGGCCCTCGCCTACGCGAAGGAGCGCGTGCAGTTCGGCAAGCCGATCGCCGCGCACCAGCTCGTCCAGGACCTGCTCGTGAAGTGCGTCGGCAACATCACCGCCTCGATCGCGGTCTGCCTCCGCGCCTCGCAGCTGCAGGACGCCGGTCAGCAGCAGGACGAGCACTCGGCGCTCGCCAAGGCGTTCGCGACCGCCCGGATGCGCGAGACCGTCGGCTACGCCCGCGAGATCCTCGGTGGCAACGGCATCGTGCTCGACAAGGGTGTGGCCCGGTTCTTCGCCGACGCGGAGGCCATCTACTCCTACGAGGGCACCCGCGAGATGAACACCCTCATCGTCGGCCGCGCCATCACGGGCTCGGCCGCGTTCGTCTGAACCTATGGTCTTCGATGCGCGAGCGCATCGAAGACGTCGTGCTTATGGTCTTCGATACGCGAGCGCATCGAAGACGTCGTGGACAGTCCGGCCCGGCCGACGTGACGGCCGTGCCTCCCGTCGCCCGAGATCGGCTCGCCGGTTCTCGCTCAAGGAAGAGGCTTGGAAATGGTTGAGGCAGTTGTCGTCGCCGCGAAGCGGTCGCCCATCGGGCGGGCCAACAAGGGCTCGCTCGTCTCGTTCCGGCCGGACGACCTCGCCGCCGTCATCGTGCGGGAGGCGCTCGCGGCCGTGCCGGAGCTGGATCCGGCGCGTCTCGACGACCTGATCCTCGGCTGCGGCATGCCCGGCGGGGAGCAGGGCATGAACATGGCCCGCATCCTCGCCGTCAAGCTCGGCTACGACTTCCTGCCGGGCACGACCGTGAACCGGTACTGCTCCTCCAGCCTCCAGACCACCCGCATGGCGTTCCACGCCATCAAGGCGGGCGAGGGCCACGCCTTCGTCTCCGCGGGCGTCGAGTCCGTGACGCACTTCGCGAACGGCAGCGCCGACCACATCCCGAACCAGGACCCGCACGTGATCCTGAACCCGGTGTTCGCGGATGCGGAGCAGCGCACGAAGCGGCGCGCCGAGGCGGGCGGCGGCTGGCACGACCCGCGGGAGGACGGCGAGCTGCCCGACGCCTACATCGCCATGGGGCAGACGGCCGAGAACGTCGCCGCCCTCACCGGGACCGGCCGGCAGCGGCAGGACGAGTACGCCGCACTCAGCCAGAACCGGGCCGAGCGGGCCATCGCGGCCGGGGTCTTCGAACGGGAGATCACGCCGGTGACGACGCCGGACGGCCGTACCGTCAGCACCGACGACGGTCCGCGCGCCGGAGTCACCGTCGAGACGCTGTCGACGCTGCAGCCCGTCTTCCGCCCCGACGGCACCGTGACCGCCGGCAACGCCTGCCCCCTGAACGACGGGGCGGCGGCCCTCGTCGTCGTCTCCGACACGCTCGCGAGGGACCTCGGCCTCACCCCGCTCGCCCGCATCGTCGCGACCGGCGTGAGCGCGCTCTCGCCCGAGATCATGGGCCTCGGCCCCGTCGAGGCGAGCCGCAAGGCGCTCGCGCTCGCCGGCATGACGATCGACGACATCGATCTCGTCGAGATCAACGAGGCGTTCGCCGCCCAGGTCGTGCCTTCCGCGGACCAGCTCGGGGTGCCGTGGGAGAAGCTCAACGTGCACGGGGGCGCCATCGCCCTCGGCCACCCCTTCGGCATGACGGGTGCCCGCATCACGACGACGCTGCTCAACGCGCTGCGCACGAACGACGCCACCTTCGGCCTCGAGACGATGTGCGTCGGCGGCGGCCAGGGCATGGCGATGGTGATCGAGCGCCTCAGCTGACCGCGGTCCCACCCGCTTCGAGCCCCCGCCTCCGGCGGTCGCCGATGCCGACGCACGGGAGGCGGAGGCGAGGTCAGAGCTGCGCGAGGCGCGGGACCACGTGCTCCCCGAGGCGTGCGGTGGTGCCGACGGGGTCGGGTGCTGCGGCGCGCACCCAGACCTGATCGACGCCGAGCTTCGCGTAGGCCTCCATCTTCGAGAGGAAGGCGTCGCTCTCGGCGTCGGCTCCGGGTGTCGTGAGCGTGAGCTGGATCGAGGTGAAGTCCCGGCCGACGTCGTCGCAGTGCTGCCGCAGCACGTCGATCTTCCGGCCGACCTCGTCGGGACCGAGGTCGAAGAGGTTGCAGGCGTCGCCGTGGAGGGCGACCAGCCGCAGGGTCTTCTTCTCACCGCCGCCGCCGATGAGGATCGGCGGACGCGGGCGCTGGATCGGCTGCGGCACGCAGATCGTCGCGCCGAGGCGGTAGTGCTCGCCCTCGTACGGGCCGTCGTTCTCGCTCCACATCTGCTCGCAGATCTCGAGCGCCTCGGTCAGCCGCTCGAACCGCTCCTTCAGGGGCGGGAACGGGACCCCGTACGCGGCGTGCTCCTCCTCGTACCAGGCAGCGCCGATGCCGAGGAAGGCGCGCCCGTTCGAGAGCACGTCGAGCGTGGTGACGGTCTTCGCGAGCAGCGCCGGGTACCGGTAGGTCACCCCGGTGACGAGGGTGCCCAGCCGGAGGCGCTGCGTCACGGCGGCCAGGTAGCCGAGGGTCGTGTAGCCCTCGAGCATCGGCTCGGCGGATCCGCCCATCGGGATCATCTGGAACCAGTGGTCCATGACCGTCATCGCGGCGAAGCCGCCCTCGTCCGCGGCGCGGGCGGTGTCGGCGAGCAGGCCGCGGAGCGAGTCCGGCGCCCCCGGCATCGTGAAATTCGGGAAGTGCAGCGCGAGCTTCATGCCCTCATGCTGCTCCTCCCTGCTGGAGGCCCCGGTCAGGCCGGGACGAACACCGTCAGCGTCTCCGCGACGAGCGCCGGCCGGTCGGCGCCCTCCGCCTCGAGCGTCACGGCCTGGTGCACGCGGATGCCGGTCGGGATGCGCTCGGCCGCCGTGATCGTCGCGGTCGCGCGCACCCGGGTGCCTGCGCGGACCGGGGAGAGGAACCGCACCCGGTCCGATCCCGCGTTCACGGCGAGACCGGTGCCCTCGACCTGCAGCAGCTCGAACATCAGGGGCGCGAGCAGCGACAGGGAGAGGTAGCCGTGGGCGATCGTCCCGCCGAAGGGGCCGTCCGCGGCCCGTGCGCGGTCGACGTGGATCCACTGGTGATCGTCGGTCGCGTCGGCGAACCGGTCGATCCGGTCCTGCCCGACGGTGATCCAGCTGCTCGGCCCGAGCTCGGTGCCGACCGCGTCGAGCAGCGCCTCCGGCGAGGGGAAGACGGTGCTCATGCCTTCGGGCCGCCTGCCACGTACAGCACCTGACCGGAGACGAACGAGGCGGCCTCCGAGCAGAAGAAGCTCGCCGCGTTCGCGACGTCCTCCGGCTGCCCGACCCGGCCGACCGGGATCTCCTCGGCCGCGCCCTCGAGGAACTGCTCGAACGTGATGTGCATCCGCTCCGCGGTCTGCCGCAGCATGTCGGTCGCGATGAACCCGGGCGCGATGGCGTTGGCGGTGACGTTGTAGCGGCCGAGCTCGATCGCGAGGGTCTTCGTGAAGCCCTGCAGACCCGCCTTCACCGCCGCGTAGTTCGCCTGGCCGCGGTTGCCGAGCGCGCTCGTGGAGGAGAGGCTCACGATGCGGCCCCACTTCGCCTCCACCTGGTGGCGCTGCACGGCCCGGGTCATGAGGAACGCGCCACGCAGGTGCACCGCGACGACGGAGTCCCAATCGTCGTCCGACATCTTGAAGATCAGGTTGTCGCGCAGGATCCCGGCGTTGTTCACGAGGACGGTCGGCGCGCCGAGCTCCTCGGCGACCCGGGCGACGGCTGCCTCGACGGC
>NZ_JAODBE010000201.1 GCF_025463795.1 Amnibacterium sp.
CCGCGCCGGCGTCGTCGAGGTGATCTCGACCCAGCGCGGCAGGATGATGTGGCCGTCGACGACGCCCTGGTAGAGCAGGTCCATGCGGTGCTCGACGGAGCCGATGCCGTTCGGGATCTTCGAGAAATCGCTCAGGCCCATGTCCTTCTGACCCTTCATGCAGAACGGGCAGTGGTCCGTCGACACCATCTGCAGGTCGTTCGTGCGCAGCGCCTGCCACATGTGGTGCTGGTGGCCCTCCTCCTTCGCGCGCAGCGGCGTGGAGCACACCCACTTCGCGCCCTCGAACGAGCCCCACTGCTCGCTGGAGGCGCCGAGCTGGTCCTCGAGGGAGAGGTAGAGGTACTGCGGGCAGGTCTCGCCGAACACGTTGCCGCCGCGGTCCCGTGCCGCCGCGATCTGCTCGACGGCCTGCTTCGCGGAGACGTGCACGACGTAGAGGGGCGCGCCGGTGAGGTCGGCGATCATGATCGCGCGGTGGGTCGCCTCCTCCTCCGTCTGCCACGGCCGGGTGAGCCCGTGGTACAGCGGCGAGGTGGTGCCGGCGGCGACCGCCTGCTCGACCAGCACGTCGATGACCGAGCCGTTCTCGGCGTGCATCATCATCAGCGCGCCGTTCTCGGCGCCCTTCTGGAACGCCCGGAGGATCTGGCCGTCGTCCGACAGGAAGACGCCCTTGTAGGCCATGAAGAGCTTGAAGCTCGTCACGCCCTCGCCGATCAGCTCGTCCATCGCCGTGAGGCTCGACGGCTGGACGTCGGACAGGATCTGGTGGAAGCCGTAGTCGATGGCGCACTGCCCGGCGGCCTTCTCGTGCCACGCCTGGTACCGATCGAGCACCTGCTCGTGGGGGTACTGCACGACGAAGTCGACGATCGTCGTCGTACCGCCCCACGCCGCCGCGCGGGTGCCGGTCTCGAAGGTATCGGAGGCGAAGGTGCCGCCGAACGGCATCTCCATGTGCGTGTGGGCGTCGACCCCGCCGGGGATGACGTACTTGCCCGCCGCGTCGATGACGGTGTCGACGTGCCGTTCGACGTCGAAGCCGAGCAGGGTCGACCCGGGCGCGAGCACGGCGGCGATCGTCTCTCCGTCGATCAGCACGTCGGCCTGCGCGGTGCCGGTCGCGTTCACGACCGTGCCGTTCTTGATCAGCGTCTTGGCCATCGGTGGTGCTTCTCTCGTTCGCTGCAGGTCAGGGGGCGGGGATGGCCGTGTAGGTGTCGGGCCGGCGGTCGCGGAAGAACTGCCACGCGTTCCGCACCTCGCGGATCAGCCCGAGGTCGAGGTCGCGGATCACGACCTCCTCGTGCTCGTCGCTGCCTCGGGCTCCGACGAAGTTGCCCTGCGGGTCGCAGAACTGACTCGTCCCGTAGAAGGTGACGGCCTTCTCGCCGTACTCGTTGTCCTCGCGGCCGACGCGGTTCGGGGCGGCCACGAAGTAGCCGTTCGCAGCGGCGGCAGCCGCCTGCTCGAGGTCCCACAGCCGGTTGGAGAGGCCGGGCTTCGTCGCGTTCGGGTTGAAGACGATCTCGGCGCCGTTCAGAGCCAGCTCGCGCCACCCCTCCGGGAAGTGGCGGTCGTAGCAGATGTAGACGCCGACCTTGCCGACGGCGGTGTCGAACACCGGATACCCGAGATTCCCCGGCCGGAAGTAGAACTTCTCCCAGAAGCTGTCGAGGTTCGGGATGTGGTTCTTGCGGTACTTCCCGAGGACGGCGCCGTCCGCGTCCACGACGACGGCGGTGTTGTAGTAGACGCCCGGTTGCGCCTCCTCGTAGATGGGCAGCACCATCACCATGCCGAGCTCGGCCGCGAGCGCCGCGAACCGCCGAACGGTGGGCCCGTCGGCGGGCTCCGCGTAGTCGTAGTACTTCGCGTCCTCGACGATGCCGAAGTAGGGGCCGGTGAAGAGCTCCTGGAAGCAGATCACCTGTGCGCCCTGCGCAGCGGCCGCGCGGGCGAAGCCCTCGTGCGCGTCGAGCATCGAGGCCTGGTTCCCCGTCCACGACGTCTGTGTGATCGCCGCGCGGACGACGGTCATCGGGGGCTGCTTCCGGCCATCGGTTCCTCCCGGACCCGCGTGGGGGCCTCGGTCCCATCGTGGCACTTCGGCCGCCCCCGCGGCCACTGCCTGCTGGTACCGTCCCGGGATGACCCCGCAGCGCCTCCAGGAGCTCGTGTTCCTGCGTCGCGCCCGGGACCTCATCGACCGCGACTACGCGCTCCCGCTCGACGTCGTGACGATGGCGCAGCGGGCCGCCATGTCGCCGGCGCACTTCTCCCGCCGCTTCAAGGAGGCGTACGGCGAGACGCCGTACGGCTACCTCATGACACGGCGCGTGGAACGCGCCATGGCGCTGCTCCGGGCCGGGGCGAACGTGACCGACGCCTGCATGACCGTGGGCTGCACCTCGCTCGGCTCGTTCAGCTCCCGCTTCAGCGAGCTCGTCGGCGAGACGCCCTCCGCCTACCGGGCCCGCACCCACGACGACGTGGAGGCGATGCCGGCGTGCATGGTCAGGGTGCTGACCCGTCCGAAGCGGTACGCGTCGAGCAGGATCCGAGAAGCGGCCGGGCCGCCGGCGTCCTAGCCTCCCGGCATGGCTGTCGCACTGAACTACACGATGATCACCGTCGGCGACGTCGAGGAGGCGCTCGGGTTCTACCGGGACGCCCTCGGCTTCCAGGTGCGGAACGAGGTCGCATCGGGCGGGTCCCGCTGGGTGACGCTCAGCGCGTCGGAGGGCCCCGACATCGTCCTCACGGACCCGCGGGCGGGGCGCTCGGAGACCGAGGCGGACACGATCCACGAGCTGCTCGTCAAGGGCTCCCTGCCGCCGGTGTTCCTCCGGGCCGACGACCTCGACGACGTGTTCGAGCGGGCCCGTGCCGCCGGCGCGGAGGTGCTCCAGGAGCCGATCGACCAGCCGTGGGGACCTCGCGACTGCGCCTTCCGGGACCCGTCCGGCAACACGGTGCGGATCAGCCAGGCCTCCTGACTCCATCCCCAGCAGGGCGCGGCAGCCGCTCCGTAGGCTGACGGGGTGCCCGCCCCCCGCATCGTCGTGCTCGCGGGCGGGGTGGGCGGCGCGAAGTTCGTGCGCGGCCTGCGTCGCCACGTCCGTGCCGCCTGGCCCGACGGCGCCGGTGGATCCGACGCCGACGTCACGGTCGTCGCGAACACGGGCGACGACCTCTGGCTGGCGGGGCTGCGCATCACCCCCGACCTCGACTCGCTTCTGTACGCCCTCGCCGGGGTCAACGACACGCATCGCGGCTGGGGCCGGGCAGGCGAGAGCGAGCGGGTGAGCGGCGAGCTCGCCGCCTACGGGGTCGGCTGGCCGTGGTTCACCCTCGGCGATCTCGACCTCGGCACCCACATCGCCCGCACCGCGCTGCTGAAGCAGGGACTGCCGCTGTCGGCCGTCGTGGAGCGCTTGAGCGCGAGATGGCCGCTCGGCGTGCGGCTCGTGCCGGCGACCGACGACGAGGTCGAGACACACGTGCTCGTCGAGGAGGACGGCGTTCCCCGCGATCTGCACTTCGAGGAGTGGTGGGTCCGTACCCGCGCGAAGGTGCCCGCCCACGCGTTCCTGCAGGTCGGGGTCGAGACGGCGAGGCCCGCGCCGCCCGTCCTGCCGGCGCTCGCCGAGGCGGACGTCGTGCTGCTCGCGCCGTCGAACCCGGTCGTCTCGATCGGCACGATCCTCGGGATCCCCGGCATCCGCGAGGCCCTGCTCGAGACGGCAGCGCCGATCGTCGGCGTGTCCCCGATCATCGGCGGCTCGGCCGTCCGGGGCATGGCCGACGCGTGCCTCCGCGCGATCGGGGTGCAGACGAGCGCGGCGGCGGTCGGCGGGCACTACGGCGCGCGGAGCGACGGGGGCCTGCTCGACGGCTGGCTCGTCGACACGTCCGACGAGGCGTCGGTCGGGGAGCTCGCGTCCGCCGGCGTGCCGACGAGCGCCGTACCGCTCTGGATGCACGACGACGAGGCGTCCGCCGCCATCGCCGCCGAGGCGCTCACGATGGCCGACCGGTTACGGGCCCGCGCACCGTCCCGTTGACGGAACCCCTTCCTTCCTGCAGCCAGCCTGACTAGCGTCGACGTGCGGAGCGACCCGGCTCCCCATCAGAATGCGAGGTTCCCGCGTGCGACGAATCGCTCTCGGTCTGGCTGCCGCCGCGTCGGCACTCGGCATGACCCTGGCCGCGGCCGCCCCCGCGTCCGCCGCGTCGACGCAGGTGGCGCTCTGGAACATGGGCGACACCGGCTCGACCATGGCCGACGCCTCGGGCCACGGCCACACGGGCACGTTGCACAACGTGTCGACGGGGCAGCCCGGCACGTCGAGCGGCAAGGCGTTCGGGTTCTTCTCCCACCCGTCGTACGTCTCGGTGCCGAGCTCCTCCGAGCTGAACCCGGGCACGAGCAGCTTCTCGTTCACGCTCCACGTGAAGTTCTCGGCGAAGCCGTCCGGTGACTACGACGTGCTGCGGAAGGGGCTCTCGACGACGGACGGCGGCAGCTACAAGGTCGAGATCCTCGCCGGCGGGAACGCCTTCTGCGACTTCCGCGGGTCGTCGGCCCAGGGGTCGGCCTCGAGCTCCGGCAGCCTCGCCGACAACGCGTGGCACACCATCACCTGCGCGCGCACGTCGAGCTCGGTGAAGGTGACGGTCGACGGGAAGACCTCGTCCAAGTCCGTGTCGACGGGTTCGATCTCGAACTCGGGATCGCTCTACATCGGCGCGAAGAGCAGCAGCGGCGACGACCAGTACCGGGGCCTCGTCGACCGGGTGTCGGTGAACCGCGGCTGACCGACGCGGTCTGCCCTTCGTCAGTCGGAGCACATCGGGCTCCGAGGCGGCGTTCCTGCGGTCGAGCCCATGACCGAGCGCACCGACCTCCCGCTGCCCGACTTCGACCACATCCCGCTCGGCACCCTGCCGTCGCGGATCAGCGCGCTCGATGCGGGCGGCGTCCAGCAGCTGCTCGACTACGAGCAGGCCCACGGGGACCGGCTCCCCGTCACGGAGGTGCTGCGGCACCGCATCGAGGCGCTGCGGAGCGGCGCGCAGCCGAGCGGCGCCGTCGAGCAGGCCATGCCCGAGGTCGCGCCCGCCGCGGGCGGCGGCTCCAAGGTGAGTCCCGCGACGACGGGCCCGAAGATCAACCCGCCGTCGCAGGGCGTGCCGACGAACCCCGCCCAGCCGCGCTAGCCCGTCAGGGCAGCAGCACCCAGCGGAAGCCGTGACCGGGCAGCAGTCCCCCGTCCACCGTCTCGTCGCCGAGGAGCAGCTGGCCCGCGGCCATGGCCTCGGGCAGAGGCCGGGGGTCGGCGGCGAGGTTGTGCGCGGCCGCGATGGAGCCGTAGCGGAACGCGGCGATCGCCGGATCCGCGTCCAGCCGGTCCGTGCGCGGCGAGGCGATCTCGGGATGCTCCCGCCACAAGCGGATGAGAGCCCGAACGAGGTGGAGGAGGCTGCCGGGATCCGCTTCCTGGTCCGCCACGTTCACGCTTCGGATCCCGAAGGGACCCTCCGTCACGAGGTGCGCCGCCTCGCCCTCCTGGCTGGTCGAGAAGCCGCCGCCGTCCTCGGCGGACCACTGCATGGGCAGCCGCACTGAGGCGCGGCCGGGCAGCGCGAGGTCGTCCCCCGTACCGATCTCCTGCCCGGCCACGAGCAGCGGGGCGCCCGGGAGCGCGAACAGCAGGCTGATGGTCATCCGCTTCCGCCGGTCGTGCTCCATCATCGGCGCCCATCCGCGGCGGATCCCCCGCCCGTAGATCCGCTCGTCCTCCTGGGGCGCGAACACGTCGAACACCCCCTGCCGCTGCTCGTCGGAGAGGTGGGACAGGTTCAGCTCGTCGAGGTTGCGCAGGAACTGCCGCCACGCCCCGTGCCGCACGGCGTCGTCGTGGCGGGCGACCGCAGCGCAGAGGGGGGCGGCGTCCTCGGTCGCGAGCGACAGCATCAGGGCGTTGTTCGGCAGGAAGGCGAGCAGCTGGTCGATCCGGCCCCGGTCGAAGTAGGTGGGCAGCTGCTCGGGGGCGAGGTCGACCTCGCCGAGCAGCGCGACCGACGGCGCCCGGTGGCGGAGGTAGCCGCGCAGGTCGTCGAGGCGGCGACCCGCGTCGGCCTGATCGCCCGGAAGGCCGATGTCGGCGAACAGCTCGCCCGCCGCGTCGATCCGGAAGCCGTCGGCGCCGAGCGCGATCCAGAAGTCGAGGATGCCCTTCACCTCCTCCCAGAGCGCGTCGGACGCGATGCGCAGGTCGGGCTCGAAGTCGTAGAACTTGTGGCGGTAGAAGGCGCGGGCCCGTTCCGAGCGCGTCCAGATGCCGTCGGCGCCGCGCTCGTTCGGGAACGCGCTCGCCGAGACGCTGTCGGGCGGCTCGGTCTCGCTCCAGATGTAGTAGTCGCGGAACCGGCTGCGGGGATCCGACTCCGCCGCCTGGAACCACGGGTGACGGTTCGAGGTGTGGTGCAGCACGAGGTCGAGGAGCAGGCGGATGCCGCGGGCGTGCGCCTCCTCGGCGAGCAGGCGGAAGTCGTCGAGCTCCCCGATGCGCGGATCGACGCCGAGGTGGTTCGTCACGTCGTAGCCGTTGTCGCGCCGCTCGCTCGGGTAGAAGGGCAGCAGCCAGAGGCAGTCGGCACCGAGGCGCTCGACATGGTCGAGGCGGGCGACCAGCCCCTTCAGGTCGCCGTTCCCGTCGCCGTCCGAGTCCTGGAACCGCAGCACGTCGACGCCGTAGATCACGGCGCGGTGGATCCAGTCGGGCGAGTCCGGGGAGTCCCCTGGTCCCTGCTCCTGGCGCGGGTCCTCGGATCGCTCCTCGTCGGGCATGGCACCAGTGTGCTCCCCGCCCGCCGGCGCCGCCTCCTCGTACGGACATCCCAGCGTGCTGCAGCGCGGGACGCGGCTTCTGCGGCTCCCTCGGACGTCTGCCGCCGGTACATCGACCGCGGACGTCCGGAGCAGCCGCAGACGCGGAGGCTAGCGGGCCGCGGTCAGGCCGAGGGTCGCGGCGGTGTGGCGGCCGACGCCGAGGCGGATCGCCGTCTGCAGGTCCTCGGGGGTGTCGACGTCGCGGCGCAGGCCCTCGGGCGCCCGGAGGAGCCGGTGGCCGAGCTCGCGGTGGCGGCGCGCGGATCCGACGCCGAACGCGGGGAGCAGCGGGACGCCGGGCTGGCCGGAGATCATCACGGTGCCGCTGCCGGACGCGTCGGGCACGACGCCGAGCGGCAGCTCCTCGGCCGCGGCGAGCGTGTCCTCGAGGTCCTCGGAGGTGAGCGCGGGCAGGTCCCCGAGCAGCACCGCCTGCCCGTAGTCGGGCCACGACTCCTGGGCGTAGCGGAGGCCGTCCGCGATCGCGTTGTTCAGCCCGGGCACGCGCTGCACCCGCACGGTGACCGCGACGGGCAGGGCGAGGTCCTCGACGAGCGCCGGGTCGTCGGTCATCACGAGGATCATGCGCACCCGCGACACGCCGGCCACCGCGTCGAGGGTGTCGCGCGCGATCGCCTCCGCGACGGCGGCGCGGTCCGCCCGCGGATGCAGCCGCGTCTTCGCGTCGGCGAATCGCTTGATCGGGACCAGGACCACCCAGTCGATCACTGCCCACCTTCGCTCTCCCGGTCGCCGTGCCATCCGGTCGACTCGCGCGAACCCTCCGCGTATCCGTCACGGTAGCCGTCGGCGTAGGCCTCGTCGGCCCCACGCCGGAACATGTCCTCGGGACCGACCCGCACGAGCGACCGGGCGCCCGGTCCGTCCTCCTCCGTGACGAGGCGGCCGAGCCCGCGGATCACCGCGACCGGGCGGTTCGCCGTCTTGCCCTTCACGAGGTCCGCCATCGCGGCGAGCTCGTCCGCGACGGCGACCACCGTGACGTCCATCCGCCTGCCCGCCGCGTCCGGCGTGCCGCGGAGGTCGTCGACGACGGCGACCCCTGCGGCGCCGATGGCCACGTCGGTCTGGCCGTGCCGCCAGGGGCGGCCGAGGGTGTCGGTCACGACCACGCCGATGCGCCGGCCGGTGCGTTCGGCGAGCGCGGCCCGGAGGCGGCGGGCGGAGGCGTCGGGGTCCTCGGGCAGCAGCAGCACGGTGCCTTCGGCGACGTTGCTCGCATCGACGCCCGCCGCGGCGCCCACGATGCCGAGCCGGTTCTCCACGATCCGGGTGACCGCGCCGCCCGGCTGCCGGCGGGTCGCGACGACCCGCACGGTCTCGGCGGAGATGGCCTCCTCGCGGTCGTCGGCGTGCACCTGCCGGCCCTCCGCCTTCGAGACGATCTTGCTGGACACGACGACCACGTCGCCGTCCTCGAGGTCGCCGACGGCGCCGGCGACGAGGGCGACGAGGTCGGTCCCCGCCTCGACCTCGGGGATGCCGTCGGGCGCGAATGCGCTGATCATCGCGTGATCTTGGGGAGCACGTCGCGGCTGAAGACGTCGATCCACTCGCGCTGGTTGCGGCCGACGTTGTGGAGGTAGATGCGGTCGAAGCCGAGGTCCGCGAACCGCTGGATGCTCGCCCGGTGCACGTCCGGATCGCTTCCGATGACCATCCGCCCCTCGAAGTCCTCCGGCCGCACCATCTTCGCCATCTGCTCGAACTCGAGTGGACTGCGGATGTCGCCCTTCGGGAACTTCATGCCGCCGTTCGGCCACTCGTGCATCGCGTTCGCGAGCGCCTCCTCGTCCGTCGCGGCCCAGGAGAGGTGCAGCTGGAGCACCTTCGGCGCGGCCGCGGGGTCCTTGCCCGCCTCGCGGCGGCCGTCGTCGAACTTCTGGAACAGCCCGGAGATCTTCTCGAGCGGCGCTCCGACAGTGATGAGCCCGTCGACGGTGCGGCCCGCACGTTTGGCGGTCACGGGGCCGGCGGTCGCGATGAGGATCTCGGGCCGCTGCTCCGGCATGGTCCAGAGCCGGGTGGACTCGAGCGTGAAGTACTTGCCCGAGTGCTTCACGTCCTTGCCGGCGAGCGAGCCGGTGAAGAGCTTGTCGATGATCTCGACCGCCTCGAACATCCGGTTGATCCGCTCGGGCGCCTCCGGCCAGTACTGGCCGACGATGTGCTCGTTCAGGGCCTCGCCGGAGCCGAGCCCCAGCCAGTGGCGGCCCGGGTACATGGCCGCCAGCGTCGCGGACGCCTGCGCGACGATCGCCGGGTGCCAGCGGAAGATCGGCGCCGTCACGCCGGGCCCGAAGTCGCCCTTCGTGCGCTCGCCGAGCGCGGTGAGCACGCTCCAGACGAACGCGCTCTGGCCCTGCGCGGGGACCCACGGCTGGAAATGGTCCGCGGCCATCACGCCGGAGAAGCCCTTCGACTCCGCGTAGGCGGCGAGCTCGACCGCCTCCGTCGGATGGAACTGCTCGAGCATGGCGGCGTAGCCGAACTGCGGTGCACTCACGGATTCATCCTCCCATCCGACGCGTGGCGTCTCCTCGGTCCGCCCGCAGGGGC
The DNA here is from genome assembly GCF_025463795.1 of Amnibacterium sp. Lineage (GTDB taxonomy): Bacteria > Actinomycetota > Actinomycetes > Actinomycetales > Microbacteriaceae > Amnibacterium. The sequence goes on from NZ_JAODBE010000201.1 coordinate 9,482, forward strand.
GGCCGGGCTCAGGCGGGGGCTCGCCGCAGCGCCCGGTCCACGTGGCCGCGGAGCTTGTCCCGCAGCACGATCGCGCCGTCGGCGTGCGCGGCGAGGAGCACCTCGGCGTCCGTCGGGGCCTGATGGCGGAACCAGCGGCCGATCGTCACGCCGTGCTCGGGGCGCTCGACGACCTCGATGTCGTCGCCCGCTCGGATCGACCCGGCCTTGAGCACGCGGAGGTAGGCGCCGGGAGCGCCGTGCTCGCGGAACCGGTCCTGCCAGCCGGGAACGCCCATCCGGCGCTCGAACGTGCCGCACGGCGTGCGCGGGTAGGTGACCTCGAGCAGCGCCTGCTGCCCCACCCGCCAGCGCTCGCCGATCACCGCATCCGTCACGTCGATCCCGCTCGTGCGGAGGTTCTCCCCGAACAGGCCGGGCGGCACGTCCCGCCCGAGCTCGTGCGAGAAGTGGAGGGCGTCCTCCTCGGCGTACGCGTACACGGCCTGGTCCTCGCCGCCGTGGTGCCGGCGTTCCGCCTGCACATCGCCGAACAGGCCGAAGCGCGACGCCCGCACCGCGCCGCCGACCGGCCGCTTGTCGATGGCGGTCACCCCGTTGCCCCGGTCGGGCAGCAGCTGGTGGACCCGGCAGACCGCGACGAGCAGCCCGTCAGCCACGTGCAGGCCGGCCACCCGGCTGCAGCACCTCGGCCACCGCCCGCGGCACGTACGGCCTGATGTCGCCGCCGAGCGCCGCCACCTGTCGCACGAGCGAGCTGGAGACGTGGCTCGTGCCGGGATCGCCGATGAGGAAGAGCGTCTCGACGCCGGCCAGGTCGCGGTTCACGATGGCCATCGGCGTCTCGTACTCGGCATCGGTGGACGAGCGGATGCCCTTCACCAGCACCTGCGCGCCGACCTCGACGCAGTAGTCGACGAGCAGTCCGACGCTCCACGAGTCGACGACGACGTCGCCCTCGACGCCCGCGTCCGCGATCGCCTGCTCGAGCAGCGCGACCCGCTGGGTGAACGGCAGCAGCGCCGCCTTGCCGGGGTTGTGGGTGACGAGCACGTGGAGCCGGTCGAACAGCGGAGCTGCGCGCTTCACGATGTCGAGGTGCCCGAGGGTGACCGGGTCGAAGGAGCCGGGGATCACGGCGACGCGGGGCATGATGTGGCTCAGGCTACCGGGGGGAACCGTCAGCTCTTGTCGAGGAAGGCCCGTGCGTCCTCGTCGCTGCTGCGCTCGATCGCGGCGCGCAGCACCGGGTAGCCCTCCAGCGACGGATCCGCCTCGAGCAGTCCGGCGGCCGCGTCCCGCGCGTCCTGGATGATGTCGCCGTCGCGCGTGACCCGGAGCAGCTTCAACTGCGATCTCGCCCCGGACTGGCTCGCGCCGAGCACGTCGCCCTCCCGCCGCAGCTCGAGGTCGGCCTGGGCGAGGGCGAATCCGTCGGTCGTGCCCGCCACCGTCGTGACGCGCTCGTGGCCGAGTACGCCCTCGGGCGCCGTCGTGACGAGGAGGCAGAGCCCGGGCAGGCCGCCGCGGCCGACGCGGCCGCGCAGCTGGTGCAGCTGCGAGACGCCGAACCGGTCCGCGTCGAGCACGATCATGAAGGTGGCGTTGGCCACGTCGACGCCGACCTCCACGACGGTGGTGGCGACGAGCACGTCGATCTCGCCCGCAGCGAAGGCGCGCATGACCCGGTCCTTCTCCTCGCCGGTCATGCGGCCGGTGAGGGCCTCGATCCGGCGGCCGGCGAGCGCGGGCTGCGCCCGGAGATCCTTCAGGGTGGCCGTGACCGTCGACATGGGGCGGGCGTCGTCCACGTCGAGCAGGTCGTCGTCCGCGTCCTCCGGTTCGTCCGCCCCGATCGCCGGGCAGAGCACGTAGCCCTGCCGGCCCAGGGCGACCTCCTCCCCCGCGCGCCGCCACACGTTCGCGATCCAGTGCGGCTTCTCGGCGAGCGGCACGACGTGCGTCTCGATCGGCGCGCGGCCCTTGGGCAGATGCCGGATGGTGGACGTCTCGAGGTCCCCGAACACCGTCATCGCGACGGTCCGCGGGATCGGCGTGGCCGTCATCACGAGCGTGTGCGGCGCGGACCCCTTGCGGCGCAGCACCTCGCGCTGCTCGACCCCGAAACGGTGCTGCTCGTCCACCACGACGAGGCCGAGGTCGTAGAACTCGGTCGACTCCGACAGGAGCGCGTGCGTGCCGACGACGATCCGCGCCTGGCCCGTGACGAGCCGCAGCGCCGCCCTGCGGCGCTCGGCCGCGGACAGCTGGCCGGTGACGAGGGTCGGCATCAGCTCGGCCGCGAGGTCGGGCCCGAGGGTCGCGACGATGGACCGCAGGTGCTGCGCGGCGAGCACCTCGGTCGGGGCGAGCAGCGCGGACTGGCCGCCGCTCTCGGCGACGGCGAGCATCGCGCGGAGCGCGACGAGCGTCTTGCCGGAGGCGACCTCCCCCTGCAGCAGGCGGTGCATCGGCGCCTCGCCCGCGAGGTCCTCGGCGATCTCGGTGCCGACGAGCCGCTGGTCCTCGGTGAGCTCGAACGGCAGCGTCGTATCGAAGCGCGCCAGCAGCCCGTCGGGCTGCGGGGTGCGCGGCGTGGCGGCGAACATCGCGCGGATGGCCCGGCGCTGCAGCAGCGCGGTCTGCAGCAGGAACGCCTCGTGGAAGCGCAGGGTGCGCTTCGCCTGCATCCAGTCCGCGTCGTGCTTCGGCTGATGGATGCGGCGCAACGCCGGCTCGTACCCCATCAGGCGCGCGGTTCGGCAGACCTCGAGCGGCATCGGGTCCTCGATGCCCGCGATCGCGTCGAGCGCGATGCCGACGGCCTTGCGGATGTTCCAGGTGTCGATGGATCCCGACGCGGGATAGATCGGGATGGGCACCTCGTGCCAGGCCCTCGCGCCCTCCGGATCGACCTCGGGGTCGGGCGGCTCGTCGCCGCTGCCGTCGAACAGCTCGTAGCGCGGGTGGGTCAGCTCCCGCATGCCCTTGTAGAAGCGCACCCGCCCGCTGAACATGCCGCGGACGCCGGGCTTCAGCGCGCCCGCCTTGCTCGCGTCGACGCGGAAGGGCTGGTTGAAGAAGACGAGGGTGAGGGTGCCGGAACCGTCGGAGATCAGCACCTCCTGGCGGGTGCCGCGGCGGTTCATCATCGAGCGGGACCCGGCCCGGAGCACGTCGGCGACGATCGTGACGTCCGTCTCGAGCGGGAGGGCGTCGAGGCGGCTCAGCTCGCCGCGCTTCTGGTACCGGCGCGGGTAGTGGGTGACGAGGTCGCCCACCGTGTGCAGGTCGAGCGCCTTTCCGAGCACCTTCGCGGTGCGGTCGCCGAGCACACCGGTGAGCTTCTGATCGAGCGGCCCCGGCATGGGGCCATGCTAGAAGGCAGGGCCGACGGCAGGCAGCCCCGCTTCGGGCGCGGAGCCACATCACGCCGTTCCGGAGTTCCTGCGCGACACACCGCCTTCCGCCGCCGGGCCGCGGCGTGTCATCCGGTTTCTCCGGAACGGCGCGATCAGCGGCACCCGCCAGGATGGTCGGCATGCCTCGCATCATCAGCGGGTGGGCCGGTTCGCTGCAGCTTCGGACGCCGCCCACGGGCACCCGGCCGACCAGCGACCGGGTGCGCGAGGCGCTGTTCTCGGCGCTCGAGGCGCGCGACGCGATCCGGAACGCCCACGTGCTCGACCTCTTCGCCGGGTCCGGCGCGCTCGCGTTCGAGGCCCTGTCGCGCGGGGCGGCGAGCGCCGTGCTCGTCGACAAGGGGAACGGCGCCGCGAAGGCGATGCGGCAGAACCTCGCGCAGCTGCAGCGAGCGGCGCCCGCCGGGGTCGACCTCGACGTCCGCGTCGTCGTCCGCCCCGTCGCCGGCTACCTCGCGACGCCGACCGGGCCGGCGCCGACGCTCGTGTTCCTCGATCCGCCGTACGACCTGCCGGGCGGGCAGGTGACCGACGCGCTCTCGGCGCTCGTGCGGGTCGCGGCGCCCGGCGCGCTGCTGGTGCTCGAGCGCTCGGTGCGCGACCGGACGCCGGCGTGGCCCGACGGAGTGGCCCTCGACCGCACCCGCACCTACGGCGACACCGCGGTCCACCTGCTCGAGACGGAGAGCGGCTCCTAGATCGAGCCCCAGCGCTGCCCGAACATCGCGTACGCGACGATGCGCTCGTACCGCAGCGCCCCGCCCGGCAGCAGCTCGTTGTCGTCGAACTCGAACGGCAGCAGTGCCGCCTCCGCCCAGCGGAACAGGGCTCGCGCCATCGCGAGGCGGTCCGGATCGGCCGCCGACTCGGGCTGCTCGAGCCCGAGGGCGAGGGTGGCGGCGAGCGCCCGCAGCCGGACGAGCACCCGCGCCTCGGCGACGAGGCCCACGCGCCGCCGCGACGTGCCCGTCACCCGCCAGAACGCGGGCAGCAGCTCGGTCAGGCCGCGCTCGACGAGGTCCGCCTCGCGCAGCTCCTCACGGAACCGCACCTCCTCCTGGACGGTGGGCACGATGATCGGCCCACGGCCGGTGAGGATGAGCTGCAGGTCGCGGATGCGATCGTGCAGCAGCCGGAGGTGCTTCGACACCACCGCATCCGTCGTTCCCCGCCGCATGCCCGGCACCATAACCCGGCCCGGCGACCCCTCCGACCCGTCAGCCTGGGAAGCTCCCGAAGCTCCCGAAGCCGCCGAAGTCGTCGCCCAGCGCCGTGTGCGCGAACCGGAAGAGGGCGACGGCCGCCGCGAGGTCCTGCTCCTCCAGCGGGGAGCGCGGCCCGGGCCGCTCCTGGAGCCGCAGCGCCAGCACCGACGCGGTCACCCGGATGTCGGCGAGCACCTCGGCATCCTCCCCGCTCACGACGGCGCGAGGGGCTCCCGGCTGCAGGTCCCACGCCGTCGGCAGCAGCACCCCGAGGCCGCGTTCGAGCGCGGCGAGCTCCTCGTCGCGCCGGACGAGGCCGTCCCGCGCATCCGCGGACAGCAGGCCGTCGAGCGCCGCCGCGATCGCGGCGCGCTGCTCCCGGACACGGCCGAGCCGGTCGGCGAGCACCGCCTCCCTCGCTCCGCTGCGCCGCGCCACGTCAGTCCCGGCGGGGGGCGAACGAATCCCAGCCCGCGGTGGCCTCCGCCGTCGGGAGGCCGTCGACGAGCACGTCAGGCTCCCCCGCCACGACGGCCCCGACGATCCGGAACGGCGCCGGCAGCACGGCGCCGTCGGGGAAGCAGGCGAGCAGGCCGTGGTCCTCCCCCGCGGTCAGCACCACCGAGCGGGCGACCTCGTGGGTCACGGCGAGCGCCTGCGCCACCGCTCGCACGTCGTGGTCGAGCGCGGTGCCGTCGAGGTCGAGCACCACCCCGCTCGCCCGCGCGATGCGGGAGGCGTCGAGCAGCAGGCCGTCCGACACGTCCAGCATCGCCGTGGCACCCGCTGCCGCGGCCGCGGGGCCGGCCGAGAGCGGCGGGCGCGGCGCCAGCTGCTCGTCGAGGAGCTCCGGTCGTTCGCGCCGCAGTGCGGCGACCGCGGCGGCGCCGTCGGCACCGAAGAGCAGGCGGAGCGCGGCCCCGGCGCGGCCGAGGGACCCCGCGTAGGCGACGACGTCGCCGACGCGGGCGCCGCTGCGAAGCACGGGCGCGGCGTGGTCGAGCGAGCCGACGGCGGTCACGGCGACGGTGAGGGTCGGCGACATCGTCAGGTCGCCGCCGACGACGCCGCAGCCCGGCGCCAGCGCTGCGCACGCCTCCGCGAACCCGTCCGCGATGCCCTCCAGCACGGCCACGGGGAGGTCGGCCGGCGCGGTGATGGCCACGAGCAGTCCCGTGGGACGCGCCCCCATCGCGGCGATGTCGGCGAGGTTGGTCGCCGCGGCCTTGAACCCGATGTCGCGGGGCGTCGACCAGTCCCTGCGGAAGTCGGGGCCCTCGACCATCACGTCCGTCGTCAGCACCACCCGGCCGTCGGGTGCGGCGAGCACCGCGGCGTCGTCGCCGGGACCGAGCAGCGTGCCGGGCGAGCCGGGCAGGCGCGGGACGATGCGGCGGAGGGCCGACAGCTCCCCCACGACGGCCAGCCGGTCGTCGGTCACGGTGCCGGACTCGCCGTCGCCTGCGACGCCGTGGTGCAGTGCCGCGTCACCGTCGGTATCGCTGCTACGACCGCGTCGGAGATCGTGGGCAGCACGTCGTTCACCGACGCCTTCTTCGGATCGACGACGACCTGCGTGGCGGGCGTCCGCCCGAAGGTCGTGATCACCTCCCGAGCGTTCGACCCCGACCCGGTGTTCGCGAGGATCCAGTCGACACCGGACGCGGTGTAGCACGGGTCGGTCGTCGGGCCCGGGGGCGTCACGCCGCATCGCAGCTGCACCGCCTCGGGGTCGCCCCACGCCGCCGTGCCCTGCGAGTCGGTCTCCCGCTTGCCGAAGGCGCCGATGGTCTCCGGCAGCCGCACGATCAGCGCCGCGCAGCCGGTGTCCGTCGCCGCCGGTGCCGGAGTCACCGAGATCGACGGCGTGCAGCCGGCGAGCGCGAGCAGCGCACCGGCCGCCACGACGACGGCGAGCAGGCGCCGGGTCATCGGGCCTGTTCGATCAGGTCGGTGATGAGGTCGGGGTACGCCAGCCCCGACTCCTGCCAGCACCGGGGGAACATCGAGATCGGCGTGAAGCCGGGCATGGTGTTGATCTCGTTGACGACGAAGCCCTCGCCCGTGAGGAAGACGTCGATCCGGGCGAGCCCACGACCGTCGATGGCCTCGAACGCGCGCACCGCGAGGCGTTCGAGATCCATCCGCTCGCCGTCGCCGAGCTCGGCCGGGCAGACCAGATCGACGCCGGGTGCGTCGAGGTACTTGGCGGCGAAGTCGTAGAAGGGCCGGCCGGTCACGATGACCTCGCCCACGGCGGACACGCGCACGCCGCCGCCGCCGCGCGCGCCGAGCACGCCCACCTCGAGCTCGCGCCCCTCGAGGCCGCGTTCCACGAGCACCCGTGAGTCCTCGGCGAAAGCGGTGTCGAGCGCCGCGTCGAGCGCATCCGGCCCGTCGACCTTCGTGACCCCGACGGAGGAACCGGCGCGCGCCGGCTTCACGAACACCGGGTATCCGAGCCCGGCCACGCGCCGGCGCAGCCACGTGTCGTCGCCGCGGCGGTCGGCCTCCGTGAGCGCCACCCACGGCGCGACGGGCACGCCGGCGGCCTCGAGCACGGTCTTCGTGAAGTGCTTGTCCATGCCGAGCGCGGAGGCGAGCACGCCGTTGCCGACGTAGGGCAGCCCGACGAGCTCGAAGAGGCCCTGGATGGTGCCGTCCTCGCCGAACGGGCCGTGGAGGATCGGGAGCACGACGTCGACGTCGCCGAGCGACTGCGTCGAGCCGTCCGGCCGCCGCACGGTGAGCTCCCGGCTCGAGGCCGACTCGGGCCAGCGCACCCGCGTGCCGTCGTCGCGCACCTCGGGCAGCGCCTCCGGGTCGAGTCCGAAGACGGCCGGGTCGTCGCGCTCGAGCACGAACGCCCCGTCGCGGGTGACGCCGACGGGGATCACCTCGTAGCGGGCGCGGTCGATCGCGGCGAGGACGCCGCCCGCGGTCGCGCAGCTGATGGCGTGCTCGCTGGAGCGTCCGCCGAACACGACCGCCACACGGGCCCGGGGATCCGTCACCTCTCGAGCGTACCCAGGCCCCGCCCCTCCGCCGTTTTCAGGACCCGCCCCCGGTTGTCAGGAGGATCGGGGGCTGGAACCGGCGTGTCGGGCGGGGACTCCGGAGAACGGCGGATGGAGGAGGGCTACTCGCCCACCGGGACGGCCTCGCCGGCCACGTGGGGGGCGATGTCGCGGGGGTCGAGCGTGCCCGCGATCACATCGGCGACCTGCTGGGCGATGGGCATCGCGACACCTCGTGTGGCGGCGAGGTCCAGCACCGGCTGGAGCGAGGTGAGCCCCTCCGCCACCTGGTCCATGGTGCGGAGCACGTCGTCGACGCTGTAGCCCTGGCCCAGGAGGCGGCCGGCGCGGTTGTTGCGCGAGAGCGGCGACTCGCTCGTGGCGATGAGGTCGCCGAGGCCGGCGAGACCGGCGAGGGTCTCCGGCTGGGCGCCGAACGCGACGGCGAACGCCGTCATCTCGGCGAGGCCGCGGGTGAGGATCGACGCCTTGGTGTTGTCGCCGTAGCCGACCCCGACGACGATGCCGGTGGCGACCGCGATGAGGTTCTTCAGCACCCCGCCGAACTCGGTGCCGATCACGTCGGTGTTCGTGAAGGTGAGAAAGTAGCGGTTCGCCGCGGCCAGGGCCACACGCTCAGCGGTCTCCTGGGAGGACGACGCGACGACGGCCGCGGTCGGCTGGCCACGGGCGATCTCGGTGGCGAGGTTGGGGCCGGACACGACGGCGATCCGCTCGTCCGGGACGCCGAGTCCGTCCCGCAGGACCTCGCTCATGCGGAGGCCGGTGCCGTTCTCCACACCCTTCATGAGGCTGACGACGAGGGCATCGGCCGGCAGCGCGCGGCGCACGTCGCCGAGCACGCCGCGGAGGGACTGGCTCGGAACGGACAGGAACACGATCTCGGCGTCCGCCAGCACGGCCGGGAGCGAGGAGTCGACGCGGATGGACTCCGGCAGCAGCACGCCGGGGAGGTAGTCGTCGTTGCGGTGCCGCCGGGCGATCGACTCGGCGAGCGCGGGTCGGCGCGCCCAGAGCGCGACCCGGTCGTCGGCGTCGGCCAGCACCTTCGCGAAGGTGGTGCCCCAGCTGCCGGCGCCGAGCACGGCGACGCGCGTGCCGTCGGCCATCAGAACCTGCCCGTCTCGGTCTGACCATGCTTCGAGGGATCCCACCGATCGGCCGGCGCGGTCTCGCCGCGCAGCTGCTCGAGCAGCGCGGTGACCGCGGTCATGATCGCGGCGGTGGCAGCCAGCAGCGCGGCCGGGTCGGTCGCACGCCCGGTCCAGGGCGTGAGGTCGACGGGATCGCCGAAGAGCACGTCGATGTGCGGGCGGGGCGAGAGCCGGAGCCGCTTCGAGTAGATCGGCATCAGGCCCTGCGTACCCCAGTGCGCGACGGGGATCACCGGGATGCCGAGGTCGAGCGCGAGTCGGGCCGCGCCGGTCTTGCCCCGCATCGGCCAGAGAGCCGGATCGCGGGTCAGCGATCCCTCCGGATACACGATCACGCAGTGGCCCTCGGCCACGATCCGCTTCGCGGCGTCGATGGGGATCGCCCCGCGCTGCATCCCGCCGCGCTCGACCGGGATCTGGCCGACGCCGCGCAGCAGCGCGCCGATCACGGGCACCGCGAAGAGCGACGCCTTCGCCATGAACCGCGGTGCACGGCCGAGCCGCCACACGGCGACGGCGATCACGAGCGGATCGATGTTCGAGTTGTGGTTCGGGGTCAGGATGAACGGTCCGGTCGCCGGGAGCTTGTCCCGGGCACGGATCGTGAGGTGCGAGGTGCCGCGGACGAACGGCACCGCGATGGCACCGAGGATCCACCAGAGCGACGGCCGGAGCTTCTCCTGCCGCGGCCGGTCAGCCATCGACCGTGAAGCGCGCCCCCAGCGCCCGGAGCTTGCCCTCGAAGTTCTCGTACCCCCGGCTGATGATGCCGACGTTCCGGACCGTCGACGTGCCCGTCGCCGTCATCGCGGCGATGAGGTGCGAGAAGCCGCCCCGGAGGTCGGGCACCTCGATGTCGGCGCCGTGCAACGGGGTCGGGCCGGTGATGACGGCGGCCTGCTCGAGGTCGCGCCGGGGCACGCGGCGGTGCGGGGCCGCGAAGCCGCGCGGGTGAACGCGGATGTCCGCGCCCATCTTCTGCAGCGCCTCGGTGAACCCGAACCGGTTCTCGTACACCGTCTCGTGCACGGTGGAGACGCCCTCGGCCTGGGTGAGCGCCACGACGAGCGGCTGCTGCCAGTCCGTCATGAAGCCCGGGTGCACGTCCGTCTCGATGACGACGGGCTTCAACGGCCCGCCCGGGTGCCAGAAGCGGATGCCGTGCTCCTCGACGTCGAAGGCGCCGCCGGCCTTCCTGAAGATGTTCAGGAACGTCATCATGTGCTCCTGCTTCGCGCCGTGCACGAACACGTCGCCG
>NZ_JAODBE010000009.1 GCF_025463795.1 Amnibacterium sp.
GCTCGGAGGGCTACGAACGAAAGGGCGGGGCCCTCAGCGGCATCGATTCCGTCCGGCAGAACGCCGCAGACGCCAATGTCGACGACCAGACGCACCCGCCCCAGACGCCCGCGTGACCGGCTTCACGGATCCCGGCTCTGATCATGTGGGCTCTGCTCGCCCTGTTGACACATCATGCTCTCGTGGCGCGGTCCGAGGGCGGGAACTCTCGGTGGCGCCCCTCGCCGGTGAAGGTGATGGCGCTCGCGACGTTTCGAGCAACGTCGGCCTCGGTGATGGATTGCCGCGCCGACCGCGACGGTCGCCACCCCTCCGACCGCGACACCAAGAACCCTTCGTCTGGTCGTCCCTCCGGGTGGAGCGTTCTTCACCGGCGGCCCACGACCGGCGGCTGCTCTCCGGGCAGCAGGTCGACGATCATGAACCTTCCTGGAACTCGTGGACCAGACTCATGCGGACAGGCTGCTGCCCGCAGGAACGCCTAGACAGGGCAGAAGGTCCTTCCGTCCCACCGAGCTCGCCGTCGCCTCGGCCCGCACCCCGTCGACGCGATCTGGTCATCTCGCATCGGCACGTGACCTCCCGAGGCCGGCACCAGACCTGTGGAGGGCCGCCAGCGGAGATGGTCGCCCCGAAGTCAGCCACGCGGGCCAGCCACCCACGACGCCAGCAACGGCGAGGCCGAGGAACCCGGCCGGGCTGAGCGCCAGCCACGAGCGCCAGCCCAGCCGCCACTGAACCCCAGCAGACCCGCGACCCCCGCGCGACCACCTATCGCGGTTACCACCAGGAACGTTGCCGCGGCTGGACCGGACAGTGTGGGAAAGCGCGTCGGCCGGCCCCGACCGGAGGTCACCACCGGGTGGCGCACTGCCATAGGAATCACCCAGGTACAGGACAGTCGCAGGCGAGGGCCACGAACGCGACCAGCGCCCAGCCATCCCCGCGAGCGGGAACGCCCGGGAGGCGTGGACTTCGGGCCAGGACAGGGCGCGGACTGGACCGAGGATCATCCCGCGCGTCTGACGCTGCCATACGGGGGCTCCAAGCGTCAGCGCCGATCCGTGGGCCTCCCACCGGCCGATTCCGCTCCGCTTGGCGACGGACCATCGCGCCAGCCGGGGTTTCGACTACCTCACGGTCCTGGGAGCCCCGGGCTGTCCGCGCTGTCGACGGATGTCGGGTCTCAGCCATGAGCGGCCGATGCACGCTCGTACTCGCCGGCACGGCCGACGCGGGGCATCCAGGAGACGATCCCGAGCAGGGCGAACACGAGCACCAGCTCGGCGACCCCGGTCAGGTAGTAGAGCGCCTGAAGGAGCCCGAAGCCGCGAATGATGGCGGTCTCGACCAGGATCCAGGTCACCATCGTGAACCCGGCGAACGTAGCCCAGCACAGTGCGGATGGGCGCCGTAGGAGCAGGAGAACGGCAGCGACCGCCTGTGTTCCACCGACGACGGCGAGGAGCAGCACGGCCGGAACCACGAAGCTTGCGAACGGGCTTCCCACCAGGAGGGCACGCGGCATGCCCAGACCGTTGGTGAACAGCATCGCGATCGCTCCGCCGATCGCGGAGACCGTGTTGAACGCGGCGACGCCGACGAGGGCTACCCACGCGAGCTTCGAGAGCCGCGTCGCAAGGCGGCGAACACTGGCAGTCCCGATGGGGAGCGAGTCGCCAGCCCTCCCGTGCGGCGTCACGGGGGCGCCTCTCGGCAGGCCGACGGGCGGTACGGGAAGGTGGCTGGCGGTCTTGACGTTTTCGTCCACGGTCGAGGGTGACCAAGCGCGGAGCGGCTGCCCAGGGCCCAAGGTCCTGCCAGCCGTCAGGTGTCCCCGACCCTGAACACGCCGCCTCCCCTACAACCGCTGGTCAATCGGCACCCTTGGCGCTTCGCGATGCGGCTGGGAACAGCCGAGCAAGGCCGATACATGCGATCGGGAGGACCACGGCGTACCCGAAGACACCGACCGTCCGCAGGCCGAACTGATTCGAGATGGGCCCCACCAGCCCGATGAGGCTGAGCGCACCGGCGATGAGCAGGCCGACTCGAACTCCGCGGTAGGGGCGGCCGGGGAACACGGCAGCGGTGCAAAGGAGGCTGACGCCGAAGAACACGTCCCAGCCAACTACATCCACCCGGTACAGCACCGACGGCCACCGCCATCCGAAGATCGGGCCGGTCAGCGCACCGAGGGCCTTGAGTTCCCGCTTACGCGCGACGCATTCAGGAGCGAGCTCTGACCGAGCTGCTCGAGCTCGCCCGCGCGGTCCTCATCGGTGTGCGCGTCGAGCGGTTCATCTCAGCGACGCGCCCCGGGCTTACCGACGCCTGCACGAAGGCACGATCGGCGGCCGCGCCGTCGTAGTGCCTTAGCAGGGGGAACAACCCGGCACGCTGCACGCCGGTTCGCGCCTCGTGAACCACGCGGTCGCCGCTCCGCGTCGGGACCTTCGGCTCTGCCATCGCGTCGCCCGTCTGCGGTTGCCTACGAGGGATCTAAGGAGGCCCCGCATGCGTTTTCACGAGTCGATCAAGACCGGGTTTCGCAAGTATGCGGAGTTCCACGGCCGAGCGAGCAGGTCCGAGTTCTGGTGGTGGATGCTCTTCACGGCGCTGGTGAGCGCCGCGCTGAGCGGCGTCCGCATCTGGCCGAGTTTCTCCTGGCTGGGCTCCAACCCTGCGGCACAATCGACCAGCGCCCTCGCCGGAATCTGGTCGGTGGTCGTCCTGCTGCCCACCCTCGGCCTCACGGTCAGACGGCTGCGGGATGCCGGACACGGATGGCGCAACATCTTCTGGCTCTTGCTGCCGCTCGCCGGACTGATCGTGCTGATCGTGCTCTGCGCAGAGCCGTCACGCTCCGAGCAGGATGGGCACGACGAGCTGGTCCCACTGATGCCTGCGGTCCCCGAGCCGTGAGCGGCGCCAGCTTCGTGCGAAGCACTGTCTCCTCAAAGACGAGCGCGGAGATGTCGCATGAGTGACAACACGACCCCCGTCGGACCGCCCTTGCGAAGCCTCAGGCCGATGAGCATGCGGACACTTCGTACCTTCTTTCTCGCGACCTTCGTCCTGTCGTGGAGTGTCGGGGTCCTCCTCAGCGTGTTCCCCACCCAGGCCGCTGGGCTGTTCGGGCCGATGAGTAACACGAACCCCGCATTCATCCTGATCGTCTACACGCCGGGGATCGTCGCCGTCGTGCTGGTCGTCTGGCACTACGGGTTCCGCGGTCTCGGCGCATATCTCCGGCGGTTCGCCCTGTGGCGCATGTCATGGAGTTGGTGGCTGCTGCTCGTGATCGGTATGCCCGCCGTCGTGTACGCCGGCGCCGCCGTCAAGGGCACGCTGGGCGACCCGTTCCCGTTCACCCCGTGGTTCGCCGTGTTCCCGGCGCTGATCCCTGCGCTGCTGATCGGTCCTCTTGAGGAGCTGGGCTGGCGGGGCGTCGCCCTGCCGCTGCTGCAGCGCAGGTTCGCGCCGCTCTGGGCGTCTCTCATCCTCGGTGTGGTCATCGCGCTCTGGCACACACCGGCGTTCTTCTTCCTCAGCGGCACGAAGCAGAGCACGTGGGCGCTCGGGCCGTTCTTCCTCGGGATCGTCGCGATCAGCGTGATCCTCACCGGGATGTTCAACGCGTCCCGAGGCAGTCTGCTCGTCGCATTCCTCTTCCACGCCCAGGTGAACGGCCCGGCATGGCCCGACGTGCAGCCGTGGGACGACTACCTCTTCGTCGCCGTCGCGATCGTCGTCGTGCTGGTGAACCGCAGGACGATGCTCACCCGCGGTGCCGGCGCGACCGCCGTGCTCTTCGGCCACGAAGCGCCTCAGTCGCCGGCGTTCCCTGCTCGACCGGATCGCCCTGCTTCCCTGTCTCCGAACGGTGTCGGCGCAAATCCGGTCGAGGCCCTGCATCTCCCAGAACCCGCGCCGTGACCGTCGTCTCCGCCCGCACTGCTCCCAGCCGGCAGGACGAGGGACCATCCGCGCCGCCGACGACGTCGAGGCGGGCATTGCTCGCCGCGGGAGCGGGTCTCGGCGCGGCAGGCCTCCTGGATCTGCTTGGTCCACACCCTGTGGGCGCGGCGTCAGGGCGTAGCGGGGACCGGACGCTGCTGGCGAGAGTGCAGCCGCATCTGCGGGGCTTGAATCGGGTCGCGATCGCGTACGTCGACGGCGCCACCACCAGATATGCGGGCATCGGCGCCGACCAGCACACACCGTTCGGGATCGGTTCTGTGTCCAAGACGTTCAGCGGGGCCGTCCTGATGGACATGGTCGCCCAAAGGGAGGTGAGCCTCGAAACGAAGGTCGGGGAGATCCTCGATGCGCACCGGTCAGAACTGGCCGAGGTGTCCCTACGGGAACTGGCTTCCCACACGGCCGGCCTACCGGACTTCACGGCGAGCGAGGCCATCAGTCAAGACATCTGGTTCGGCCTGCTCCACGCCGACGGCGAGACCCAGGACGCAGCCGGAACGGTCGCCGACGTCCTCGCCCAGCACGTGACGGGGAGGGGAACGTACTCCTACTCCACCTGCGGCATCGCTCTGCTCGCCCATCTCCTGGCTCACCGAGCCGGGACCACCTACAAGCAGCTCCTCACGCAGCGGATCCTCAAGCCGCTGTCCCTGACAGGCACTCGTCTTCCGGTGACCCAGGCCGGCCTACCCAAGGGGTGGCAGAAGGGTCTCCTCGGCGGGCGCCCCGCCGAGCCATGGACGCTGAACGGGCTGGCACCGGGTGGCGGCGTCTGGTCCACGTCCGCGGACCTCGCCACCTGGCTGCGCCTCACTCGGGACGGGCGCCAGCCCGGCGCTGCCGGGCTCGAGCCGGTCGCAGCTGCGCCTATCCCGCCCTACATGCCAGAGGCGCAGGTCGCCATCACGTGGTTCCGCGCCGACAGCCCCGGAGGAGAGCCGATGGTCTTCCACAACGGGCTGACCGGATCCCACCACGCCTTCGTCGGCTACTGCCCCCGCACCCGGCGCGGCCTCGCCTACCTCGTCAACTCATCCCCCACCGGCGGGCAGCTGCTGATGCTGCAGGGCGACCTCGTGCGGACCCTCCTGGACGAAGGGGCCTAAGGGTGGACCACGGTGACTGACATCGTCGTCATGGCCCTGACCGGCTTGCTCGCCCTCGGCCTGCTCGGCTGGACGGTCTGGAGCATCTGGCACGTCGCCCACCACACACCACCACGTCACCGTGCCCTGACGCACGTCCTGGGAATCCTCGCCGGAACCGTGGAACTCGGGGTGGCGCTTCCTGCCGTCCTGATGGGCGCCGTGGATCCGTTTCCCGTCTGGCTCGTCTTTGCCGTACTCGCAGTCGCTGCAACCGTGGCGCTCGTCTGGCGCTGGCCTGCGCTGAAGCCGGGAAAGTGGGGGCGCCCCGGCCTCATGATCGCCTCAGGCGTGCTGCTGATCGTGCTCGCAACAGCTGGCATCGCGGTGACCTGAACGGCTCGCCCGCCCGTTCGCCTCCGGTGAAGAGCCTCGACGTCTGACCCGCTTCCAAGGCGGAACCTGAGGAGCGGGCCCGATGAAAGCCATCGGCTGCGGAGAGACACCGCCTATCAGGTCGTCGTGGACGCCGCCAAGACGCAGCACGGGCAGGATCGGCGGGTCATCCTCGACCGGGTCGCCGTCGAGAGGCTGCGCTCCTGGAAGCAGCGACAGGACCGCGAGCGCGTGGCGTGGCGTGGCGTGGGAGAACCTCTATCGCGACGCCGGGTGGGTGTTCACCTACGAGGACGGGCGCCCTCTGAACCCCAACTACCTCTCCGCGACGTTCCGGCAGTTCGTGGCACGAATCGGTCTCCACCGTCTGACCTTCCTTGGCCTCCCGCACGAGCACACCTCGCTGCTGCTGCCCGCAGGGATGCCGATCACGGCGGTCTCCCAGCGTCTCGGACGCGCATCCAGCGGGATCACGGGCGATCTCTACAGCCACCTGCTCGACGACACGGATCGCCACCTGGCCGACGCGATCGAGCGGGCCCTTCGCGGCACGCAATCACGTGTGCACACACAGTGTGCACACACGACCACTTTCGGCCGGAGAGCACCTCGTGGGGAAGAAGGAAACCCCCGCTGACCAGGCGAATCATTCGAGCCGACTGCGGGACTCGAACCCGCAACCCCCTAATTACAAGTTAGGTGCGCTACCAGTTGCGCCAAGCCGGCGTGCGTCCCGAGTCTAGGGACGCCGCGCGGGCGACGCACGGCGTCCACCGACGGGAACGACGGAGCTCCCGCGCCGGACCGGCCCCCATCCGGGACGGGGCGTCCGTACGACGCGATTCCTCCGTCGATCGCGCAGCCGGCGACGGCTACTTCTTCGTCGCGGTCGGGCTCGGAGTCGAGGACGGCGCCGCACTGCCCGCGGGCGTCGGCGACGGGGTCGGCGTGAACGCCGCACCCGCGCTGAGCACGAAGGACTTGAACTGCGCCGCGTTCGCCACACTGCCCGTGTAGTACTTGCCGTTCACGAAGATCATCGGCGTGCCGATGCCCGCGCTCGGGTTGTTCAGCAGCTTGTTGATGTCGGCCTCGCTGTGCACGTCGGTGCCCGCGAAGTTCGACTTGAGGAACCGCTGCGTCGCCGAGTCCACCCAGGAGAAGTACTGCTGGTTCTTGATCGCGTTCGTGATCGCGGCGAGGTTCGTCACCTTCGCCTGCTTCGCGTAGCCGATGAGCTGATCGTCCGTGAGGCCGCTCGATCCCTCCGCCGGCTGGTTCGCGTACAGCAGGGAGTGGAACGCGTAGTACTGGTTCGGGGCGAAGTTGGCGACGGCCGCGGCCGCATTCGCGGCCCGAGTCGAGTACTTGGTGCCCTGGAACTCCCGGTCGAGGATCGACACCGGATAGATCTGCAGGGTCGCCTGGCCGCCCTCGATCAGCCCCTTGACGTAGGTCCCGTTCGTCTGCTCGAACTGACCGCAGATGGGGCAGCCGTAGTCCTCGTAGGTGCGGATGGCGACCTTGCCGGTCTGGGCGGGGCGCTGCGACGGCGTGGCACCGGCCGCCAGCGCGCCCGACGTCTCCGCGGCGAGGCCCTTCGTGATGACGATGCCGTTATCGGCCATGTTCTTCGGGCCGGGACCGGGCGGACGGATCGAGTTGACGAGCACGACGGCGACGATCGCGACGATCGCGAGCACGACGACCCCGATCCCCGCCTGCAGCACGATCCGGTTGCGCCGTTCGCGGCGCTGCTGACGCAGACGCTGCTCGCGGGCCTTCTCGCGCGCGGCGTCGCGCCGCTCGTTCTTCGACGGCCTCGGCCCGCCCGCGGTCGACACAAGTTCCTCCAGCGGTCCACCGACCTGGCGGACATCGGCCTGCATGGTAGCCGCCGCGACTATGGCGACCTGATCAGGCGCCCCGCGGACCGCGGGATCGGAGCGCCGGACGCCGCTGTGCGGGCATGCACCGGCATGCGATACTGACCGAACCGGCCGATGGCGACCGGTATGACCGATGGTCATCCTCACAACGGATCGTCCGGCACGTACCTGCCGGTGAAGGAGCTCCAACCATGGCAACCGTGACGTTCGACCACGCGACGCGTCTGTACCCCGGCGGTACCCGCGCAGCCGTCGACTCCCTCAACCTCGACATCTCCGACGGCGAGTTCCTGGTGCTCGTCGGCCCCTCCGGCTGCGGCAAGTCCACGTCCCTCCGCATGCTCGCGGGCCTCGAGGAGGTCAACGACGGCCACATCTTCATCGGCGAGAAGGACGTCACCGACATCCCGCCGAAGGACCGCGACATCGCGATGGTCTTCCAGAACTACGCCCTCTACCCGCACATGACCGTCGCGGAGAACATGGGCTTCGCGCTGAAGATCGCGGGCGTCAACAAGGACGAGCGCGCGCAGCGCGTGCAGGAGGCCGCGAAGCTGCTCGACCTCGAGCCGTACCTGGCCCGCAAGCCGAAGGCCCTCTCGGGTGGCCAGCGGCAGCGCGTCGCGATGGGCCGCGCGATCGTCCGCCAGCCGCAGGTGTTCCTCATGGACGAGCCGCTGTCGAACCTCGACGCGAAGCTGCGGGTCCAGACCCGGACGCAGATCGCCTCGCTGCAGCGCCGCCTCGGCGTCACCACCGTCTACGTCACGCACGACCAGGTCGAGGCCCTCACCATGGGCGACCGCATCTGCGTGCTGAAGGACGGCATCCTGCAGCAGGTCGGAACCCCGCGCGACCTCTACGAGCGTCCGCAGAACGTGTTCGTCGCCGGCTTCATCGGCAGCCCGGCCATGAACCTGTTCGCCACGGACCTCGTCGAAGGCGGCGTGAAGTTCGGCGAGTACACGATCCCGCTCACGCGCGACGTCATCCAGTCCTCGAGCGGCAAGCAGGTCACGATCGGCGTGCGTCCCGAGGACCTCGAGGTCGGCACGACGAAGGGCGATGGCCTTCCGGTCACCGTCGACCTCGTCGAGGAGCTCGGCGCGGACGGGTACATGTACGGGCACGCGGACATCAACGGCCGGCGCACCGACATCGTCGCCCGCGTCGACGGCCGCGCTCACGCCGAGGTGAACGACCTCGTCTACCTGCACCCGCAGCAGAACCACACGCACGTGTTCGACGTGGAGTCCGGCAAGCGGCTCTCGGCGGCGGTGTCCGCCTGAGCTATTCCATGAGCGGCTCGCTCTCCATCACCGCCGCGACCGTCGATCCGGGTCTGCTCGACCTTCCTTGGGAACTCCCTCTCGAGGATTGGCCGCTGGACCGGATCGCGGCGCTGCCGAAAGGCATCTCGCGGCACATCGTGCGGTTCGCGAACCTCTCGGGGTACGTGATCGCGGTGAAGGAGACCACCAACGAGCTCGCGACCAGGGAGTACGACATGCTCCGGACGCTCCAGCGTCTGGAGGTGCCGTGCGTCGAGCCCGTCGCTGTGATCTCCGGTCGAACGGATGAGAACGGCGGCGGGCTCGAGCCCTGCCTCGTCACCCGGCACCTGCGCTTCTCCCTGCCGTACCGGGCGCTCTTCTCGCAGACGCTGCGGCCCGACACGGCCACGCGCCTCGCCGATGCCCTCGCGCTCCTGCTCGTGCAGCTGCACATCACGGGGTTCTTCTGGGGCGACGTGTCCCTGTCGAACACCCTGTTCCGGCGGGATGCCGGCGCATTCGCCGCCTACCTCGTCGACGCCGAGACCGGCAAGATCTACCCCGGCGGCCTCTCCAGAGGACAGCGGGAGAACGATGTCGAGATCGCCCGGGTGAACATCGCGGGCGAGCTGATGGACCTCGCGGCGGGCGGCCACGTCGACGAGGACCTGGATCCCCTCGTCACCAGCGAGCGCATCGTCTCCCAGTACCGGATGCTCTGGAACGAGTTGATGGGTCGCGAGCAGTTCTCCTCCGCGGAGCGCTGGCGCATCAACGAGCGGGTCGATCGGCTGAACGCGCTCGGCTTCGACATCGAGGAGCTCTCGATCCGCACGGCGGAGGGCGGCACCGAGGTCGTCATCCAGCCGAAGGTCGTCGACTCCGGGCACCACACCCGGCGCCTCCTGCGGCTCACGGGCCTCGACGCCGAGGAGAACCAGGCCCGCCGCCTGCTCAACGACCTCGACCAGTGGCGGCACACGTTCAACAAGGGGCACCTGCCCGAGGAGCAGGCGGCACACGAGTGGGTCGCCACCGTGTTCGAGCCCGTCATCCGGGCCATCCCCCGGGAGCTGCGCGGCAAGCTCGAGCCCGCCGAGGTGTTCCACCAGGTGCTCGAGCACCGCTGGTTCATGTCGCAGCGGGAGTCGCGCGACGTACCGCTGGCCGAAGCGCTCTCGTCCTACATCGAGGACATCCTTCGGCACCGCCGCGACGAGGCCACGGTCATCGAGCCCGCGACCGGATCCGTCACCGTGCCCATCCGCATCTCCGCCGGTCCGGAGGACTGGCGCGCGACGGTGTGAGACCGTGCTCACGGCTTCAGGAGCGCGAGCACTTCTGAAGCGTCGTGGGCGGTCCGCCGCGGCACGCGCGAGCGCCGCGGCTGCCGTACCCGAGTTCTGCGTCCGACACCGGGTGGCCCGCTGACGTGCTCCGGGTGCTACTTCGTCGAGGCCCGGGAGGCCGCGATCGTGTAGAGCGCGATGCTCGCCGCCACACTCGCGTTCAGCGATTCCGTCGCCGCGCCGATCGGGATCGACACCACCACGTCGCACAGCTCGCGCACGATCCGGGACAGCCCGTCGCCCTCGCTGCCCGCCACGACGAGCAGCGGCCGGTCGGCCAGGTCGAAGGCGGGCAGCAGCACATCGCCGTCACCGGCGAGGCCCGCCACGAAGACGCCGCGCTGCTTGTACGCACTGATCGTCTGCGCGAGGTTCGACGCCATCGCCACCGGCATCCGCGCCACCGCTCCCGCCGATGCCCGCCACACCGCGGCCGTCACACCGGCCGATCGGCGCTGCGGCAGCACGACGCCATGGGCACCGAACGCGGCCGCTGAGCGGATGATCGCGCCGAGGTTCCGCGGATCCGTCACGCCGTCCAACGCCACGAGCAGCGGAGCCCCGTCTCCTGCCCGCTCGAGCAGGTCGAGCGGATGCGCGTACTCGTACGGCCGCACCGCGAGCGCGACGCCCTGGTGCAGCAGGTCGTTGCCGGTCAGCCGGTCGAGCTCGGGACGCATGACCTCGAGCACCGGCAGATCCCGGTGGTTCGCGATGGAGATCGTCTCCCGCAGGCGGTCATCGAGCTCCGCGCGCGACGCGAGGTAGAGCGTCGTGGCCGGCACCTTCGCTCGCAGGGCCTCGAGCACCGCGTTGCGGCCGGTGACCAGCTCGTCACCGGACTGCTTCCGCCGTCCGGACTGCTCCGGCCTGCGCGGCGTCTCACCGCGCTTGGCCGCGAGCCGCTCCGCCGCCTGCTTGCGCTTGTGGGCCTGGTGGTAGACCCGGTCCTCCGCCTTCGGCGTCGGCCCCTTGCCCTCGAGGGCCTTGCGGCCGTGGCCGCCGGTGCCCACCATGGGTCGCTTCTTGCCCCGGTTCGCGCCCGGGTGCCGTGCATCACCGGCCATCGATGCTCCATCTCGTACCGTCCGCGCCGTCCTCGAGCACGACGCCCGCGGCGCTGAGCGTGTCGCGCACCCGATCGGCGGCGGCCCAGTCCCTGCTGCTGCGCGCCGTCGCGCGCTCCTCGATCAGCCGCTCGACGAGCGCTGCGAGGGCGCCCCGCGTGCGGTCTCCGCCCCGGCCGGTGCTCCACGTCGTCGGATCAACGCCGAGCACACCGGCCATCGCGTGCACCGCTCCGACGGCGTGCGCGACCACGTCGCTCTCCCCCGCGTCGATGGCCTGGTTGCCGCGGCGCACCGTGTCGTGCAGCACGGCGAGGGCCTCGGGCACACCGAGGTCGTCGTCCATCGCGGTCGCGAACGCGTCGGGCACGACGGCCGCAGCAGCGCCGACGCCGGCCGCCTCGGCGCGCTCGAAGAGCCGCTCGATGCGGCCGATCGCCTCCTCCGCCTCGACGAGGGAGCCGTCCTGGAAGTCGCGGTCCGAGCGGTAGTGGGCGGCCGCGAGGGCGTACCGCACCACCACGGGTCGCGCGGCGCCGAGCAGGTCGCTCGCGAACACCGAGTTGCCGAGCGACTTCGACATCTTCTGGCCGTTCACCGTGACCAGCCCGTTGTGCACCCAGAGGCGCGCGAACGGCGCACCCGACGCCGTCGACTGGGCCAGCTCGTTCTCGTGGTGGGGGAAGCGCAGGTCGAGGCCGCCGCCGTGGATGTCGAACTCGGCGCCGAGGTAGCGCTCCGCCATCGCGGAGCACTCGATGTGCCAGCCGGGGCGCCCCCCGCCCCACGGCGCGGGCCACGACGCGGACTCGGGCTCCTCGGGTTTGTGGCCCTTCCAGAGGGCGAAGTCGCGGGGGCTGCGGCGGGCCCGCTGATCGGCGTCCTCGCCGCTCACGAGGGCGTCGCCGGTCTGGCGGGTGAGCGTGCCGTAGCCGGGCCACGACGCGACGTCGAAGTAGACGTCGCCGGATCCGTCCGTCGCCGGATACGCGTGGCCGCGGTCGATCAGCCGCTGGATGAGGTCGAGCATCTCGCCGATGTTGCCCGTGGCGCGCGGCTCGTTCGTCGGGGGCAGGACGCCGATAGCGGTGTACGCGGCCGTGAACTCGAGCTCGACGCGATACGCGTGCGCCCACCACGGATCGGAGCCGAGCGCTGCGGCGTTCAGGCTGCTGCTCGTCCGGTCCTGAACGCGCACGGCGTTCAGGCTGCTGCTCGTCGGATCCTGAACGCGCACGGCGTTCAGGATCTTGTCGTCGATGTCGGTGACGTTGCGGATCAGGGTGACCGCGTAGCCGCGGTGCTCGAGCCAGCGGCGCAGCAGGTCGTAGCTGAGCGCGGAGCGCAGGTGCCCGATGTGCGGGGACGACTGCACCGTCGGCCCGCAGACGTACATGCCGACGCGCCCGGGAACGACCGGGTCGAGCTCCTGCAGCGACTGGGACCGGGTGTCGTAGAGGCGCACGGTCACGCGCCCCATGCTACCGAGCGCCCGAGCGCGGACCTCCGGGCCTTCCGGCCTCGACGAGCGCGGTCGCGATCGCGGCGATGCCCTCGCCACGTCCCGGGAACCCCAGCCCGTCGGTCGTCGTGCCGGAGACGGCGACGGGAGCCCCGAGCGCGTCGCCGATCGCTGCCTCGATCTCGGCGCGACGGGACGCGATCCGCGGACGGTCGCCGACGACCTGCACGGCCACGTTCAGGGGCCGCCAGCCGGCCTCGGCGAGCAGCGCCGCGGTGCGGCGCACGAAGTCGAGGCCCGCACGGTCCTGCTCCTCGGGACGGTCGACGCCGAAGCGGCTGCCGAGGTCGCCGAGGCCGGCCGCGGAGAGCAGGGCGTCCGCGACGGCGTGGCAGACGGCGTCGGCATCGCTGTGCCCGGCGAGACCGGCTTCGCCGGGCCACTCGAGGCCGCCGAGCCGGAGCGGGCGGTCGGGGTCGAACGCGTGCGCGTCGATCCCGATGCCGGTGCGGATCACGGGGGCCGGGGCGAGCAGCTGCTCGGCGCGGCGGAGGTCCCACAGCGTCGTGATCTTGAACGCAGACGCCTCACCGTCGATCACCCGGACCTCGTTACCGGCCGCGGCGTAGAGGGAGGCGTCGTCGGTGTGCTCGCGGTGCGTCGTGGCGTAGGCCGCGCGGAGGAGCTCGGCGGGGAACCCCTGCGGGGTCTGCACGGCCGCGAGCGTTGCGCGGTCGAGCGTCTCCAGCACCGCCCCGTCCACGGCGACCCGCTTGACGGTGTCGGCGGGGCGCAGCGCGGGCACGATCCCTGCACCGGACGTCACGACCGCGGCGCGCACCGCGTCGAAGAGCGACGACGGGGTGAGTGGCCGTGCGGCGTCGTGCACGAGCACCACGTCGTCGTCGACGAGGGGCAGGGCCGCGGCGACGGACGCCTGCCGCGTCGGGCCCCCTTCGACGATCCGGATCGGCGGATCGGCCGGCCGGGCGCGCACAACGGCGTCGACGGCGCGCCGATGCGCGGGCGGCGCGACGACGACCACCGCCTGCACGTCCGCGCCGAGCACGGCGTCGAGTGACAGGTCGAGGATCGAACGTCCCGCGAGCGGGACGAGCGCCTTCGGCACCCCGAGACCGAGCCGCACGCCGTCGCCGGCTGCGACGACGACGACCGTGGTCAGGAGGCGAGCACCTCGTCGAGGACCGTCGACGCCTGGTCCTCGTCGGTCTTCTCCGCGAGCGCGAGCTCGGAGATCAGGATCTGGCGGGCCTTCGCGAGCATCCGCTTCTCACCGGCTGAGAGCCCCCGGTCCTGGTCGCGGCGCCAGAGGTCGCGCACGACCTCGGAGACCTTGATCACGTCGCCGGAGGCGAGCTTCTCGAGGTTCGCCTTGTACCGGCGGGACCAGTTGGTGGGCT
>NZ_JAODBE010000061.1 GCF_025463795.1 Amnibacterium sp.
CCTCGCGGCCGCGGGACTCGCGGCGGCGGCGCTCGCGCATCGCGTCACGCCGGATCTGCGCGGCAGGGACGCCGGCCCCGTGCCGGACACCGCCCCGGTGCCCGTGCAGCCGAGCTCCTAGCGGTCCGCGTCGCGGTCGTCGGTCCCCTCGTCCTGCGGCGGGGGCGGCGGCGCCGCGACCCGGTCAGGGGCGAGCAGGAAGGCAGCGATCCCGGCGACCGCGGCCAGCCCGGTCGCCACGGCGGCGATCGTCAGCATCAGCCGGTGGCATCCCCCACCTCGGCGAGCACGGCGAGGCCGTAGGCGTCCTCGGCGGTGTCGGCGACATGCTCCCGCTGCTCGCCGCGGAACACGGTGACGACCCGCCAGCGGCCGTCGTCGCCGCGCTCGAGGCTCGTGAAGGTGGCGCGCAGCGCCTCCCGCAGCTGGTCCTCGCGGGGGAACCAGAGCGCGTCCTCGATCGCGACCGAGTCGAGCGCCCACTCGGTTGTCCCGTTGAAGCCGAGGACCGTGCCCGTCGGGTACTGGTGCGCCTCGATCGTCATGTCGCTGACCGTGAACAGCTCCGTACCGGTGGCGTCCATGTCGTGGGACAGGAACTGGAAGCGGTCGCCGGCGGCCGGGCGCCAGACGAGCCCCGCCTCTCGGAGCCGGAGGGCGAGCGCGCGGGAGATCATCGGGTCAGGATACGAACCGAGTCCCCAAGGCGGCCAGGAGCAGCGTCGCGACGGCCACCAGGCCGACGAGGATCACGGCCAGGGCCACGAGGACGCGACGCGACGCGCCGGACCGCCCGGGCGTCGGCGACGGCCCTCGCCCGGATGCACGACCGCGCGCGGACGTCATCGGCCCGCGCGCGGTCGGCGGTGGATCGCCTGCGTGATCCGGTGCTGTTCGATCCGGTCAGTTGGCGGCGTTGTACGCGGCCTGGACATCGGAGGGGATGCGGCCACGGCTCGAGACCGTGAAGCCGTTCTTGTTGGCCCACTCACGAATGACCTTCAGGTCGCCCTTCGGGGCCCGCGAGGAGGTGGACGCCTTCGCCTTGACCGCGACATCGGCCTTTCGCGCGGCATTGACGTAGGGCGTGAGCGAGCCGCGGAATTCCGCAGCGTGGTCGCTCGTGAGATCGATGGTGTAGCTGACGCCGTCGAGAGCGAAACGCACGCTCTCGCCCTCGCCGTCCTCGATCGGCTGCTGCGTGAGGTCGTCGACGAGCTGGACGATGTACTTCTGAGCCATTGGTGAGGATCTTCTCCTGGTCTGCGATCACGGGACGCACCGGAGCAGGTCCGGTGTTCGGCGAGAGTCTAGCGAAGAATTCGACGAATTCCGCATCGAATGCGCGTGTTGTGTGTTTTCTTCGCGCTTTCACCATTCGAGAGCCGTGCTCAACACGGACACCGAAAGCCGCGACCCCTGCGTGAGCGCCGCTGCACCCTCGATCCCCGTCGTTCCGGGGCGGCCGGGGCCGCACGTCGCGCCGATCCGGTCGACGGGAGCGGATCGGCAGGCACATCGCTTCCGCCTCCACGAGCCTCGCGGGACGATCGGGGACGGCATTCGACGTCCCGCGGGCCGCCCGGCGGCGGCGTCCCCGCTTTCCAGGGCGTCGCGCCGATCGGTGACGACCGTGATAAGCCGTGGGCGCCCTCGGAATGCCGAGGTGAGTCGGCGCAGCAGCCGGAGCCGCCTGCGCGCCGGTCGGTCGCCCGCATATCACCGGGCAGCCGGCGCCGGCGGTTATCCGCCGATGCGGTGGCGCCGGTTCATTCCGCCAGGAGCAGGAGATCGGCGAGCGCCGCGGTCGGCGCGATGGTGGCCGCATTCGGCTCGTCGACATCGTGCACCCACGCCTCGGCGGCCGGTCGGCTCTTGCCGAATCGCACATGCCGCTCGACGAGCCGCGAATAGCGGACCGCCGGGTCGATATCCAGATACCAGGCGGCATCGAGGAGCGGGCGGATGCGCGCCCACGGCTGATGCGGCAGCAGCAGGTAGTTGCCCTCCGTGATCACGATGCCTGTCGCCGCAGGCACCGCGATGCTGCCGGCGATCGGCTGCTCCAGCTCCCGGTCGAAAGCGGGAGCCCACACCGTCTCGCCGCCGGCCGCGATGCGGGCGAGCAGCGCCGCGTAGCCGGCGCCGTCGAAGGTGTCCACCGCGCCCTTCGCCCCACGCCTGCCGAGGGCGTCGAGGGCCACGTCCGCGAGGTGGAAGCCGTCCATCGGCACGATCGCGACGGGCACGCCGCGCGCGGACAGCGCGGCGCCCACCGTCTCCGCGAGCGTGGACTTTCCCGCGCCGGGCGCCCCGGCGATGCCGGCGAGCACCCGCGGGCGCATGGCGGCCAGGTCCTCGAGCCGGTCGGCGAGGGCCTCCGGGTCGGCGCGCATCCCCTCATTCTGCCGGTGCGCATCCTCCGTCCAGGCCGCCTCCAGTAGACCTGGTCGTCGACGGAAGGACGCACACATGGAGCAGCGCACGCTCGGCGGTCAGGGCCTCGTGGTCTCGGCCGAAGGACTCGGATGCATGGGGATGAGCGCCTTCTACGGCGCGCACGACGACGCGGAGTCGACCGCCACGATCCGGCGGGCCCTCGACCTCGGGATCACCTTCTTCGACACCGCGGACGTCTACGGGCCGTGGACGAACGAGCGACTCGTCGGCACGGCGCTGGCGGACCGTCGCGACGACGTCGTCGTCGCCACGAAGTTCGGGAACGAGATCGACGAGAACGGTGCCCGCACCGGCCGGGTGAACGGCTCCCCCGACTACCTCCGCAAGGCGGTCGACGCCTCCCTCGATCGGCTCGGCATCGACGTGATCGACCTCTACTACCAGCACCGCGTCGATCCGAACGTGCCGGTGGAGGACACCTTCGGCGCCCTCGGCGAACTCGTGCAGGCCGGCAAGGTGCGGCACCTCGGCATCAGCGAGGCGTCCGCGGCCTCGATCCGGCGCGCGCACGCGGCGGCGCCGTTGACGGCCGTGCAGACCGAGTACTCGCTCTTCACCCGGGACGTGGAGGACAACGAGGTGCTCGCCACCGTGCGCGAGCTCGGCATCGGCTTCGTGCCGTACTCGCCGCTCGGGCGCGGCTTCCTGTCGGGACGCATCCGATCCGTCGAGGACTTCGCCGAGGACGACTTCCGCCGCACGAGCCCGCGGTTCCAGGGCGAGAACTTCACGAAGAACCTCGACCTGCTCGACCGGGTCGTCGCGATCGCGGACGAGAAGGGCGTCACCCCTTCGCAGCTGGCCCTCGCCTGGGTGCTCGCCCAGGGCGACGACGTCGTGCCGATCCCCGGCACGCGCCGCATCGCGAACCTCGAGGAGAACGTCTCGGCCGTCGAGGTGGCGTTGACGGACGAGGACCTCGCGCGGATCGACGAGGTGGCCCCGTCGGGATCCGTCGCCGGCGAGCGCTACGCCCCGCAGGGCATGGCCTCGCTGAACCACTGACCGGAGCCCCCGACGGGGTGCGCCCGCTACTGCGCCATCGGCGGCCGCGGACGCCGCCCGAGGTGCGGCGAGGCGGCCTCCACCTCGTGGTCCGCGACCCCGCGGATCGCCTCGCGCAGGGCGTCGATCGCATCGACGGTCGGCGCCCACCCGAGCTCGGCGCGGGCGCGCTCGGTCGACATGACGGGCACGCTCGTCGCGATGTCGAGCCACCCGGGGTCGAGGCGGATGAGATGCAGCTGCCAGGCCAGCCAGATCGCGCCGCGGACCGGGGCGATCCGCATCGGCACCCATCGCGCGCCGAGCACCTCCGCGACCTCGTCCGGCCCGACGACCGGCTCCGCTGCGACGTTGAACGCGCCGCCCGCCCGCCGGTCGACGGCACGCCAGAAGGCGTCGCCCAGGTCGTCGACGTGCACGACCTGGGAGACGGCGCGCGGGGGCATCGGCAGGACCGGCAGCGGCACCCGGGTGAGCCACCGCACGGGGACGAGCGGGCCGACGAACAGCCGGATCAGGTCCGCCCCGGCACGCCGGTTCATGACGAGGCCCGGACGCATGCGGGTGACCACGACGTCGGGGTGGTCGCGCTCGAAGACGTCCATCATCCGCTCGATGCGGGCCTTGTGCCGGCCGTAGTGCGAGCTCGCGATCGAGCCGGTCGGCCACGTCTCGTCCACGCGGCGCCGCTTCGGCCCCTGGCTGTAGGCGCCGACCGACGACGCGACGAGCACCTGCGGCACACCGGCCGCGGCGACGGCCTGCAGCACGTGCCGCAGGCCTCCGACGTTCGTGGCGGCGAGCACGCGCTCGTCGTGGTTCGGCTGGAGCAGCCACGCGAGGCTGATGACGGCGTCGGCGCCCGAGAACGCGAGGGTGAGGTCGCGCACGGCCCTGTCCGCCGCGACGTCGATGGCGTGCCAGAAGACCCCCGCGTACGGCGCCGGGGCGTCGGGGGCGGGCACCCGCCGGGCGACACCGACGATCTCCACCCCCGCCTCCCGCTGCAGCCGGCGCAGCACGCCGAGCCCCACGTTCCCGGTCGCTCCGACCACCACGACGCGCATCCGGCCCCTTCCCGTCGCGCCCACGCTACGAAGGGCCCCGGGCGGTCAGGCGGGAGGGCGCCGGTTTCCCACCGGATGCTCGGCCCCGGTGGGGTGCACGGGGGTCAGAGGAGCCCGGCGGCGATCGCATAGCCCACGACCGCGACCGCACCGAGGCCGAACGCGGTCGTCACGCTCACGAGCGCGCGTTCCACGACGGCCCCGTGGATCGCCGCGGGCTCCTCGATCGCGGGTCCGGCGAGGTGGACGGCGGCCATCGCGCCCTCGAGCGTCCGGAACCGCCCGTGCACGTCGCCGCCCGGGCCGATCAGCGTGTACCGGCGACCGCGCTCGACCGTGGCGACGGTGGCCCCGCCGACGGAGGCGGCCCAGAGCCGCGTGCCGAGGCGTCGCCAGGAGATCGGCAGCCGGCGCGCGCCGCTGCCGGATCCGTCGGTGCCCCAGATCACGCGGTACCTCGCTTCCGGAGTCACCGTACCCTGCTGCCGGAGCCGGGCGAGGTCAGCCGCGGTCGGCCTCCTGCAGCTCGCGCGGCTCGACGATCACGTCGACGAGGGCCCCGTTGCGCCACACCGTCATCTCGACCGGCACGCCGATCGCTCCCTCCACCATGAGCGCCTGCACCTCCGTGACGGTGCGGACGGGTCGCCCGGCGAGGGCCACCACGACGTCGCCGCGCCGCAGCCCGGCCCCGTCAGTGGGGCTGCCGCCGATCACGTCGGCCACCTGCAGCCCGGTCGGCGAGCCGATGCGGGCGGCGAGCTGCGGGGCGAGCCGGATCCGGGCGCCGGCGATCCCGAGCCAGGCGCGGCGCACCCGGCCGTTCGCGAGCAGCCCACGGATGATCTCCCTCGTCGTCGCGTTGATCGGCACCGCGAGCCCGAGCCCGATGCCGGCGACGGCCGTGTTCACGCCGACCATCCGCCCGGATCCGTCGGCGAGCGCGCCGCCGCTGTTCCCCGGGTTCAGCGCCGCATCCGTCT
Source organism: Amnibacterium sp. (assembly GCF_025463795.1). GTDB lineage: Bacteria > Actinomycetota > Actinomycetes > Actinomycetales > Microbacteriaceae > Amnibacterium. The sequence continues at coordinate 5,516 of NZ_JAODBE010000061.1, forward strand.
GGATGACCTCGTCGACGACCCGCCCGCTCGTCGTCGGCAGCGACCGGCCGAGCGCCGACACGATGCCGGCGGTCACGCTGCCCGCGAGCCCGAGCGGGTTGCCCAAGGCGACGACCAGCTGCCCCACCCGCAGGCGTGCGGCGTCGCCGAGCTCGACCGGCGGTGGCACCGGGCCGCGGGCGCGCAGCACGGCGAGATCGGAGAGGGTGTCGCGGCCGACCACGTCGACCTGCACGGTCGTGCCGTCCGGGAAGTCGGCCTCGGCGGTCCTCGCGCCGGCGACGACGTGGGCGCTCGTCAGCAGCACGCCCCCGTCGGCCACCACCGTCGCGCTGCCGGCGCCGCCGCCGCGCGCGGTGCGCACGGCGAGGCTCGCCACGCTCGGCAGCACGGTCTCGGCCACGCCGACCACGGTGCGGGAGTAGGCGTCGAGGAGGGATGCGTCGTCCATGCGAGCAGCATCCCGCCGGGCGGAGGGCCCGGGGCGCGGGTTCGCTGCCGGCGGACCTGGGATGCTCGACGCCATGGACCTCGCCCGCAAGCTGCAGCTCGCCCCCGGCCAGCTCCTCGCCGTCCTCGGCGCTCCGGGCGACGTCGACCTCGGGGGGCTGCCCACCGATCCGGACGGCGCCGCGGTGCTCGTCTTCGTGCGGACGGGCGCCGAGCTCGACGGCCAGGATGCGTCGGTCGCGCTGGCGGCGGCGCGCGAGGACCGGCTCAGCTGGATCGCCTACCCGAAGGGCGGCGCACTCGGCACGGACCTCAACCGCGACCGGCTGGCCGCGGCCGCGACGGAGCGGGGCGCGCAGCCGGTGCGCCAGGTGGCGATCGACGGCACCTGGTCGGCGCTGCGCCTCCGGCCCGCCTGACGGGGCGTAACCAGGCGTCACTGCCCCTCCCGAGAACGGGCCGGACGTCCTACTCTCGAAGGTCACGTCCGGAGTGCCCGGACGGTCAGCGACAGCCGAGCCCGGCGCCCGCTGCGGATCCGCGCTGCCGCGCGCGTCCGTGAGGAGCGAGCGGGAAGGAGGTCGAACGAGATGCCGGTGCCCCGTGTCCCCCACTCGTTCGAGCTCTACCCGCCGCGCACGCCCGCGGCGGCGGCCGCCCTGCCGGCGGCGCTCGACGCGCTCGCCGCGACCGGGCCCAGCTGGTTCTCGGTCACGTTCGGGGCGGCCGGTTCCGGGACCGACGCCTCGTTCGACCTCGTCCGGCTCCTGCGTGCCCGCACGGGGGTGGAGGTGATGGCGCATCTCACCTGCGCGGGCTCGTCGCACGCGCAGGCGACGGCCCTGGTGCGCCGCTTCCTCGACGACGGCGTGCATCGGTTCCTGGCCGTGCGCGGCGACCGCCGCGACGACGCCGGGCCGACCGACCTGCGCTCCGCCGCGGAGCTCGTGCAGCTGATCCACCGCGTCCAGGCCGAGCGGGAGCCGTGGGCGCTGCATCCGCTGCCCGGCCTCCCCGGCGTGCAGTCGATCGGCGAGGACCGGCCCCGCGCCCACGTCGCGGTCGCCGCGTTCGTGAACGGCCACCCGGACGCGCGGGGGCGCACCGACCACCTCGACGCGCTGCTCGCGAAGCAGGTGGCGGGCGCCGAGCTCGCGATCACGCAGCTGTTCTTCCACCCGGAGGACTACGTGGCCTTCGTCCAGCGAGCACGGCGCTGGGGCGTGACCATCCCGATCGTGCCCGGCGTGCTGCCGGTGACGAGTCCCGCCCGGCTGCGGCGGGCGCTCGAGCTCTCCGGCGAGGACGAGCCCCGCGACCTCGCGATCGCGCTCGAGATCGAGCCCACCGTCGAGGGCCAGCGCGAGATCGGGATCGCGCACGCGACCGCGTTCGCGGAGGCCCTGCTGGCCGCGGGCGCACCCGCGCTGCACCTCTACACCTTCAACCAGTCCGACGCCGTGCTCGAGGTGCTGCACCGCCTCGGCCTCATTCACACCAAGGAGCCCGCATGACCGACTTCCCCTCCGCCACGATCCTCGGCTACCCCCGCATCGGGCGCCGCCGCGAGCTGAAGCGGGCCGTCGAGGCCTACTGGGCCGGGCGGATCGACGCCCCGGCCCTCGAGGCCGCCGCCGCCGACTCCCGCCGGGCGGTTCGCGCCCGCCTCGCCGAGCTCGGGCTCGGCCGCGACGACTCCGCGATCCCCGAGTCGTTCAGCTTCTACGACCACGTGCTCGACACCGCCCTGGCGATCGGGGCCGTTCCCGCCCGGTTCGGCGACCTGAGCGCGACCGACGCCGCCGGTCGCCTCGACGCCCTCTTCACGCTCGCGCGCGGATCCGCGACGGAGCCCCCACTCGAGATGACGAAGTGGTTCGACTCCAACTACCACTACCTCGTGCCCGAGATCGACGAGGGCAGGGCGTTCCGGGCCGACGCCGGCCGGCTCGTCGACCTCGTGCGCGAGGCGGCCGAGGACGGCTTCCGCACCCGGCCCGTGCTGGTGGGACCCGTGACCCTGCTCGCGCTCGCGAAGCCGGCGAGAGGCGCCGCGCCCGGC
>NZ_JAODBE010000096.1 GCF_025463795.1 Amnibacterium sp.
GGATGCCGGTGGCTCGGCGCGAAGCGGAACAGGCCGCGGAGCGTCATCAGCGACCCCGACTGGTCGTCGACGAGCGTCGTGTACTCCTTGAACACGTCGTACCGCCGCGCCCGCGTCGCGTGCTGCAGCCGGAACACGGTCTCCGGGTTGAACAGGTGCGGCGGCCCGTCGCGGCGCCACTGGTACTCCCCGCCCGTCGCCAGCCGCATGTGCACGCCGGGGGCCGCCTCGTCGGGGAACGCGGCCGCGTGCCTCGCGGCGCTCTCCGCGGCGATCACATCTATGCCGACGCCGCCGAGCTTGCTCGTCGTGCCGGTGAAGTAGTCGTCGACGAACGCCTGCGCGAGGCCGACGGCCTCGAACGCCTGCGCCGCGGCGTACGACGACACGGTCGAGATGCCCATCTTCGACATGATCTTCAGCACGCCCTTGCCGAGCGCCTTGATCAGGTTGCGCACGGCCTTCTCGGGCGTCACCCCGGACAGCTGCCCGCTGCGCACGAGCTGCTCGACCGTCTCCATCGCGAGGTACGGGTTGACCGCCGACGCGCCGTAGCCGATGAGCAGCGCGACGTGGTGCACCTCGCGCACGTCGCCGGCCTCGACGATCAGGCCGACCTTCATCCGGTTCTGGTTCCGGATCAGGTGGTGATGGATCGCGGAGACCATCAGCAGGCTCGGCACGGGCGCGAGCTCGCGGTTCGAGTCGCGGTCGGAGAGCACGATGAACTCCGCGCCGCGGGCGATGGCCTCGTCGACCTCCTGCCGCATCGCGGTGATCCGCTCCTCGAGGGCGCGCTCGCCGTCGTCGACCCGGTACAGCCCGCGCACGACGGACGTCGTGGCGCTGCCGGGGTGCGGGTCGATGTGGATCAGCTTCGCGAGCTCGTCGTTGTCGATGACCGGGAAGTCGAGCACCACCTGGCGGGCGTGCCGCGGCGTGGCCGACAGCAGGTTGCGCTCCGGTCCCAGGCCGAGACGCAGGGAGGTGACGACCTCCTCGCGGATCGAGTCGAGCGGCGGGTTCGTCACCTGGGCGAACTGCTGGGTGAAGTAGTCGAAGAGCAGCCGGGGACGGGTCGAGAGCACGGCGATGGGCGTGTCGGAGCCCATCGCGCCGAGCGGCTCCGCACCGGTCGCGCCCATGGGGCCGAGGAGGATGCGGATCTCCTCCTCCGTGTAGCCGAAGGTGCGCTGGCGCCGGACGACGGAGGCGGGCGTATGGACGACGTGCTCGCGGTCGGGCAGGTCCGCGAGGTTGATCCGGGCGCCGTCGAGGTAGTCGGCCCAGGGCTGCGAGGCGGCGAGGCTCGACTTGATCTCCTCGTCGGAGATGAGGCGGCCGGCCGCGGTGTCGACGAGGAACATCTTGCCGGGGCGGAGGCGGCCCTTCGCGGACACCCGCTCGGGCGCGATGTCGAGCACGCCGATCTCGGAGGCGAGCACGACGAGGCCGTCGTTCGTGACGACCCAGCGGCCGGGGCGGAGGCCGTTGCGGTCGAGGGTCGCTCCGACGAGCGTGCCGTCGGTGAAGACGATGGCGGCGGGGCCGTCCCACGGCTCCATGATCCCCGCGTGGTACTCGTAGAACGAGCGCAGCTCGGGGTCGAGGTCGGGCTGGTTCTCCCACGCCTCGGGCACCATCATCATGATCGCGTGCGGGAGGCTCCGGCCACCCAGCGTGAGCAGCTCGACGACCTCGTCGAACGAGGCCGAGTCGGAGGCGCCCTCGGTCACGATCGGCAGCAGCGGGGCGAGGTCGCCGAGCACGTCGCTCTGCAGCTGCGACTGGCGGGCGCGCATCCAGTTGCGGTTGCCCTGCACCGTGTTGATCTCACCGTTGTGGGCGATCATCCGGAACGGCTGCGCGAGCGGCCACGACGGGAACGTGTTGGTGGAGTACCGCGAGTGCACGAGGGCGAGCGTGGAGGTGAAGCGCTCGTCGGAGAGGTCGGGGTAGAACGGCTCCAGCTGGAGTGTGGTGACCATCCCCTTGTAGACGAGGGTGCGGCTTCCGAGCGAGGCGAAGTAGGCGCGGTGCTCGCGCTCGATCCGCTTGCGCAGCCGCATCGCCTGCACGTCCAGGGTGACGCCGGCGGCACGCCGCCCCTCCGCATCCCTGCGCGTGCCCGCGACGAAGAGCTGCTCGAAGACCGGCATCGCGCCGCGGGCGAGGGCCCCGATCGTCGACGCGTCGGTCGGGACGGGGCGCCAGCCGAGGACCTCGAGGTCCTCCTCCTCGGCGATCTCCGCGACGGCCGCCTTCAGCGCGTTGCGCTCCCGCGGCTCGGTGGGCAGGAACCCGAGACCGACCGCATAGGCGCCCGCCTCGGGCAGGTCGAATCCGCTGACGGCCCGGAGGAACTCGTCGGGGATCTGCGTGATGATCCCGGCGCCGTCGCCGGTGCCCGCGTCAGAACCGACCGCACCGCGGTGCTCGAGGTGGCGCAGCGCCTCGAGCGCGGCGTCGATGATGTCGTGGCCCGGGGTGCCGCGGAGCGTGGCGACCATCGCGAGGCCGCAGGCGTCGTGCTCGGCGGCCGGGTCGTACAGCCCCGTCGCGCCGGGCACGGCGGAGAACGGCACGCGGTGTGCGGGGCGCTCGGCCATGGCGTCCTCCAGGTCGGCCGCCGTCTGCGGCCGTCGGTGTGGGAAGGTGCGGGACGCCGTCGGCCCGGTGCGGGTTGCCGTTCCGCTCCGGGCAGCGGGAGCGCCGGAGTCGGTTCGGGATGGGGGATGGTGCGCGGGAACGCTCTGTCGCGGTGCGTCGGCGACGGATCAGCCCCTGGTCGCGCCGCCGCTTGTGACGGATCGCGCGTCCTCGTCCGCGGTCGTCGTCGGAAAGTCCGCCGCGGTCCAGCGCGATCCTACAAGCCCCTCGGGCACCCACTGGCGTCCGGGGCGGTACACGCTGACCTCGACGCCCGGGTGGCGCCTGCGCGACCAGATCAGGATGGCGATGCCGATCACGATCGAGAGGAGCGCCGCCCACACGTTGGTGCGCAGCCCGAGGAAGACCTCGCTCGGGTCGATCCGGATGGACTCGAAGACGCTGCGGCCGGCGCCGTACCAGATCAGGTAGAAGCCGAGCGCGCGACCCCAGCGCATCGGGAGGCGGGTCGTGAACCCCGGCGGCACCGTGATCGGGCGCACGAGCTTCTTCTCGATCACCACGAGCACGACGGCGCCGGCGACGTCCCAGATCAGCTCGTACAGGAACGTGGGATGGAAGAGGGTGCCGGGCGCGAGGCCCGCCGGGAACGCGGCGTTGTCGCTCGGCACCTGCAGACCCCAGGGCAGCGTGGTCGGCATGCCGTAGAGCTCGGTGTTGAACCAGTTGCCGATGCGGCCGATGCCCTGGGCGACGAGGAGGCCCGGAGCGAGCGCGTCGGCGAAGGACAGGAACCGCACCCCGGTCCAGCGGCTCGCGAGCCAGATGCCGAGGGCCCCGCCGAGGATGGATCCGAAGATCGCGTTGCCGCCCTGCCAGATCGCGATGACGTCGAAGAAGGTGTGGCCGCCGCCGAAGTAGTCGCCGGGGTGGGTGAGCACGTGGTAGGCACGGGCGCCGACGATGGCGATCGGCACGGTGACGATCGCGAAGTCGACCACCACGCCGGGCTGGGCGCCGCGGGCGGTGAGGCGCCGCGACGTGATGATCGTGCCGACGATGATGCCGGCCAGGATGCAGAGCGCGTAGCTGTGGATCGTGAAGATGCCGATCTGGAAGGACGCCCACGACGCGGGAGGGCTCGGGATGCTCTCGATCACGGCCACGACCCTAGCGGCCTGCAGGCAGGACCGCCGTGCCCGACGCGAGGTCCCGGGCGACGTCGGTGAGCCGGTCGAGCCCGCCGTCGGCGAGTGCGGCGACGAGCGCGGATCCGACGATCGCCCCGTCCGCGTAGCCGAGGATCTCGGCCACCTGGGCGGCGGTGGAGACCCCGAGGCCGACACAGGCGTTCGTGGCGCCGTGCTCGCGCAGGCGGGCCACGAGGGTGCGGGCGGCGCTGTCGACGTCGGCGCGGGCACCCGTGATCCCCATCGTCGACACGGTGTAGACGAAGCCGCGGGACGCCGCCACCGCGGCGTCCAGGCGCGTGTCCGACGAGGTCGGCGCCGCCAGGAAGACGCGGTCGAGACCGTGGGTGTCGCTCGCGGCGAGCCACTCGGCCGCCTCGTCGGGGATCAGGTCCGGCGTGATGAGCCCTGCGCCGCCCGCGGCGACGACGTCGTCGGCGAAGCGCTCGACGCCGTAGGCGAGGACCGGGTTCCAGTAGGTCATGAGCAGCACCGGTGCGTCGACGGCGGCGGTGATCTCGCGAAGCGCCTCGAACGCGTGCCGCAGCCGGAAGCCGCCGGCGAGCGCGGCCTGCGTCGCTCGCTGGATCACCGGTCCGTCCATGACGGGATCGGAGTACGGCAGCCCCAGCTCGATCACGTCCGCGCCGGCCTCGGCGAGCGCGATCGCGCCCGCGATGCTCGTGGCGAGGTCGGGGAAGCCGACCGGCAGGTAGCCGACGAACGCGCCGGCACGCTCGGTGTTCGCCGCGCGGATCCTGGCCTCGACCGGGCTCACGGCGGTGCCGGCGGTCACGACTGCGCCGCGTCGCGGTCGATGAGGTCGAACCACTCCCCCGCCGTGACCATGTCCTTGTCGCCGCGGCCGGAGAGGTTGATCAGGATGGTGGCCGACGGGCCCAGCTCGCGGCCGAGCTCGAGAGCGCCGGCGAGGGCGTGCGCCGACTCGATCGCGGGGATGATGCCCTCGGTGCGGCTCAGCAGGCGCAACGCCTCCATCGCGGCCGCATCGGTGACCGCGCGGTAGGTGGCGCGCCCGGCGTCGGCGAGGAACGCGTGCTCGGGGCCGACGCCCGGGTAGTCGAGTCCCGCAGAGATCGAGTGGGACTCCTGCGTCTGCCCGTCCTCGTCCTGGAGGAGGTAGCTGCGGGCGCCGTGCAGCACCCCGGGCCGGCCCTTGCCGATCGTGGCCGCGTGCCGGGGCGTGTCGACCCCCTCGCCGGCCGCCTCGAAGCCGTACAGCGCGACCCCGGGATCGTCGAGGAAGGCCGTGAAGATGCCGATGGCGTTCGAGCCGCCGCCGACGCACGCGCACACCGCGTCGGGGAGCGACCCGGTGCGCTCGAGCAGCTGCGCCCGTGCCTCGTCGCCGATGATGCGCTGGAGGTCGCGGACCATCGCCGGGAAGGGATGGGGGCCGGCGACGGTGCCGAACACGTAGTTCGTCGTGGCGACGTTGGTCACCCAGTCGCGCATCGCCTCGTTGATGGCGTCCTTGAGCGTGCGCGAGCCCGCCTTCACGGCGACGACCTCGGCGCCGAGCAGCCGCATCCTGGCGACGTTCAGCGCCTGCCGCTCGGTGTCGATCTCGCCCATGTAGATGGTGCAGTCCAGCCCGAACAGCGCCGCGGCGGTCGCCGTGGCGACGCCGTGCTGGCCGGCTCCGGTCTCGGCGATGACGCGGCGCTTGCCCACGCGGCGGGTGAGCAGGGCCTGCCCGAGCACGTTGTTGATCTTGTGCGAGCCGGTGTGGTTGAGGTCCTCGCGCTTCAGGAAGATCCGCGCCTCGCCGGCGTGCGCCGCGAAGCGGGCGACCTCGGTGAGCGGCGAGGGCCGGCCGGTGTAGTTCCGGTGCAGGTCCGCGAGCTCGGTCTGGAACACCGGATCCGTCTTCGCGTGCTCCCACGCCGCGGACAGCTCGTCGAGCGCCGCGACGAGCGGCTCAGGCACGTAGCGGCCCCCGTAGGCGCCGAAGTAGGGGCCCGGCTGCGAGTACCGGGTGCTGGCGTCGGTGGTGCTCATGATCCGGCTTTCGTGAAGGAGGCGATCAGGGTCTGGGGATCGCCGGTGACGAGCGCCTCCCCGACGAGCACGACGTCGGCGCCCGCGGCGCGATACGCGGCCACGTCGTCGGTCGTGCGGACGGCGGATTCGGCGACGCGGACGACCCCGTCGGGGATGCGCGGCGCGAGACGCCCGAACAGGCCGCGGTCGAGCTCGAAGGTGTCGAGGTCCCTGGCGTTGACGCCGACGATCCGGGCGCCCATCGCGAGGGCCCGGTCGAGCTCGCGCTCGTCGTGGGTCTCGACGAGAGGCGTCATGCCGAGGTCGCCGATGAGCCGGGCCAGCGACGCGAGCGCCTCGTCCCCGAGCGCCGCGACGATGAGCAGGACGAGGTCGGCGCCTGCGGCCCTCGCCTCGAGCACCTGGTACGCGGTCGAGACGAAGTCCTTGCGCAGCACGGGCACGTCGACGGCGGCGCGCACCGCCTCGAGATCGGCGAGCGAGCCGCGGAAGCGGCGGCCCTCGGTGAGGACGCTGATGGCCGCCGCCCCCGCGGCCGCATAGCGGGCGGCGAGCGCGGCGGGGTCGGGGATGTCGGCCATGGCGCCGCGGGACGGGCTGGCTCGCTTCACCTCGGCGAGGACCTTGACGGAGCCCGTGTCGGCGGCGAGCGCCACCGCGGCGGCGAGCGCGGGCGGAGCGGCGAGC
>NZ_JAODBE010000102.1 GCF_025463795.1 Amnibacterium sp.
CCGACGGGGCGGCGACGGCCGCGGCAGCGCGGGCGCGGGCCTCGTCGAGGGTGACGGTGAGCAGCTCGGCGCGCACGTCGGCGAGCGCCGCCGGAGTCATCGAGAGGCTCGTGGCGCCGAGGCCGACGAGCACGACCGCGAGCTGCGGATCCGCCGCCGCCTCCCCGCAGATGCCGACGCTCTTGCCGACGGCGGCGCCGGCCCTACCGACCTCGGCAACGAGGCGCAGGACGGCGGGATGCCAGGGGTCCTGGAAGTTCGCGACGCTGCCGAGCAGCCGGTCCGCGGCGAGCGTGTACTGGGTGAGGTCGTTCGTGCCGATCGAGACGAAGTCGGCCGACTCGAGGACCTGCGCGGCCAGCAGCGCGGACGACGGCACCTCGACCATCACCCCGGCGGTCCGGATGCCCAGCTCCTTGGCGAGCGCCGTGAAGTAGGCGCTCTCCTCCGGCTCGGACACCATCGGCGCCATCACCCAGAGATCGGCGTCGGTCGCGACGTCGGCCTCGGCGAGGGCGGTGAGCTGCTCGCGGAGGATGTCCTCGTGCACGCGGAGCACCCGCAGGCCGCGCAGCCCGAGCGCCGGGTTCTCCTCCTCGCTGTCGTTGAGGAAGGCGAGGGGCTTGTCGGCGCCGGCGTCGAGCGCGCGCACGACGACCTTCTTGCCGGGGAACGCCTTGAGCAGCGCCGTGTACTGGTCGCGCTGCTCCTGCACCGTGGGTGCCGACTTCGCGTCGAGGAACAGGAACTCGGTGCGGAACAGGCCGACGCCCTCGGCGCCGAGCTCGACGGCACCGGCCGCGTCCTTCGCGCTGCCGAGGTTCGCGAGCAGCTGGATCCTCGTGCCGTCGGCGAGCGCGCCCGGGGTGATCGGGGCGGACAGCAGCGCCTTGCGCTCCTCGATGCGGCGCCGCGCGTCCGCGACCGCGGCGCCGTCGGGGTCGACCTCGATGGCGCCGGTGGACGCGTCCGCGATCACGGTCTGGCCGTCGCGGAGCTCGAGGGCGCCGCCGACGCCGACGATCGCCGGGATGGACTTCGCGCGTGCGAGGATCGCGGTGTGCGACGTCGGGCCCCCGTCGCTGGTGATGAGGGCGAGCACCTTGTCGAGGTCGAGCAGCGCCGTGTCGGCGGGCGCGAGGTCGCGGGCGACGAGCACGAACGGGGTGTCCGACTCGGGCACGCCGGGCGCGGGCACTCCGGTGAGCCGCGCGATGACGCGCTGGGCGACGTCGCCGAGGTCCGTGGCGCGCTCCGCCATGTAGCCGCCGAGCCCGACGAGCATCACCTGGAACTCGAGGAAGGCCTCGAAGACCGCCCGCTCCCCCGTTCGTCCGGCGGTGATCCGCGCGATCACGCCGTCGACGAGCGTCGGGTCCTCGGCCATGAGGGCCTGCGCCTCGAGCACGTTCCTGGCCTCGCCGCCGGCGCGACGGCCGCGATCGTTCAACTCGGCCGACACCTGCTGCAGCGCCGACTTCGTGCGGTCGATCTCGGCGTCCGCGCCTGCGTGCGTGGCGCTCTCCGGCGGCTCGGGGAGCGGATCCGGCATCCGCCGCACGGGTCCGACTGCGACCGTCCTGCCCACGCCGATCCCGGTCAGTCGCATCGCGCGTGCCTCCTTGCTCGGACGGGTGCTGAGCACAGCATATGGGTCGGGTTGTCGGTGACAACCGCCCAGCCGATGCCCGGCCGCCGCGGGGACCGGCGCGCCTACAGTGGCGCCATGAGCCAGGCCGCCGCCGACCAGGGCGTGCGCGACGCCGACGTGCCCGTGCAGGCGTCGGGGGCGCGGCCCGACCCGGCGACGCACGCGGCCGGGGTCGCCGGGCTCATCGAGCGCGTCCTCGCCTGGAGACCGGTGCGGGTGTGGTTCCACTACCTCTCGGACAACGGTCCGCTCATCGCCGCAGGCATGACGTACCAGGCGATCTTCGCCGTGTTCGCAGGTCTCTGGCTGACGTTCTCGATCGCGGGATTCGTGGTGAAGGGGAACCCCTTCCTGCAGACGTCGCTGTTCGGCGCGCTCGACAACTTCATCCCTCGCCTCATCTCCTACACCGACACGGTGGGGGTCGCGCATGCCGGCGCGATCAAGGCGACCACGCTGCTCGATGCGACGGGCCTGAGCTGGAGCAGCGTGATCTCGCTCGTGGGCCTGCTGCTCACCGCCGTCGGGTTCGTCGGCACCCTGCGCACCGCGATCCGGATCATGTTCGATCTGCCCGGCCTGACGACGAACCCCGCCGTCCTGATCCTGAAGAACGCCGGCTACACGGTCGCCTTCGGTGCCGTGGTGCTCGTGACCGCGGTCATCAGCCTCGTCAGCAACACGGCGCTCGGTCTCGTCGCGGCCCTCCTCGGGCTCGGGAAGGCGTCATGGCTCGAGCAGGCGGCCACGACAGCGGTCAGCGCGGTCCTGCTGCTCGTCATCGACACCGCGCTGCTCGCCTCGGCATACCGCCTGCTGTCGGGCATCCCGATCCCGCGGAAGCGGCTGCTCGCGGGCGCGCTCACCGGCGGCGTCGGACTCGCGTTCCTGCAGACCCTCGGGACGAGCCTGCTCGGCGGCGCCTCCTCGAACCCGCTGATCGGCGCCTTCGCGACCCTCATCGGCGTGCTGCTCTACTTCAACTTCGTCTGCCAGGTGATCCTCGTCGCCGCCTCTTGGATCGCCGTCGGGATGCAGGACGCCGGCATCGATGCTCGGAGGCTGAGCGCTGACCAGCGCGGACTCGACGAGGCGCGGGAGCTCGAGAACGCACGCCGGGTCGTGGCCGACGCGAACCGGCAGGAGCTCGAGGAGCGGATCCGCACGACGCGCGGGCTGACCCGGCACCGCCTCCAGCGGCAGCTCGAGGCGGAGGAGCGGGCCGAGGACCGGCGGCGGGCCGCCGTGCCCACGGAGCGGGAGTTCACCGAGGCCCAGGAGCGCAGCGGCGACACGACACCCGACACCGCGGAGGCGGAGGAGCCCGCCCCGCGCTGAGGCGCGCCCGGGCTGATCGGTAGGCTCGGAGCATGGCCAGCACGACGGTCCGGGTGGCCAGTGTCAACGTGAACGGGGTCCGTGCCGCCTTCCGCAAGGGCATGGGCGCGTGGCTCGGCGGGCGGGGTGTCGACATCCTCGCCCTCCAGGAGGTGCGGGCCTCCACCGACGACCTCGAGCAGCTCCTCGGCCCCGAGTGGAACGTGCTCCACGACGCCGCCACCGCCAAGGGCCGCGCGGGCGTCGCGATCGCCTCGCGCGGGAAGGCGCACATCCACCGTGTCGCGATCGGCGAGGAGGACTTCGACACCGCCGGCCGCTGGCTGGAGGCCGACTTCGAGGTCGGCGACGTCGTGCTCAGTGTCGTCTCCGCGTACGTGCACTCCGGTGAAGCGGGCACGCCGAAGCAGGACGAGAAGTTCCGGTTCCTCGATGCGATGGAGGCACGGTTGCCCGAGCTCACCGCACACAACCCCCTCGCGGTCGTCGTCGGCGACCTGAACGTCGCGCACCGGCGGCTCGACATCAGGAACTGGCGCGGCAACCAGAAGGCGAGCGGCTTCCTGCCCGAGGAGCGCGCGTACTGGGACCGGATGGTCGGGGCCGAGGACGACGAGCGGTACAACGCGGGCGCGGGCCTCGGCTGGGTCGATGTCGGCCGCCGTGCCGCGGGCGAGATCGACGGGCCCTACACGTGGTGGTCATGGCGCGGTCAGGCGTTCGACAAGGACACCGGATGGCGGATCGACTACCAGCTCGCCTCCCCGGCGCTCGCCGACCGGGTGGCGGACTACGCCGTCGACAAGGCCGACTCCCGCGACGGGCGATGGTCCGACCACACGCCTGTGGTGGCCGACTACGCCCTGTAGTCGCGCACCGCTCCGCCGCCCCGACCTCCCTCCGACACGGAAGCACCATGACCGACAAGGCCCGCATCTTCTCCGGCATCCAGCCGAGCGCCGACTCCCTCCACATCGGCAACTACATCGGCGCGATCCTGCAGTGGAAGGCGCTGCAGGACGAGTACGACGCGATCTTCTGCATCGTCGACCTGCACGCGATCACCGTGCCGCAGGACCCGGCGCTGCTCCGTGCCCAGACCCGCACGCTCGCCGCGCAGTACATCGCCGCGGGCATCGACCCGGCCCGATCGACGATGTTCGTTCAGTCGCAGGTCCCGGCGCACGCCGAGCTCGCCTGGGTGCTGAACACGATCACCGGCTTCGGGGAGGCCAGCCGGATGACGCAGTTCAAGGACAAGTCGCAGCGCCAGGGCGCGGATGCGGCGTCGGTGGGCCTGTTCGCCTACCCCATCCTCATGGCGGCCGACATCCTGCTCTACGACGCCGCCGGGGTGCCCGTGGGCGACGACCAGCGGCAGCACGTCGAGCTCACCCGCGACCTCGCCGGCCGGTTCAACAGCCGCTTCGGGACCACGTTCACGCTGCCGGAGGCGCTGATCCAGCGGGAGACCGCCCGCATCTACGACCTGCAGACCCCGACGGTGAAGATGAGCAAGTCGGCGGCGTCGGACGCGGGGATCGTCTGGATGCTCGACGAGCCCTCGGTGACGGCGAAGAAGATCCGGTCGGCGGTCACGGACACCGAGCGCGAGATCCGCTTCGACCGCGAGACCAAGCCCGGCGTCTCCAACCTCCTCGCGATCCTGTCGGCGTTCCGGGAGGCGCCGGTCGCGCAGCTCGAGGCCGAGTACGCGGGCCGCGGCTACGGCGACTTCAAGAAGGACGTCGCCGACGCCGTGGTCGAGGTCTTCGGGCCGCTCAAGCAGCGTACGGAGGAGCTGCTCGCCGACCCGGCGGAGCTCGACCGGATCCTCACCGCGAGCGCCGAGCGGGCCGCGGGCATCGCCGACGCGAAGCTCGACGAGGTGTACGACCGGGTCGGCCTGTTCCGGCACATCCGATGACGCCGGTCGTGCTGCGCACGCCGCGCCTGGTGCTCGACCAGCCCGGCGAGCGGGACGTGGAGACCGTGTTCGAGTACTGCCAGGACCCGGTCCTGCAGCAGTACACGACGGTGCCCGTGCCGTACCGCCGCGAGGACGCCGCGACGTTCCTGCTCGAGCTCGCTCCGCGGTGGTGGGAGGAGGGCACGGAGCAGACGTGGGCGATCCGCCTCGCCGACGTGCCCGACGCCCGCCTGCTCGGCGTGATCGGCCTCCGCTCGTACGGCGAGGTCGGGTACTGGATGGGCGCGCAGCACCGGGGGCACGGCTACCTCGGCGAGGCGTTCGAGGTCGTGATCGACCACTGGTTCCGTGCCGGTAACGAGCGGATGACCTGGTCCTGCCTCGTCGGCAACGTCGCGTCGGCGCGCGCGGCCCGCCGGGCCGGCTTCCACTTCACCCGCACCGGCCCTGCGACCGTCGCCGACCGCGACGGCTCGCATCCGGACAGCTGGCACGGGGAGCTGTTCGCCGGCGAGCCGAGGGAGCCCCAGCCCGGCTGGCCGGCCGAGGTCGGGGGATGACGTCCGGTGCCATCGCCGGCGCAGAGGCGCAGGTGAGCCGATGAGCATCGCTGCCGTCCTGTTCGACCTGGACGACACCCTGTTCGCACATCGGGAGGCCGTCGATGACGCCGTCGTCGCGACGCTCGCGGCGATGGAGCGTCGCGACGACCCGCCCCCCGTCGCCGAGGAGCAGGCGCGGTGGCGCGAGCTCGAGGAGCACCACTACAACCGGTACCTCGCCCGCGAGCTCGACTACCAGGGGCAGCGGCGGGCGCGGGTCCGGTCCTTCCTCGCGCCCTACGGGACCGAGCTCGACGACGCCGCCGCCGCGGCCTGGTTCGAGCAGTGGGTGCGGCGGTACCGGGCGGCGTTCCGCCTCCACCCGGACGCGCTCCCCTGCCTCGACGCGCTCGAGCAGCGGATCCCCGGCGTCCGGTTCGGTGTCATCACGAACGGCGACCTCGCCTTCCAGACCGCGAAGCTCGAGGCGCTCGGGATCCAGGAGCGGTTCGAGCACGTCGTGACGTCCGGCGAGCTCGGGTTCGCGAAGCCCGATCCCCGGATCTTCGCCGAGGCCGCGCGCCGCTTCACCGTGCGGCTCGACGCCTGCGCGTACGTCGGCGACCGGATCCGCACGGACGCCGTCGGCGCGGCGACCGCAGGCATGACGGGCATCTGGCTCGACCGCGGCGCGGTCGACGTGGATCCGGCCGACCTCGCCGAGGCGCGACGGCTCGGCCTCCCCGTGATCTCGGGCCTCGGCGACCTGCCGGGCCTGCTCCTCGACCGGACGGAGGCGGCGTGACCACGACGGCGGACATCGCGATCATCGGCGGCGGGATCGCCGGCCTCTCCCTGGCCGCAGCGGTCGGCAGCCGGGCCAGGGTCGTCGTGCTCGAGGCCGAGCCACGGCTGTACCACCACACGTCGAGCCGGTCGGCGGAGCAGATGCAGCCGACCTACGGGCCGGCACCGGTGCGCCGGCTGACGAGCGCGTCCATCCCCCGGGTGCAGGCCATCGCCGAGCGCCTCGGTCGGCCGATCTTCACGCCGCGGCCGCTGCTCTGGGTGTCCACGACCGGCGACCGCTCTCATCTCGACGAGCTGCTCGCCACCGTCGCGGGCCTCGAGGAGCTCGACGCCGCCGAGGCCGTGCGGCTGCTGCCCGCCCTCCGGCCGGATGCGGTGCACGCGGCCGGCATCGACCGCTCGGCCGTCGAGGTCGACGTGCCGGCGCTGCTCGAGGCGTACCGGTCGACCGCCGTGGACGCGGGCGCGGTCGTGCTGCCCTCGGCACGGGTCGACGGTGCGGTGCGGACCGGCGACGCCTGGCGGCTCACGGCGGGCGCCGCCGCCGTCGAGGCGCCGGTGGTCGTGAACGCGGCGGGCGCCTGGGTGGAGCGGGTGGCGGCGCTGTTCGGGGCCCGATCCCGGCGGCTGCAGCCCCTGCGGCGCACGGTCGCGGTCGGGGTGCCCGCCGGGCGCCCCGTGGATCCGGCATGGCCGATGGTGGCCGACGCCCTCGACACCTTCTACTTCCGGCCGCGGGGCACCGGCATCCTCGCGTCGGCCCTCGAGGACGAGCCGAGCGAGCCCGAGGACGCCCGGCCCCGCGCCGAGGTCGTCGCCACCGTGCTCGAGCGCGTCAACGCGGTCACCGACCTCGACCTCCGCGAGGCGGCGACGACGTGGACAGGTCTTCGCACCCTCGCGCCCGACGCCGTGCCGGTCGTGGGACGGGACGGCGCCGTGCCCGGCTTCTACTGGCTGGCCGGGCAGGGCGGCTACGGGATCCAGACGTCCGCCGCGCTCGGTGCCGTCGTCGCGGACGACCTGCTCGGCACGCCGTCGGCGATCCCGGGGCTCGAGGGCGTGCTCGCCGACCTCTCCCCCGCTCGCCCGGCCGTGCAGGGCTGACCTCGCGGAGCCGGTCGGCTCCGAACCCCTCGCGTGCCCGTTCCGCTGCAGACCGATCCCGCCGCGCTCGGCCTGCGCCGCCGGATCGTCGGCACGGCCGCCGGCCCGCTCCTCGTGCATGCCGGCCGTCCCGCCGGCGGACCGGCGACGATCCTCCTGCCCGGCGCCGCCGGGTCCTGGACGACCTGGACGCCGCTGCTCGCCGCGTCGGACCGCACGCCGGCCCCGCTGCGCGACGTGATCGCCGTCGACCTCCCGGGCTGGGGCGGATCCCCCGGTCCCGTGCCGCAGGTCGAGGTCCTGGCGACCGCGATCGAGCAGGTCGCGGAGGACGCCGGACACCGGTCCTGGCGGCTGCTCGGGCACTCGCTCGGCGGGTTCGCGGCCCTCGACCTCGCCGCCCGGCGGCCGGACGCCGTGCTCGGGGTCGGCCTCGTCTCCCCCACGGCCTCGGCGGTCGTCGCCGCGGTGCGGTCGCCGATCCGCGGCGGCGCCCGCCTGCCGTGGTTCGCGGGGATGCTGCTCGGGATGCGCACCCTCGCGCGCCTGCCCGGCGGAGGCCGGCCGCTCGTCGGCGGCCTCCACCGCCTCGGCGTGCTCGGCACGCTCGCCGCACCCCTCTTCGCGAGCAGGCCGGATCCGTCGGTGATCGAGGCCCTCGCCGACGAGGTGCGGCCAGGAGCGTTCGTCGCAGCGTGCCGCGAGGCCGCGGGCTACGACCTCGGCCGCTGGCGGCGGATCCGCTGCCCGGTGCGGTCCGTCCGTGGCGGGCACGACGTGTTCACCGGCGCGCATGACGGCGCCGCCCTCGCCCGCCTGATCCCGGACTTCGCGGAGACGGTGCTCGAGGGCGCCGGCCATTTCGCGGCCGTGGAGCAGCCCGACGCGGTGCTGGCGGCGCTCGCCCCGATCCTCCGGCCGTGAGTTGCCACTTTCGTACCCTTCGGGCCCGCTGAAGGGGGCGGAAGTGGCAAGTCACGAATGGGGTGGAGGACGTCACGAAGCGACCCGGGAATAGGCGCGACGGCCCAGGGTTCTGGTAGAGAAGCAGCAACACGAACACGTGCTCCGGGGTCGGTGCAATTCCGAACCGGCGGTCATAGTCCGCGAACCCCGTCCGAAACGCCCCGCGAGGGGCGGCGCGGGCGGGGCCGATCCGGTGGAACTCCGGAACCGACAGTCACAGTCTGGATGGGAGAAGCACGGGACGGTCGCGCGCGCGTCGCGCCCCCGCCGAGCAGCACCCGTCCCCGGAGCACCCCGACCGCACCGAGGACCGCATGACCGCCGTCGCGACGAGCACCGAGGCCGCGATGCGCCGCGCGCTCGAGCTCGCCGCGCTCGGGCCCGCAGGCGGCCCGAACCCGCAGGTCGGCTGCGTGCTCCTCTCGCCCGACGGGACCGTGCTCGCCGAGGGGTTCCACCGCGGCTCGGGTACCCCGCACGCCGAGGTGGACGCGTTGCAGCGGCTCGCGCCGGGCGCGGCGGCCGGTGCCACCGCCGTCGTGACCCTGGAGCCCTGCAACCACCACGGCCGCACCGGCCCCTGCGCCGTCGCACTCATCGAGGCCGGGATCACCGGC
>NZ_JAODBE010000137.1 GCF_025463795.1 Amnibacterium sp.
GTCGAGCGCGGCCGCGGTCGGGGCGGTTCCGACGGTCGCGGCGACGAACGCGGTCGTCCCGTCGCCGTCGGGCTGCGGGTCGGCGACCGCGACGGCCGGGGCCGCTCCGGCGAGCACGGCGGCGACCGCGATGCACGCCGCAGCGCGGATCGCCCGGCCGGCTGATCCCCCCATCGATGTCCCCTCGAGACGGCCGGCGCACCGGCGGCGGGCGGGGCGCCCCTCCCCCAGGGACGCTCCGCGGACAGGCGGGCGGCGGAAGGAACCCTCCCGCCGCCCGCCTGCCGAAGCGCTACTGCTTCAGCGCGTAGATGTAGCCGTTCAGCGTGGCGAGCACCTTGCCGCCGGACACCCCGTCCGTCGACAGCGAGTACCCGGTCACGAGGAACAGGCGGGTGTCGGTCTGCACGGCGTGCACGAACCGCAGCGTGCCCTCCTGCGTGCCCTTCACCGACACCGTCATCGGCACCAGGGTGAAGTTCGCCCCGGTGATCGACGGGTCGGTCGCGGCGAGCACCGGCACGGTCGGCGTCGCCGCGACCGGCGCCGCGGAGGCGCTCGGGCTCGGCGATGCACTGGGCTGCGCGGCGGCGGCGGCCGCGGCCTCGGCCGTGGTCACGGACGCGGGCGGCGAGTAGGCCTGGGCGGTTCCGGGAGCGACCGACACGACGGACACGGTCACGAAGCTGGATGCCGCGATCTGGTTGATCCGCTCCACGAAGCTGTTCGCGTCGAGCGAGGTCGGGACGGCCGTGCGGGCCTTGTCGACCTCGGCCTGCAGGCCGGCCATGTCCTTCGACTGCTTCTCGAGCCCGGCGAGGCGGATCTGCGTCGTCTGGTTGGTGGCGGCGATCTCGTTCGCGGAGTCGGATGCCGACGACGCGGCGGCGAGCAGCGGCTGCGCGCCGACGAACCACCCGCCGGCGACGAGCGCCGCCATCGTGACGACGGAACCGATCACCCAGAGGCGGAGGCTGTTTCTCACTGGCCGGCTCCCGTCGTCAGCGGCGTCATGTACGCCTTGGTCGTGAGGTGCGTGGTGAGCACCACCGTGTACTTCGAGGAGTCGGCGGTGTTCACCGACGGCGAGGCGTCGGCCACCTCGGGCAGCGCCGTGACCGCGGAGATCCACGTCGGCAGCTGCGAGAGCGACGACGTCTTCGCGGTGATGGTCACGGTGGCGGCGCGGGGCGCGTCGAGCGGGGTGCCGCCCTGCGCGTAGTCGGTGACCGGCGACGCCGCGTCCGTGGAGATCGCGGTGATCTTGTAGCCCGCCGGGATCTTCGACTTGATGCGGTCGATCTCGGTGTCCCAGTCCACGGCGGTCGAGGAGCCGACGCGCACGGCGGCCTTGCCGAGGGCGAGCTTGCCCTGCAGCTGCTGCACGGCCTGGTACTTCGTGAGCTGCTGCGTGAGCTGTGCGGCCTGCGCGTTCTGCACCGCCAGGGAGGCGGTCGCCCCGACGGCGAGGGCTGCGGACCCGGCGATGCCCGCGGCGACGACGACGGCGGTCAGCACGACCCCCGCGACGAGGCGGCGGCGCACTGCGCGACGGTGGTCGGCCTGCAGCATCTCCCGTGGCAGGAGCGAGACCTGCGCGAAGGTGCCGACGATCGGCCGCTGCCGCTGCTTGGTGGGAGCGCCGCCCGCCTCGTCGGCGAGGTGCTGCGCTGCGGCCCGCTTGCGCTTGGTGTCCTCGATGCTCATGCTGCACTCCTCATGGTCAGGCCGAGCGCGACGGCGGGGGCGGGGCCGGCGGCGAGGAGCAGTGCCTCGTCGACGTGGCTGCCGATCGTGAAGCGCTCGATGGCGCTGCCGAAGCTCACCGGTACGTCGGTCGCGGCTGCGAGGGCCTCGGCGAAGCCGCGGAGCAGGGCGCCGCCGCCGGACAGCACGATGCCCTCGACGTCGAGGTCCTCGTGCGAGTGGCGGTAGAACGAGATGGTCGAGCGCACGGCTTGGATCAGCTCGTCCGCGTTCTCCCGGTTGATGCGCGCGACGATCGTCGCCTCGGGGTCGTCGGCGTCGGGCACGAGCCCGACTCTGCGCTTGACCTCCTCGGCGCGCGCGGCGTCGACGCCCATCCGCTCGGCGAGCGCGGCCGTCAGCTCGGCGCCGCCGGAGGGCAGCACCCGGATGAACTGCGGCACGCCGCCCTGCACGACGATGATGCTGGTCGACACGGCGCCGATGTGCAGGAGCACCTCGGTCGCGTCGGTGGTGAGGGTCGCCGAGGTGCGGCTGACCGCGAACGGGATGAGGTCGACGTCGACCGTGTGGAGGCCCGCGGCCTCCGCGGCCAACGCGTTCGCGAGCACCGACTCCCGCGTCGCGGCGACGAGCAGCCCACGGAGCGCGGGGCTGCCGTCGGCGTCGATCTCCTCGATCGGGAAGAAGTCGAGCACGGCGTCCTCGACCGGCAGCGGGAGCAGGTCCTGCACGCGGAACGGCAGGGTCTCGCGCACGTGGGCGAGGGACATCTTCGGCACGACGAGCTCTCGGATGAGAACCTGCTGGCTGCCCATGCCGATCACGACGTTCTTCGTCGTGAACTTGGCCTCGGCCCAGAGCCGGCGGAGGGCGTCGACGACGGCGTCGCGGTCGACCACGACGCCCTCCTTGACGGCGTCCGTCGAGACGGTCACCTCGTGGTAGCGGTGCACGACCGGGCGGCGCTTCCCGGGGGCGACCTCGGCGGCACGGATCACGCCGTGTCCGAAGTCGATGCCGATCAGATTCTTGGACATCAGGGGCGGATTCTTTCGGTGAGAGGGTTCAAGTGGTGGTTGAAACGCCGGAGCGTGATCGAGGTGCAAGCGGTCATGCGACTCCGACGAGCCGCAGGTAGGCGTCCCCCAGCGGAGCCCCGGCGAGGATCCCGATCCAGGCGCCGCCGAGCATCCAGGGGCCGAACGGGATCGTGCTCTTCCGCGTGGAGCGGCGGGCGACGATCAGGGCGACGCCCGCGACCCCGCCGAGCACGAACGCGGCGAAGGTGCCGACGAGGAGCTGGGCGAGCCCAGCCTGACCGAGGTAGAGGCCGAGGACGCCGGCGAGCTTCACGTCGCCGAGGCCCATGCCGCCCGGCTTCAGCACGCGCAGCAGGTAGTAGAAGAGGAACGAGCCCGCTCCGCCGAGCACGACGAGGGGCAGCTTCGCGGCGTCCCCGCGGAGCAGGTCGACCGCCACGAGGAGCGCGACGGCGACGACGTACGACGGCAGCACGATCGCGTCCGGAAGGCGACGCACGTCGAGGTCGATCACCGCGAGCGCCACGGAGATCGCGGCGAGGTAGAGGTAGGCCACGAGCTCGAGCCCGCCGGCGAGCGCGATCCGCGGATCCGTGGCGGCGGTGAGGCGCGGCAGGAAGGGCAGCGCGGCGACCGCGAAGACGATCCCGGTCGCTGCCTCGACGAGCGGGTAGCGCACCGAGATCGGCATGCGGCAGTGCCGGCAGGCGCCGCGCAGCAGCGCCCAGGAGAGCAGCGGCACGTTGTCCCGCGCGGAGATCGGCGTCCCGCAGCCGGGGCAGGCCGACGGCGGGGCCACGACGGACATGCCGATCGGCACCCGGTACGCGACGACGTTGAGGAACGACCCGATCAGGAGGCCGAACATCCCCACGGCGAGGATGAGGACTGGGGTCACAGCGGGGCTCCCGAGGCATCGAAGGCGTTGTCGACGGAGGCGTAGCGCACGAGGATGAAGCTCGTCGCGGACGGCTCGAGGAACTTCGGCGGGGTGACGGCGACCAGCAGCGGGTCGTACGCGTAGTTCTTCGCGTACCCCGTGATGATCACCCCGTTCGCGCTCGTGGCCACGGGGCCGCGGAACTTCTGCGCGAGCGAGCCGAAGACCGTGAGCGTGCCGCGGGCGGGCCCCTTGTCGAAGTTCTGCACCTGGAACGTGTGGGCGACCGACACGATCGCGGCGTCGATCTCGCGGTTGCCGCCGAGGTTCAGCGGCAGGCCGAGCGCGGACATCGGGTTGTAGACGAGCACACCGTTCTGGCCGACGAGGCCGAGCACGTCGCTGTTCTTGTCCTTGTCCTTGATGTCCCCGGTGACGTAGACGTAGTTCTCGCTCGCGGCGGTGGTCTGCGCGGTCACCGTTCCCCGCACGAAGAGGTCGCCGCTCCGGCATCCGTAGGCCGGCGACGTCGTGTCCCATCTGGTCGGGTCGGTGCCGTTCAGGTACCAGCCCGAGGTGGGCGCCTCGCCGACGGCGGGGTACTGCACACCGTTGTAGCGCCAGCCGGAGCTCGCGTTCGAGTCGGCGAGCACGGCGGACCCGTCGGTGCCGAGGCACTCGAGCCCGGCGGGCAGGCCGGTCGAGTCGGTGCTCGAGTAGTTCGGGTCGGCCGGGTCGGACGGGACGTTCTGCACGAACAGGAGATTCGCGTCGAGCTGCGGCACGGTGGCCCCGGCCGCCGAGTGCAGTGCGGAGACGGAGCCGCATTGAGCGGGGTCGGACCCAGAGGTGGCCGTGATGTTCGTGTACCGCGTCCAGGGCGACACCACGGTCATGGTCCCGTCCGCGTTGTAGGTGACCTGCGTCGGCCCGGTGTAGAGGCAGCCCGGACTGTTGCTGAGGTCGGAGCGCGTCTCGGCCTGCATCGCGGAGTTGGTCTGCGGCATCGGCAGCGTGGCTGCGCGGGTGATCGAGGCGGGCCCGAACTTGGCGGCGGAGCAGCCGGACGGGATCGTGTAGATCGGGTTGCCGGTGTTCGCCGTGGTGACCGCGCTGTCGAACGTCGACCCGCAGATGACGAGCGTGTCGTTCGAGTGGACGGGGCCGTTCAGGTGGTCGGTCTTGGCGAACTGGATCGTGCCGCAGCTCGAGGCCCTTCCTTCCCACGCGTGCACCACACAGCTCGCGGGCTTGCCCGTCAGCTTCGGGTCCTGCAGCTCGTAGTCGGTGAAGTAGATGTAGTCGACGAAGCCGCGCACGCGGATGTTCGACAGCACGGTGCGGGTGGTCGTGCCGACCCGGCCGGTGGCGCGCACCCGGACGACGCCCGTGGTCTTGTAGAGGGACGTGTCCACCTCGTAGCGGAACGAGGCGCGGCTGTTGCTGCCGGGCACCGCGGCCCAGGCCTGTCCCGCCTTGACGTTGAAGGCGGGATTGGTGGTCTTCGGCAGCTTGACGGCGCTGGACGCGCTGAACGTGGAGGCCGGGTTGCCGTAGCTCGTATAGGTGTCGTCGGCGTTCACCCGCGCGAGGTAGTCCTGCACGCCGGCGTAGGCGGCGTCGAGCGCCGCGTCGTGGTCGGCCTCGCTGGACGACTGCCGCATGCCGGACAGCGCCACCGACAGCCCGGTGGTGATCATCAGCACCATGACGAGGCCGATGCCGATCACGATGATCAGCGCGGCACCGCGGTCTTTGGGCTCGGTCATGATGCGTCCCCAACGATCGGAGTGGGCGTCGGCGTCGGCGTCGGCGTCGGCGTCGGCTTCGGCGTCGGCGTGGGGGTCGGCGTCGGCGTGGGGGTCGGCGTCGGGGTCGGCGTGGGCGTCGGCTTCGGCGTCGGCGTCCCCGTCGGGACGGGCGTCGGCGTGACGGTCGGCGTCGCGGTCGGCGTCGGGCTCGGCGTCGGCGGGGTCACGGTCGGGGTCGGGGTCACCGTGGGGACGGGCGTCGGCGTGGGCGTCGGCGTGGGCGTCGGCGTCGGGATCGGGGTCGGCGTGGGGATCGGCACCTGCTGGATCGCCGTGTTCGGGTCGACGTCGCGGGCCAGGTTCGGCATGCCGATCGCCGAGGTGACGACGATCGGGTCGTCCTCCCCCGCGGAGTTCAGGTGCGCGACCGTCGCGGTGACGCTGATGAAGGTGACGAGCGGGCGCTGGGCCGTCGAGAGCGCCCCGCCGGAGAGGAAGAGCAGCGCTCCGTTCTGGTCGAGGTAGGAGAAGAAGGGCGCGGCGCCGGTGGTCTCGAACGGGCCGGCGACCGTGCGGGTCGTGACCGCGCCGGTGAAGCCGAAGTAGCCGTTGTTCGGGACGCCGAGGGTCGTCGTCTCGACGAGGTAGCCTCCCGCGTCGAGCGCGAACCGCACCTGCGACGGCGAGGGGTTCGTCTCGTCCGTGTTCGCCCAGGCGGTGACCGTCAGGCTCTTCGGCGTGCCGGCGACGACGGCGGGGTCGATGTTCGTCGACGAGGTCGGGTTGTCCGAGGCGACCCGCACGACGTTGCCGATCACGTCGAGAGCGATCGCGGCCTGCCCGGTCGCGTCCCGCGCAGTGTCCGAGGCGGTCGTGAGCTTGGCGACGTTGGCGAAGAAGCTGCCGCAGATCGCGAGCACGATGGCGGTGATCATCATCGCGACCATCAGCTCGACGAGCGAGAGGCCGCTGTCGTCGCTCGCGCCGGCGCGCAGCCGATCGCGCAGATCCTTCCGGGCGCTCATCCGGCGGCCCGCGGATCGAGGGTGACGACGCCGGCGCCCGAGACGTTGTTCGGCAGCGCGTTGGTCGGCGAGCTGAGGTTCGCCCCGACGATCGGGGTGACCTGCGCGGCAGCGGTCGAGCCCGAGTAGAGGGTCCAGGTGCCGTACGGCAGGGCCACGGCGACGGTGCCGTTCTTCAGCACGTTGCCGAACACGTAGGTCGACGGCACCTTGCAGTCCGGCTGCCCCTTCAGGGGAGAGGCGTTCGACTGGACCGCCTTCAGGTAGCCGGCGGCGGACGCCTTCACCCAGACGACGCCCATGGGCACGTCGAGGTCTGCTGCGGTGGCCCCCGGGGCGGCAGCGACCGCTCCGCCCCGCTGCCCGGCGGCGAGGTCCGTGCCGGAGACCTTCGCCGCGGACCAGCCGGCCGGATCGACCGCGGCGCAGGTCGTCTTCGCGCTGCTCGTCCCGAGCACCCCGGCGACAGCCGTGTAGCCGGTGGAGAACGGGTGCAGCAGGATGCTGGCGGCGGGTGAGTGCGTGATGTACAGGCCGGCGGTGGAGTTGATGAAGGTCGTGTCGAGGTCCGTCGGCAGGTGTGCCGCCATCGCCTGGCCGGCAGGCGTGTAGGTGTTCGCGTAGACCACCGGGAACGTGGCGCCCCTGTCGTACTGGAACGACACCGACTGGGTGGTGCCGACCGTGACGACGACGGGCTTCGACGGCGCAGTGTTCTGGTTCACGTCGATGTAGCCCGACTTGCCGATGGTGACCGCGTAGGTGCCGGGCGCGACCTTCGTCTCGTAGGTGCAGCCGTCGACGTTGGTGGGGTCCGGCTGCGAGGCGAGGGAGCTCCCGCCGGAGGTCGGCACGATGGAGACGGAGACGCCGGCCATCGGCAGCCCGTCGGAACCGACGACGGAGACCGCGATCGTGCCCGAGGTGGGGTCCGTGATGCGGCCGGCGGGCGCGAGCACCGTGTCGGTCTGCACGGGGGCCGTGGTCGGGAGCTCGCCGTCCCACGTGACGAGCACGTGCACGCGCAGGAAGAAGAGGTTGGTCCCGCTGCCGCAGCTGATGTCGGCGCCCGAGGAGGAGACCCAGGAGATCGACCGCTTGATGGTGAAGGCGCGAGTGGCGCCGTCCGGGGTGGGGAACGACTGGGTCGTGGTCGCGGTGGTCACCTTGAAGGGGTCGCCGATCGCGCGGGCGAGGTCGGTCTGCTCGGCGGCGAGGTTGGCGGCGACGACGCGGGACCGGTCGTCGCTGGTCATGCGGGCGATCGTCGTCATGCCCGCGACGATGCCGGAGGCGATGATCGCGAAGACGAGGAGGGCGACGACGACCTCGATGAGGGTCATGCCGGCGTCGGCCTGGGGCCGGGGCATGTCGCGCTCAGAGGTCATCG
The DNA here is from genome assembly GCF_025463795.1 of Amnibacterium sp. Lineage (GTDB taxonomy): Bacteria > Actinomycetota > Actinomycetes > Actinomycetales > Microbacteriaceae > Amnibacterium. The sequence goes on from NZ_JAODBE010000137.1 coordinate 7,797, forward strand.
GGCGGCTTTCGGGGAGAAGCGGGTGGGTGGGGGTGGGTCGTGGCTTTCGGGGCCGATCCGCCTGGAGGCGGGCGTCCGGTGTGGTGGCACCGGACGCCCGCCTGTTCAGGCGAGGTGGATCACCAGTTGGTCTGCGCCGGGCAGACCGTGGTGGTCGTGCCACCCGAGACGTTCCCGGAGCTGGTCACGTAGAAGATGTTGCCGGTGGTGCTGGTGCCGAGGATGCAGAACGTGTTGGTCGCGGTCGGCGTGTAGCTGACCGTCTTCGTGTTGGTGCTCTGCGACCAGCCGTACTTGCCGAGGTTGCCCTGGGTGAAGTTCGCGGCCGTCGGCACGGTGCCGTTGTTGTCGGTGCCGTAGGCGACGACCGAGGTCTTCATGTTGACCAGGTCCGACTTGACGGCGGAGTCCTTCGCGTTGTTCTGGACACCGATGTAGATCGGGATCGCGACCGCGGCGAGGATGCCGATGATGATCACGACGACGAGGAGCTCGATGAGGGTGAAGCCGGCCTCGCGGTCGGTCAGGGCCTCGCGACGAGCCTTGAGGGCGGTGGTGATGGACATGACGGGTTTGGTTTCCATTTCGAGTGGTGGAGGTGGAGCCGGTCCCCCGGATCGGCCGGGGGACTTATCGGGGTACACGCTACGGACACGCAAATCACCTGATCAGACCCCGTACGGGGGTTATTTGCAGGTTTTCTGACCCCAGTCGGCGGGACAAAAGCAGTCCGAACGGTCTACCCCCGCCACAAGACCGATCGGTGCAGGATGACGGACCCCGTCGGCCTGCTCGCCCCGGGCGCGCCGCCCGTTGCCGTCGTGCACCCGAACTGGGGGCAGCACCGTCGAGAAGCGGTCGATAGGGCTGCCGGCGGCCGATCCGGGAGCCCGAGCGCCGAAGGGCCCCGGCTCGGATTCCGAGTCGGGGCCCTTCGGCGTCAGGAGTCGGACGCGCTACTTGACGGCGGTCGCGATGCTGAAGATGGGCATGTAGAGCGCGATCACCATGCCGCCGACGACGACGCCCAGGAAGGTGATCAGCACGGGCTCGATCAGGGACGTGAGCGCGTCGGCGGTCGCCTCGATCTCGTCGTCGAAGAAGTCGGCGACCCGGCTCAGCATGGTGTCGACGGAGCCCGATTCCTCACCGACAGCGACCATCTGCACGACCATGACCGGGAACATCTTCTCCTCGGCCAGTGGCGCCGACATCGAGCCGCCGAGGCGCACCGATTCGGCGACCTTCAGCGCGGTCTGCTCGATGACCCAGTTGCCGGACGTCTGCCCGACGATCGTCAGGGCCCGGAGCAGCGGCACGCCGGCCGCGGTCATGTTGGCGAGATTGCGGGCGAAGCGGGAGATGGCGACCTTGCCCATCAGCGGCCCGAAGATCGGGACCCGGAGCATCAGCGGATGCACGATCCGTCGCACGCCGTCCGTGTCCTTCTTCGCCCGCCACCAGGTCGCGAAGGCGATCGCGAGCACGATCCCGGTCGGGAGCACCCAGATCATCTGGTCCGAGATGTCGACGAGGATCTGCGTCGGAAGCGGCAGCGAGCTGCCGAGGCCCTCGAACATGTTCTTGAAGATCGGGACGATGAACAGCAGCATGCCGATGACGGCGAGCAGCGCGATCAGCAGGACGACGACCGGGTAGGTCATCGCCGACTTGATCGTGGAGCGCAGCTTCGCCTCCTTCTCGAACGTCGTCGCGATGGACGCGAGGGCGACGTCGAGGAATCCGCCGGTCTCGCCGGCGCGCAGCATGCTGATCATGATCGCTGGGATCTCGGACGGGTGCCGGGACAGCGAGTCGGAGAACGAGCTGCCGGTCTCGACGTCGCGGGCGACCTCGTGGAGCAGCGACGCCAGCTTCTCGTTCTGCGTCTGGTCGGCGACGATCGTCAGCGCGCGCAGCAGCGGGAGGCCCGATGAGGTCATGGTCGCGAGCTGCCGGTTGGCGACGGCGAGGTCCGTGACCTTGATCCGCTTGCCGAAGATGCCGAGCGAGATCTCCCGCTCGAGCCCGGTGCCGGGCAGCTTCTCGGTGAGCTCGACCGGCGCGAGCCCCATGCTGTTCAGCCGCGAGACCGCGGCGGCCTCCGTCGGCACGTCGAGCGCGCCCTTGACGAGCTTGCCGTCCTGCGCCCGCGCCTTGTAGACGTAGCTGCGCTGCGCGTTGGCGGCGGGAGCGGCGGCCGCCATCAGCGACCCACCCCGCTCATCGAGTAGAAGTCCTTCGCGCCGCCGAACTTCGGCGTGGTGGCGAGCTGACGGACGGTCTCGACGTCGTGCGCCTTGCTCTCCGCCTCCTCCATGGTGATGGTGCCGTCGGAGACGAGCGCCGCGAGGTGCTGGTCCATCGTCTGCATGCCCATCGCGGAGCCGGTCTGCATGGCGGTGACGATCTGGCTCGTCTTCGCTCCCCGGATGAGGTTGGCGACGGCCGGCGTGATCTTCAGCACCTCGACCGCGACGGCGCGGCCGCGGCCGTTCGCCTTCGGGACGAGGGTCTGGCAGACGACGCCCTGCAGCGTGAGTGACAGCTGCATCCGCACCTGCTGCTGCTGGTGCGCCGGGAACACGTCGATGATGCGGTCGATCGACTGGGAGGCGTCGGACGTGTGCAGGGTCGCGAACACGAGGTGGCCGGTCTCGGCGGCGGTCAGAGCCACGGAGATCGACTCGAGGTCGCGCAGCTCGCCGAGCAGGATGATGTCGGGGTCCTGGCGAAGCACGTGCTTGAGCGCCTGGCCGAAGCTCTGCGTGTCGGCGCCGACCTCGCGCTGGTTGACGAGGGCCCTCTTGCTCGTGTGCACGAACTCGATGGGGTCCTCGACGGTCATGATGTGGTCGGCGCGGGTCTCGTTCGCGCGGTCGATCAGCGCGGCGAGCGTCGTCGACTTGCCGGAACCGGTCGGGCCGGTCACGAGCACGAGGCCGCGGGGCAGGTCGGAGAACTCCGCGACGGATGCCGGGATGCCGAGCTGCGACAGCGTCTTGATCTCCGTCGGGATGAGCCGGAAGGCCGCCCCCCACGCGTCGCGCTGCTTGTAGACGTTCACGCGGAAGCGGCTCGCGGCCGACAGCGTGTACGCGAAGTCGAGCTCCAGCTCCTCCTCGAACTTCGCCTTCTGCGCCGGCGTCATCGAGGCGGCGAGGATGCGCTGCACGTCGTCCGCGTCCCAGATGCCCACCGAGGTGAGCGTCTGCAGCGCGCCCGAGAGGCGCACCGAGGGGGCGCGGCCTGCGGCGATGTGGAGATCGGATCCGCCGAGCTCGACGACCTCGGACAGTGCGGCATCGAGGAGACGGATCGGCTGGTCCGTGGTGGTGTCGGTCACGTTCATTCGGGTGTCCAGTTCGGTGAGAGGAAAGGGGAGCCGCGGTCAGACGATGACGCGGAGGACTTCTTCGATGGAGGTCAGACCGAGGCAGACCTTGTTCCAGCCGTCCTGGCGGAGCGAGATCATGCCCTGGCTGATGGCGACCTTGTTGATCTCGCTCGCCGAGGAGCGGTTGACCGTGAGGCGCTCGATCTCCTCGGTGATCGTCATGACCTCGTGGATGGCGATGCGGCCGCGGTAGCCGGTGTTCGCGCAGGAGGTGCAGCCGACGGGCACGTAGACCGTCTCGTCCTCCTCGATCAGCAGGCCGATCTTGGCGAGGTAGTCCTCGTCGTACTCGGTCGGCTTCTTGCAGCGGTCGCAGAGCTTGCGGGCGAGGCGCTGGGCGACGACGGTGACGAGCGCGGATCCGACGAGGAAGGGCTCGATGCCCATCTCGACGAGGCGCGTGACGGCCGACGGCGCGTCGTTGGTGTGGAGGGTCGACAGCACGAGGTGGCCGGTGAGAGCGGCCTCGATGGCGATCTGCGCCGTCTCGTGGTCCCGGATCTCACCGATGAGCACGACGTCGGGGTCGCTGCGCAGGATGCTGCGCAGGGCCGACGCGAACGTGAGGCCGGCCTTCGAGTTGATCTGCACCTGGTTGATGCCGGACATCCGGTACTCCACCGGATCCTCGACCGTGATCACGTTGATCGAGGGGTTCGAGACCTCCTGGATCGCGGTGTAGAGGGTCGTCGACTTGCCGGACCCGGTCGGGCCCGTGACGAGGATCATGCCGTTCGGGCGGGTGTAGCCGGCCCGGAACGCCTCGAAGTTCTTGCCGACCATGTTCAGGTCACCGATGGTGCGCGCGCTGCCGGACGTGTCCAGGATCCGCATGACGACCTTCTCGCCGTGCACCGTGGGCAGCGTGGCGACGCGGAGGTCGATCTTGCGGCCGGCATGCATCACGTTGATCCGGCCGTCCTGCGGGCGGCGGCGCTCGGCGATGTCGAGGTCGGCCATGATCTTGAGCCGCGAGATGACGCCGGCCTGGATGTTCGTCGGCACCGACTGCACCTCGGCGAGCACGCCGTCGATGCGGTAGCGGACGCGGAGGGCGCGCTCGCCGGGCTCGACGTGGATGTCGGAGGCGCGGTCCTGGACGGCCTGGCTGATGAGCAGGTTCACGAAGCGCACGATCGGGGCGTCGTCGTCCTCGGCGGGGCCGTCCTCGAGGTCGGGGACGTCGCTCTGCTCGACGAGCGTGTTGCTCAGGTCGGAGAGCTCGTCGTCGGCGCGGTGGAACCGGTCGATGGCGTTCGCCAGGTCGGAGGGCTCGGCGGCGACGCGGCGGATGCGGAGCCGGGTCGCGGCGGCGACGTCGTCGAGGGCCAGGATGTCGTCCGGGTCGGCCATCGCGACCACGAGGGTCGCGCCCTCCCGCGCGATGGGCAGGAGGTGGTGCCGCCGGCAGAGCGCGGCGGTGACGCTGAGGGCCGCCTCACGCTCGATCGGGAACTCGAGCAGCTCGACGAACGGCACGCCGAAGACGTCGGCGTTGGAGGATGACACTCCGGTGAGCGACATGTGGGGAGCTCCTACTGGTCCCGCGCCCGTCGGCGCGTCCGGAACGAGAGTCCCGGTCGCATCACCGTAGGGAGGGGGTCGACCGGGAGGTAAACCCCAGACCGGGGACCCCCTGGACTGGGGACAACCCCCTCTTCGGGGGGTCCGCACCTCAGGGGGTCGTGATGAGGGCGCGGAAGAAGCGGATGCCCGCCTCGAGCGCCGCGACGTCGAGCGACTCGTCCGGTCCGTGGATCGCGGCCAGCTGCTCGGCGGAGATCGCGAACGGCAGGAAGCGGTAGACGGCGTCGCAGTCGTGGGCGAACCAGCGGGCGTCGCTGGCCTGCACCATCACGTACGGAACGGGCAGCGCGTCCGGATAGGCCGCGGCGATCGCGGCGACCATCCGCTCCCAAGCCGGCCCCTCCCCGCGCGAGACCGCCGAGGCCTCGTGGCCGTCGACGAGCGCCACCTCCACGTCGGGGTCCTTGACGGTCCTGCGGATCCGCTCGACCACCTCTGCCAGCCGATCGCCGGGCGCGACCCGGATGTTCAGCACCGCCGTCGCCTCGGCGGCGAGCACGTTGTCGGCCGTACCGGCCGAGACGCGGGTGACGGCAACGGTGGTGCGGGCGAGGGCGCCGGCGGTCCCGCCGACGAGGCCCAGGGCGGGGCCGAGCAGGGGCCGGACGGCCCGCGCCGCCACGATGGGGCGCAGCGGTCGAACGAGGCGCGGGGCGAGCGCCGCGGCCATGCCGGCCACGACGGGACTGGTGCGGGCGGGCTGCGGATGCCGCTCGAGGCGGAGCAGGGCGGCGGCGAGGCGGCCGGGCGCGCTGCGCCGGGGCGGCACGGACGCGTGGCCTCCTGCCGCTCTGGCGGTGAGCCGGACGGTGGCGACGCCCTTCTCGGCGAGGCCGACGACCGCGAGCGGCCCGCGCACCCCGGGGAGCACGCCCTCCACGACGGCGCCGCCCTCGTCGACCACGAGGCCGGGGCGCGCACCGCGGTCGCGGAGCAGCGCGGCGATCGCGCGGGCGCCCGAGCCCGCCACCTCCTCGTCGTGGCCGAAGCAGCAGTGCACGTCGCCGGGCGGCTCCACCCCCTCCGCGAGCAGCGACTCCACCGCCTCGAGGATCGCGACGAGGGCCCCCTTGTCGTCGAGCGCGCCGCGGCCGATCACGACGCCGCTGTCGACGCGGCCCGCGAACGGATCCGCGGTCCAGCGCTGGTCGGCGACGGGGACCACGTCCTGGTGCGCCATCAGCACGACGGGCGCGGCCGGCCCGCCGCGCCACGTGAGGAGGAGCGCGCCCTCGCCGACCGCCTCCCACTCGAGCGCGTCCCGGACGCGCGGGTAGAGCTCCCGGATCCGGTCGTGCAGCGCGCCGAGGGCCGCAGGATCCGGCGTCGCGGAGATCGTCGGCACGGCGACCAGTGCCGCGAGGTGATCCGCGGCGCTCACGGCTCGACCGGGACCGGTTCCGGCCGGCGCTCGAGCGCGCCCGCCGGCACGACGGCGAGGCAGGCGGCGGCGAGCAGCGCGGTGACCCCGCAGAGGATCCAGACGGTGAGGTAGCCGCTGAGGCTGCCGGCCGTGCCGACCCGGCCGTCCGGCCCGAGGGGTGCGCCGGCGGCGAGCGCGATCGCGAACGCGCAGGACGCGAACGCGCCCCCGAGTGTCTTGCCGGTGTTGGTCAGGCCGGTGGCGACGGCGGTACGGCCCGCGGGGGCGACCGCGGCGGCGGCGGCCGGCAGCGCGGCGACGAGGACGCCCGAACCGAGACCCGCGACGGCCATCGCGCCGAGCAGCTCGCCGAGCGCCGCGTGGAACGGCACGAGCGCGAGATAGCCGACGCCGACGAGGGCCGCGCCGGCCATGAGGGTGCGACGAGCGCCGATGCGCCGCGACACGGGGCCGAGCAGCAGCGCGCCGACGAGCAGGAACAGCACGTAGACGCCGATCAGGATCGAGAGCGCGCCGGAGCCGAGGCCGAGCCCGTAGCCGACCGTCCTCGGATCGGTTCTGGCGAACGTCGACAGCGGCCCCTGGGCGCCGAGCACGCTCACGCCGAACAGCAGCGCGGTGAGCTGCACGGGCCAGAGCGCGGGGCGGGCGAGCACGCGCACGTCGATGAGGGGATCCTCCGTCCGCCGCTCGACGAGGGCGAACACGACGAGCAGCGCGACCCCGGCGGCGGTGACGACCCAGGGCAGCGCCGCGCCGGGGGTCAGCCGCAGCAGGCTGAGACCGCCGGTGAGCACGGAGAGCGCCACGGCGAGCAGCACGGCGCCCCGGGCGTCGATCCTGCCCGACGACCGCCCCTCCCCCGCCGGCACGCCGAGCAGCACGGCGAAGAACGCGATCGCGACGAGCACGCCCGGCACGAGCAGCGCGAGATGCAGCGACCCGAGCAGCGCGGTCGCGGAGCCGCCGGCCAGCGCGCCGGCGATGGCGCCCGCCTCGAGCGCCGCCACGATCACGCCGCTCCCCGCCCTGGTCGCCGCCGCCGGGTCCGGCCGAGCGGTCGCGCGCAGGGCGATGAGGGCGACCTCCAGCGGCAGCCAGGCCGAGTAGATCCCCTGGATCGCCCACAGGCCGACGAACAGCGGGAAGCTCGAGGTGACGGCGAGCCCGAGCGACGCGAGGGCGGTGACCGCGAGCGACACGAGGAGCATCCGCCGGTGACCGACCAGGTCGCCGGCCTTCGCGAGGATCGGCACGAGGATCGTCGACAGCATCAGCTGGGCGGCCTCGAGCCAGTTGACGTCCGGGTCGCGGATGTCGAGCAGCCGCGCGATGTCGGTGAGCTGCGGCGTGTAGTAGCCCTGCAGAACGCCGGAGGAGAACTCCACGACGACGAGCAGGCCGACGAGCGCGAACACGCCCCGCCCGCGCGTCGTCGCCGCCACGTCGCCACCCTATCGACGGGCCGGTCGCCCGATCGATGCGCTCGACCTGCTCCGCTCTGCTCCCGGCAGGATGAGGGGGTGATCACCGCCGAGTACACGATCCCCGGGCTGTTCGTCCGCGACCACGTGGTGCCCGTCCCGCTCGACTGGACGGACCCCGCCGGCCCCGGGATCGAGGTGTTCGCACGCGAGGTCGTCAGCCCGGCGAAGCGCCACGACGACCTGCCGCTGATCTGCTTCCTCCAGGGCGGGCCCGGCGGCAAGTCGCCCCGGCCCACGGACGCCTCCGGCTGGCTCGGCGTGCTGCTCGAGCGCTACCGCGTCGTACTGCTCGACCAGCGCGGGACCGGCCGCAGCACGCGCATCGACGCGGCCAGTGCCCGGTCCTTCGGCTCCGGCGAGGCGGGCGCCGCTCACCTCACCCGCTTCCGGGCCGATTCGATCGTGCGCGACGCGGAGCACCTCCGCAGGACCGTGTTCGGCGGCCACCGCTGGTCGACGATCGGGCAGAGCTACGGCGGCTTCCTCACGCTCACCTACCTCTCGCTCGCGCCGGAGGGGCTCGCGTCGTGCCTCGTCATGGGCGGCCTCGCCTCCCTGACCCCCGACGCAGCGGAGGTCTACCGCCGCACCTATCCGCGGGCGCTCGCGAAGAACCGCGAGTACGAGCGCCGCTACCCGGGCGACACCGCCGTGATCGCCCGGATCGCCGATCGCCTCGCAGCCGGCGACGTGCGGCTGCCGGACGGCGACGTGCTCACCGTGCACCGCTTCCAGCACCTGGGTGCCGGCTTCGGCATGGGCCCCGGGTTCGAGGAGGTGCACTGGCTGGTCGACGAGGCGTTCTCCTCGTCCGACGGCGAGCTCTCCGACACCTTCCTGGCCGGGGTGCAGGCCGGCACCGACTTCGCCGACGGCCCGCTGTGGGCGGTGCTGCAGGAACCGATCTACGCCGACGAGCACTCCGGGCCGACCGGATGGGCCGCGCAGGCCGAGCACGAGCGGCACCCGGAGTTCGCCGAGGCCGCCCGGCCGCTGCGCTTCACCGCCGAGATGATGTACCCCTGGATGTTCGAGGAGATCCGGCTGCTCAGGCCGTTCCGCGACACCGCCGAGGCGCTCGCCCGGCGCAGCGACTGGGGTCCGCTGTACGACCGCGACCGGCTCGCGGCGAACGAGGTGCCGGTCGCGGCGGCCGTGTACTTCGACGACCTCTACGTCGACTCGGGCCTGCAGCTCGAGACCGCCGCCGGCGTCGGCGCCCTGCACCCCTGGGTCACCAACGAGTGGGAGCACGACGGCGTGCGCGCGAGCGGCGACCGCGTGGTGAAGCACCTGCTCGAGCTGATCGACGAGCGCGGCGGCCCCCTGCGGGACTGAGCCGCCCGAGGAGGGACGTCGGGCCGGAGATGTCCTGTTCGGCCGGGATCGTCCTGCTGGAGCGCAGAGGGGACCGGGCGGCCCGGCGGATCGATCGCGCGTCCGCGAGCCGCTAGCGTTCGCCCGACATCCGGCCGAGGGGACGAGGGGGGACGCCGTGAGCACGACCGTCGCCGCCCCGACCCGGGACGGGCCGCTCCGGACGGCCCGGCGGCCGCTCGCCGTCGAGGCCGCGGGGCTCGGCGCGGCGGTGGCTCTCGCGCTCGCGGCCGTCGCGCACCTCTGCCTCACCCCGCGTGCCTGGGTGCTCTTCTCGGACGCCGACTCGGTGCTGCTGCCGATGATGCGCGCGTCCGCGACGGCCGGTGAGCCGCAGCGCTGGGCGCTGTCATCGGTGCTCTTCCTGCCGGAGCGGGGGCTCTACGACGCGACCGCCGCGCTCGGCCTCGGCGTGCGGGCGAGCCTCGCGATCGACGCGGTCGTGAACCTCGTGCTGCTCTACGCGGCGCTGCGGCTCGTGGCCGCGCTCGTGCGCCGGGGGCCGCGGGCGCAGGGGGTCGCGGGCGCGCTCACCGCCTTCACGGCCTTCACGGCCCTCACCTTCCTCGACTCCACGGCCGCGTGGGACAGCCTCGAGCTGCCGTCGCTGCTCGCCACGACCACCTACTACAGCGCCACCGTCCTCGCCACGGTCGTGGCCGCCGGGCTCGGCACCGCCGTCCTCGCGAGCCCCCGACGCCGGGCGGGCGGGGCCGGGATCGCGCTCGGGGCGGTGACCGCCGGGTCGGTGCTCACGAACCCGCTGTTCCTCGCCTGGGCCGCAGCCCCCCTCGCGGTCGCTGCCGCGGTGCTCGTCGGCACCCGTCGCGTGCCGCTGCGCCGCGCCGGGCTGCTCGGCGCGGGCCTCGCCACGGGCGCCGTCGCCGGGTTCCTGCTGCGGATCCCGTTCGCCTCGGTCATCGTGCGCGACCCCGGGTCGTACGCGGATCCGTCGAACGCGCTGCCCACGCTGGCCTACCTCGTGCACCACCTGATCGACCGCACCTCGAGCGCCGAGGGCCTCGCCTCGGTCTCCGCGATCGACACCGTGCTCGTGCTCGACGTGCTGCTGCTCGTGCGCGCGACCCGCGCTCGCCGCACAGCGCCGGCCGCGCTCCTCGCCATCGCGGTCGTCACCCCCGTGATCGTCACAGCCGGCACGGTACTGCTCGGCACCGCGGCGCTCCGCTACCTGCAGCCGGCGTGGTTCGCGCCCCTGCTCCCCCTCGTGCTCGTGCCGCTGCCGCCGCGCATCCGAGATCTGCTGCGTCCGCGCGCACCACGCGTGGCGCTCGCCGTCGTGCTGACGGTCGCCGGCGTCGCGGGTGCGGGGATCACCGCCGCCGGCGCGGCGACCCCGGACGCCGACATCCGCTGCCTCGACACCTGGATCACGACGAGCGGCCGCACGGGCGCCGGGCTGTTCCAGACCATCCGCGGACCGAAGGCCCTCCTGGCGGATCCCCGCCGGCTGCTGCAGGTCGACCGGGATCTGCGGGCCGAGCCGTGGCTGACCGACCGGGCCGACTACACGGTGACCCGCGTCTCGTTCCTCGTCGCGGACCCCTCGACGCCGGCCTTCTCGACGGGCTCCGCGGGACCGGCGCTGCGCACGATCAGCTGCGGCAGGTACCGGGTGCTCGACTGGGGACGGCCGGTGCTCGCCGTGCTGCCGAGCGGCCCGATCGTGCCCCCGCACCCCACCTCCCCGACCATGGACGGCAGCCCCCTCGACCGGTGATCGGCGCGTGACCAGCCGTTCCACCTTGTACCCCGGCGTGTCCTCCGACCTGCTGACACTCGAAGTCGGGCGTATCCCTGGCTGGGAATATCCCGCTAACTTCTGCTCGGCGACAGGACGCCACCGGGATGGGGATCCCGGAGGACCACCGGACTGACCCGCGCCACCACTCAACTATCCATGGGGGAAACCACAATGCTCGCGCTCTTCGTTCGTCTCCAGACCCTGTTCGTCACCGGCTACGACC
>NZ_JAODBE010000158.1 GCF_025463795.1 Amnibacterium sp.
CAGACCCAGTACGAGACGGGCCTCACGACCGACGCCGAGCGTCGTCAGGAGCTCATCGAGATCTGGAACCGCGCCACGGCGGAGGTTGCGAAGGCGATGGAGGACAACCTCCCCGTCAGCAACAACATCTACCGCATGGTGTCCTCCGGGGCTCGAGGCAACTGGATGCAGGTGCGTCAGATCGCCGGTATGCGTGGCCTCGTGTCGAACCCGAAGGGCGAGATCATCCCTCGCCCGATCGTGCACTCGTACCGCGAGGGCCTGACGGTGGCGGAGTACTTCATCTCCACCCACGGCGCCCGCAAGGGCCTGGCCGACACCGCGCTCCGCACGGCGGACTCCGGGTACCTCACCCGGCGCCTCGTGGACGTGAGCCAGGACGTCATCATCCGCGAGGAGGACTGCGGGACCAACCGTGGCCTCGACCTCTCCACCAGCGAGAACGTCGAGAACTCGGTCTACGGGCGCACGCTCGCGACCGACGTGGTCGACGCCTCGGGTGAGGTGCTCGCCGCGGCCGGCGACGACGTGGGCGACGTGCTCATCGCGAAGCTCGTCGAGGCGGGGATCGAGCACATCAAGGTGCGCTCGGTCCTGACCTGCGAGTCCGCGGTCGGCGTCTGCGCCGCCTGCTACGGCCGCTCGCTCGCCACGGGCAAGCTCGTCGACATCGGCGAGGCCGTGGGCATCATCGCGGCCCAGTCGATCGGTGAGCCGGGCACCCAGCTCACGATGCGCACCTTCCACACGGGTGGTGTGGCGTCGGCCGACGACATCACGCAGGGTCTGCCCCGCGTGCAGGAGCTCTTCGAGGCTCGCACCCCGAAGAGCGCGTCGCCGATCGCCGAGGCGGCCGGTGTCGTCACCATCGAGGACTCGGACCGTCAGCGGAAGCTGATCCTGACCCCCGACAACGGTGACGAGCCCCACGCCTACCCGGTGCTCAAGCGGGCCACCCTCCTCATCGAGGACGGCCAGCGCGTCGAGCTCGGTCAGCAGCTGCACGTCGGCTCCGTGGACCCGAAGGAGGTGCTGCGCGTCAAGGGCGTCCGCGCCGTGCAGCAGCATCTCGTCGACGGCGTCCAGGGCGTCTACCGCAGCCAGGGCGTGCCGATCCACGACAAGCACATCGAGGTCATCGTGCGGCAGATGCTGCGCAAGGTGACCGTGGTCGACCACGGCGACACCGACCTGCTCCCGGGCGAGCTCGTGGACCGGTCGCGCTACCAGGACGTCAACCGTGCCGCGCTCGCCGAGGGTCGCAAGACCGCCTCGGCCCGCCAGGAGGTCATGGGCATCACCAAGGCCTCCCTCGCGACCGAGTCGTGGCTCTCGGCGGCCTCCTTCCAGGAGACCACCCGGGTGCTCACCCAGGCGGCGATGGACGGCAAGTCCGACCCGCTGCTCGGCCTCAAGGAGAACGTGATCATCGGCAAGCTGATCCCGGCGGGCACCGGCCTCCCGAGGTATCGGGACGTGAAGGTGGAGCCCACGGAGGAGGCGAAGGCCGAGCGGTATCCGCTCCGGTCCTTCGGCGACGACACGGTGTTCAACGACGCCGACCTGTCGTTCGTCGACTTCGACTCGTTCTCGAGCGACGACTACACCCCCGGCACCTACAACTGACGCCCTGAGGCGCTGTAGGACCTGAACGAAGGGCCCGTTCCCGCGAGGGGGCGGGCCCTTCGCCGTCGGGCCCCTGCCGTCGGTTGCCGCTTTCGCCCCCTTCAGCGCCCGTGAAGGGGGCGAAAGCGGCAACTCACCGCGTTGGGATGGCACCCGGACGGGGGATGGAGGGGGCGGCTCCCCGTCGGTAGCGTGAGAGAGCACCGGCCACCCAACCGGTGCTTGTCGTGTCCCCCACGACGATCGCTTCCGCACCCAACGGATCCCCCCAGTGACCACGCACCCCTCCGTGGTCGAGGCCGTCTCCCCGAACGCGCCCCGGCCCTCCCTGCCCACCCCCACCCGACGGGGGGACCGCTGATGCTGCGTCCCTACCGCCTCGAGCGTGAGCTCGACCGCGCCGTCGCCCAATGGCTCGCCTGGCTGCCCCGCTGGGACCCGTCGGCGATGCGCAAGCGCGACCGCCTCTGCCCCGTCTGCCCCGTGTGGGCCGCCGAGCTGGGGCTCGACGACGTGCCGCACGGCGTGCTGCACGCCCTCACCGTCTCCATCGACGGGCTCATCACCGAGCACATCCGCCGATCCCTCTCCCTCGAGCCGTTCCTGCCCCAGGACCACGTCGACGCGATGCGCACGCAGCTGCGGGTCGACGCGACCGCGTGGATCACCCGGCAGAAGCCCGTGATCCTCCGCACGCTCGACGCCTACGTCGAGCCGAAGGTGCAGCACATGGCGGCCCTGCTGCTGCAGGAGCTCGCCGGCTGACGCGGCCCTCTGGCCGTCCGCAGCAGCCGCAGATCGCGGCGGGGGCTCAGTCCTCGGGCGGGACGAGCTCGGCCTGCAGCGGCCAGTCCGCGCCGTCCAGGATGACCTGGGCGGCGGTGTGGGTGACCGGATGCACGAGGATCGGCGCGAGCAGGTTCACGACCGGTGCCCCGTCCGAGAGCGTCGCGACGACGTAGACGTCCACCTGCCCCGGGTCGTCGGCGCCGAGCGGCGCGAGATGCTCGTCCGTCAGCTGCGGCTGGTACTCGGGCACGAAGAACGCCGGATCGAGCAGGAACAGGCGCAGGTCGGCACCGACCGTGTCGCGCATGGCGTACAGGCCGAGCGCCCCTTCGACCTCGTCGAGCTCGAACTCGACCACGGGGGAGAGGCCGGGCGGCGGCGCCGTGAAGACGAGGCGGCCGGCACGGGACAGGGTGTTCGTGATCATTGCAGGAAGCTCATCAGGGTCGGTTGGATGGACTGCGCGGCGACCTGGAGCGCCGTCTGGTAGGCGAGCTCCTGGGTCTTGAGATCGAGCAGCACCGTGGTGGTGTCCGCGTCCTCGATACCCGATCGCTGGGTCTCCAGCGTCACGGACTCGTTCGCGTTGGCGGACTTGGCGGCGGTGACGCGAGCATAGTTCGCACCCACCGTGGCGTGCGTGGCGCTCATCTGGGCGAGGCCTCCCTGGAGGGCCGTGAGGCCCGTCGTGATGGCCGAGTCGCTCGCACCGGTCGTGTCGCGCAGCGCGGCCGAGATCGCGTCGATCGTCTGGAACACGGACGGCGAACCGGCGGTGCCGGCGCCGAACGCTGCGGCTCCGTCGGCGCTCACGGGCACCGTCTCGGTGCCACTGATGCGGCGCTGCACCGTCGTGCCGGCCGTGCCGGCGAACGCGCCGCTCGGGGCGAAGGCCGAGGCGGTGTCCGAGGAGCCCGCGAACACCGACCGGCCGAGGTACTTCGTGTTCGCCTGGTTCAGCAGGTCGGCGCGTACGCCGTCGAGCTGGTTGGCGAGCGCGACACGGGCGGAGGCGGACAGCCCGCCGGTGCTCGCGCCCTGCGTGGTGAGGTCGACAGCCTGGCGCACCAGGTTCTCGGACGACGTGAGCGTCGAGTCGACGGTCGACAGCCACGCGTTCGCGTCGTCGAGGTTCGTCGAGTACTGGGTGTTCGCGCGCTGCTGCGCGCGCACCTTCATGGCGGCGGCGGTGCCCGCGGGATCGTCCGACGGTTTCGCGAGCGCGACTCCCGACGACGACTGCTGCTGCAGCTGCGAGAGCCGTGCCTTGGCGGCGGCGATGTTCTGCGCTGATCCGTAGGCGATCTGCGAGCTGGTGATGCGCATCGGCTCAGCCGACCAGTCCGGTGTGGTTGATCAGGGTGTCGAGCATCGAGTCGATCGTCGTCATCACGCGGGCGGCCGCCTGGTAGGCGTGCTGGAAGGTGACGAGGTTGGAGGTCTCCTCGTCGAGGTCCACGCCGCTCTGCGAGGTCTGCGCGGTGGTCGCGGCCGAGGCGGCGGATGCGGCGATGGTGGACTGCGTCGTCGCGTTCTTCGACTGCACACCGATGTTCGAGACGAAGGTCGCCCAGGTCGTGTCGGGGGATCCCGCACCCCCGCCGAGCTGGGACACGGCGTCGGCGACGGCGCCGTCGGCGGATCCCGCGGCGCTGTTGATGGCGATGCCCGCCGCCGAGGTCGGCACGACCGTCAGCGACGTGGCCGCCGGTCCGGCGCCGAGGGCGAAGAACGGGGAGCCCTGGTTCCCCGACGGGGTGGTGCCGGACGCGAGCGCGCCGTTCACCGAGGTGGCGAGCTTCGTCGCGAGGTCGTTGTAGACCTGCGCGGTCTCCGCGTAGATGCCGCCGCTGCCGCCGGACGGGCCGGCCAGCGTCGCGAGCTGCGCGGCGACCGATCCGCCGTCCACGGTCGCCGGTGATCCGGTGTCGGTCCAGGTGAGGTGGACCGGAGCGCTGCCGGCGGCGGTCATGTCGCTCGTCCCGGCGATCGCGAGCGAGCGGGCGGTGGTCTCGGCGACGAGGGTGCTGCCGCCGACGTACACGTCCATCGTGCCGTCCGCGTTCTGCCTACTGGTCGCCCCGGTCAGCTGCGCCAGCGAGGTGAGCGCGACGTCGCGCTGGTCCATCATCTCGTTCGCATTCCCGCCGGCGGTCGTCGTCTGCAGGATCGCCTTGTTCAGGGACGCGATCTGCTTGGCCGCGCTGTTGATGGTCGTCACCGCGTTCGCCGTCGCGGTGCGCTGGTCGCTCCACGCGTTCTTCGCCGCGGTGTAGCCGGTCGAGATGCGGGACGCGACCAGCTGCCCCTGGGCGATGAGCACGCTCGCCTGCCCGGAGGCCGTGGTGGACCCGGCGCTGTTCGCCATGTTCTGCCAGTCGGCCCAGAAGTCGTTCATCGTCGACGAGAGGCCGCTGGCGCCGGGCTCGTTCAGCGACGTCTCGACGGAGGAGACGGCCGACGACGCGGTGTCCCAGTACCCGCTGGTCGAGGCGGTGCCGCGGACGCGGGCGTCGACCAGCGAGTCGTTCAGGCGGGCGATGCCCGTGACGGTGACGCCTGCGCCGATCTGCGCGCCCTTGCTGAACAGGGCCGGGGTCTGCGTGCCGGGGACCGAGGCCTGCTCGACCCGCTGCCGGGTGTAACCCTCGGTGCCGACGTTGGCGATGTTCTGGCCGGTGACGTCGATCGCCGCCCGCGCGGCGGCGAGGCCGCTGTACGCGGTGTTGAGGGTGCCGAAGGTGCTCGCCACGCTCAGCCCTGCCGGTCGAACAGGTGGGCGAACGCGCCGGCGGTGCTGTGCGTCCCGCGACCCGTGTAGACGCCCACCGGCTCGGCCGCGCCGACCGTGGCGAGCGTCTCCTGGGTGGCCCGCGTCGCAGCCCGGAGGTAGGTGAGGTTGGTGTCGCGCACGTCGGCGATCTGCGCGGTCAGCGCGGTCAGCGCGGTGAGGTGGGACTGCAGGATGTCCCGCCACACGTCGTTCGGAGCGTGCTCGACGAGCTGCCGCAGCGTCGCGTCCTCGCCCAGTCCCCATTCCACGGCGACCGTGGAGGCCTCGACGGTGCGCTCGATCCCGGCGGTGCGGAGGCGCGCGAGCACGGCCTCGACCTCGCGGGTGGCGTGGTGCAGCCACTTCGAGCGGCCGGCGGTGAGCAGCAGCTGCTCCTCCTCGAGCTTGAAGACGAGCAGCTCGAGCAGCTCGCGCTCACGCCAGAGCAGCGTCGAGAGGTCGTTGGCACTCACGGCCCGCTCCTTCCCGCGCCGAACGGACGGCGCGACTCCCACTCTCGGACCATCGACGCCATATGTAAGGAACGGCGCGCGGCATCCGAGGGGACGGGCCGGAGCATAGGGCGTCCCTGGCCGGATCCCGGGAGGCGCGGACGTCCCCGAACTGGGGGTACGCGGGGGATCCGGCGCGGCCCGTGGCGCTCCCCCGCCCGGGGGGCGCCCGCCCATACGCTCGCGACCGCGGCACGCCCTTTCCGCGTGCACGGGAGCCCCTGGGGGACTGATGACGGCACGTGAGCAGCGCGACCGCCTGGTGCGCGAGAACCTCGCGATCGTCGGCTATCTCGTGAACGAGGTGGCCCGACGGGCGACGCACCTCTCGCGCGACGAGCTCGCCTCGGCCGGCTCGCTCGGCCTGCTGATGGCGGCGGAGACCTTCGACCCCGCGCAGGGTGTCCCGTTCGGCGCCTTCGCGAGGCGCCGCGTGCTCGGCGCGATCGCCGACGAGATGCGGGCCGCCGACTGGGCGAGCCGCGCGACGCGCAAGCGCATCCGGGAGTCCCTGCGCGTGCAGGAGACGCTGACCCAGGCGCTCGGGCGCACCCCGACCGTCGACGAGGTGGCGGAGTCGCTCGGCGTCGACCGCAAGGCGGCCGCCGAGGCGCTCGCCGACGCGTCCCGCAGCGTGGCGAGCCTGGACGAGACGATGGGTGATCTCGTCGCCTCCGAGATCGCGAACCCCGAGGACGCGATGCTCGACACGGAGCGCACGCGCTACGTGAGCGCGGCCGTGACGGCCCTGCCCGAGCGGATGCGGTACATCGTCGAGCAGATCTACTTCCACGACCGCAGCGTCAACGAGCTGGCGGAGGAGCTGGGGCTCACCCACTCGGCGGTGTCGCAGCAGCGCTCGGAGGCCGTGCGCCTCATGCGCGACGGCCTCGAGGCCCACTACGCCGACGCGGCGCCTGCCGAGCAGCACTCCCGGGTGGCTCCGGCGCGTCGCGCCGCCTACCTCGCGCGGCTCGCGGAGACTGCGACCGCAGGCATGACGCCGGGCGTCGCAGCCCGCTTCGACTTCTCGCGAGCCGTGTCCTAGGACACGTCGCGCCGGTGGACGTCCCCACTTCGGGGCGACCGCTTACAGCCCCGGCCGGAACGCCGATAGGTGTTCGCGTCGGACCACGGATGGACCGGAACACAACGCCAATCCCACGATCACGGAGGAACTAATGGGATTCTCAGTCAACACCAACCTTGATGCGCTCAACACGTACAAGAACCTGCAGAACACGCAGAACTCGCTGTCCAACTCGCTCGCGAAGCTGTCCAGCGGTCTGCGGATCAACAACGCCGGCGACGACGCCGCCGGCCTGACCATCGCCACCACCCTGGGTTCGCAGGTGTCCGGCCTCCAGCAGGCCAGCCGCAACGCCCAGGACGGCACCTCGGTCGTGCAGACCGCGGACGGTGCGCTCAGCCAGGCGCAGTCGCTCCTCGGCCGGCTCCGCGACCTCGCGGTCCAGGCCGCGAACGACTCGAACAGCACGAGCGCCCGCACGGCGATCGGCACCGAGGCGACGAGCATCAAGTCGGAGCTCACCCGTCTCGGCCAGTCCACCAACTTCAACGGGAAGACCCTGCTTGACGGCACCGCCGGCTCGCTGGCCTTCCAGGTGGGCGCCGATGGCAACGCGCAGAGCCAGATCAACGTCAGCCTCAGCGGCGCCGGCTTCGACCTCACGTCGGTCGCCACGGCGCTCGGCTCGACGTCGACCGGCACCTATGCGGTGACCCCGGGCAGCCTCACGGCGACCGCGTACACCTTCAAGACCGGCAACACGAGTGTCGCCGTGACGCTGGGTACCGCCCCGACCACCACGCAGGGCCTCGCGGATGCGCTGAACGCCAACTCGGAGTTCGCGAATGCGTTCTCCGCCACGGCGGACGCCAGCAACAACCTCATCGTCGCGTCGAAGCTCGGCACGGCGATGGCGACCACGGCGCCCGGCGCCGGCGTCGTCGCCGGCTCGGTCAGCGCTGCCACGGTGCAGTTCGACACGGCTGCGCACGCGCAGTCCGCCATCGCGGCGATCGACACGCAGATCTCGAACGTCTCGTCCGCCCGGTCGACGATCGGTGCGCTCGAGAACCGGTTCGCGTCGGCGATCTCCAACATCTCCACGTCGGTCACCAACCTGACCGCCGCGAAGAGCCGGATCACCGACGTCGACATGGCGTCGGAGATGGTCAACTACAGCCGCGCGAACATCCTGGCCCAGTCGGGTACGGCGATGCTCGCTCAGGCGAACCAGGCGCCCCAGCTGGCGCTGAAGCTGCTCGGCTGATCCCGACGCAGCATCGACCGGATGGCGCGGGGGCGGCGACGCTCCCGCGCCATTCGGGCGGAACCGGCACTCCCGGTCCTGAGATCCCTGGAGGTGCAGGATGACGACGAGCAGCACAGGCGCGTCGCTCAGCACCACGTCGACGTCCGGGCTCGGCCTCTCCGGCCTGTCGAGCGGGCTCGACACGAGCGGCATCATCACGAAGCTGATGGCGATCGAGTCGCAGCCGCAGACGCAGCTGCAGAACCAGCTCTCGAACGTCACCACCTACCGCAGCGCCCTGCAGTCCGTGAACACGCAGCTCGCCGCCATCGCGACGGCCGCGAAGACCGCGTCGACCGCGGGGGCGCTCGCCGCCTTCACCGTGTCGAGCGACACGAGCGGGATCAGCGCCGCCGCTGACGCGACCGCGACCGCGGGCAGCGTGAGCTTCACCGTCGGCAGCATCGCCACCGCGCAGGTGTCCGTCAGCGGCGCCATGTCCGCGTGGCCCGACACCTCGTCCGCGACGCCGCCCATCACGATCACCACCGGCAGCGGCTCGACCGCCAAGAGCACCACCGTCCACGCGCTGTCCTCGAACCTCGACGACGTCGTCGCGGCGATCAACGGCGGAGGCACCGGGGTGACGGCGACCAAGATCGCCGCCGGCACCGACACGAACGGCGTCGCCCAGTACCGCCTGCAGCTCCGCTCCGCGAGCACGGGGGCGGCCGGGGCCTTCTCCGTCGCCGAGGGCGAGGACGCCACCGCGGCGGCACTCCCGACCACCACCGTCGCGGACCCCCACGACGCGAGCATCACCCTGTACGGCGGCACCGGTGCCGAGCAGACGATCTCCTCGAGCAGCAACACGTTCACCGGCCTCATGACCGGCGTGAACGTCACCGTGTCGGCGAAGACGACCTCGCCCGCCACGATCACGGTGAACCCGGACTCGAGCAAGGCCGCGACGACGGCCTCGACCCTGACCGGCAACCTCATCGCCCTGTTCTCGACGATCGCCACCGACTCCGCCGTCTCCACGAGCTCGAGCACGAGCGGCGGCACCAGCAGCACGTCCACGACGGGGTCCGTGTTCACCGGCGACACGGGGA
>NZ_JAODBE010000167.1 GCF_025463795.1 Amnibacterium sp.
AGCGTGAAGGGGATCCCGGCCGCGTTCGCGGCGCCCGCGCCGGCCGTCTCGCCCTCGGTCTGCATCAACCGGGTGAAGCCGGTCGGGGCGATCCCGAACGGCATCCTCGACGTCTGCCCGAAGACCGTGGCGGTGGTGTCCACGTCGGCGACGTCCCGCAGCACCTCCGGGTGGAACTCGACGTCCTGGAACGCCTGCCGAGCGCGGGTGATCGAGATCTCCGACTCCGCGGATCCGTCGGTGTAGTCGAACGCGGCCTTCGGGGTGCGGCGCTTCGCGATCGTGCGGAGGTCCTCGATCGTCAGCGCCGCCTCGAGCCGCGCCTTCTTCCGGTCGAGCTGGGGCTTCTTGAACTGCATGTACTCGAGCACCTCGACGGGCCTCGGGAACTGGCGCTGCACCATGGGTTCAGCCTCTCGCACGGGAGCGCACGGCGTACGTGCGCGGAGGGAAGGAACGGGCGGCGACGGCGCGGAGCGCCTCCAGGTCGCCGGAGACGAGTCCGTGGGTGCGCCCCTGCACGAGCAGGTTGCCGATCGCCGTCGCCTCGACGGGGCCGGCGACGACGGGCACCCCCACGGTGTCTGCCGTGAGCTGGCAGAGCAGGGCGTTCTGCGCGCCGCCGCCCACGAGGTGGACCGTGCGCACCGAGCGGCCGGTGAGGCGCTCGATGTCGCGGACCGCCTCCGCGTAGGCGTCCGCGAGGCTCTGCAGCACACCCCGGACGAACTCGGGGATGGAGGCCGGCACGCGCGTGCCGCGCTCGAGCAGCATCGCCTCGATCCGGGCGGGCATGTCCCCGGGTGCGAGCAGACGCGGGTCGTTCGCGTCGAAGGTCGGCACGTCGGCCGGCGCCTCGGCGGCCTGCTTCAGCAGCGCGCCGAGCTCCTGGCGCTCACCGACCTTCTCCCAGGCCCGCACCGACTCCGAGAGCAGCCACAGGCCCATCACGTTCTTCAGGAACCGGGTGCGGCCGTCGACCCCGCCCTCGTTCGTGAACCCGGCGAGCCGCGCCGCCTCCGAGGTGATCGGGGACGCCAGCTCGGCGCCGACGAGGGACCACGTGCCGCACGAGATGTACACGGCGTCGGGGTCGGTCATCGGCACGCCGACGACCGCGGAGGCGGTGTCGTGCGAGCCGACGGTCGTGAACCGCACCTGGTCGGCGATGCCGAACTCCTCGGCCATCTCCGGGACGACCTGTCCGAGGGTCGTCCCCGGGTCGACCAGCTCGGGCAGGAGGTCGCGGCGCAGGCCGATGCGGGGGAGGAGCTCGAAGTCCCACCCTGCGCCGCCGACGAGAAGCAGGCCGGTCGTCGAGGCGTTGGTGCGCTCCGCGACGCGGCGGCCGGTGGCCCACCAGCCGATCAGGTCCGGGATCAGCAGCAGCTGCTCGGCCTCGTCGAGCTCGCCCGCGGCGGCGGCCGCCTCCAGCTGGAAGATCGTGTTGAACGGCAGGTGCTGCAGGCCGTTCCGCCGGTAGAGCTCCTCCGGCCCGACGGCGGCGTGCACACGGGCGACACCGCGCTCGTTGCGGGCGTCGCGGTAGTGGAACGGGTTGCCGAGCAGCCGGTCGCCGTGCAGCAACCCGTAGTCGACCGCCCACGAGTCGACAGCGGCACCGATCAGCCCGGGGTCGTCGCGGGACGCCTGGCCGAGCCCGTGCATGGCCGCGGAGTAGAGGGCGAGGACGTCCCAGTGCAGACCGTCCGCCAGCCGAACCGGGGTGTTCGGGAAGCGCGCGGTCTGCCGGAGCCGCAGCTCCTGCCCCTCGATCGACCCGACGATGACTCGTCCGCTGGTCGCGCCGAGGTCGATCGCCGCGACCGAGCTCACCGCGAGCCCCGTTCTTCATCGTGTGGGCATCCTTCTGCCGAAGGCCCCGGACCGCCTCCACGATGAACAGTGCTCGAGGGCTTCATCGGAGGAAGGCGGCCGCGACGCCGGCGTCGACCGGGATGTGCAGGCCCGTGGTGTGGGACAGGTCGGGGCCGGTGAGCACGGCGACGGCGTTGGCGACGTTCTCGGGCAGCACCTCGCGCTTGAGGATGGTGCGCTGAGCGTAGAACCTGCCGAGGTCCTGATCGTCGATGCCGTAGGTCTTCGCGCGGTTCGCCCCCCAGCCGGAGGCGAAGATGCCGGAGCCGCGGACGACGCCGTCGGGGTTGATGCCGTTGACCTTGACCCCGTGCTCGCCGAGCTCGACGGCGAGGAGGCGCACCTGGTGCGCCTGGTCCGCCTTCGTCGCGGAGTACGCGATGTTGTTCGGCCCCGCGAAGACGGAGTTCTTGGACGAGATGTAGATGACGTCGCCGCCCATCCGCTGCTCGATGAGCGCGCGGGCGGCGGCCTTCGAGACGAGGAAGGAGCCCTTGGCCATGACGTCGTGCTGCAGGTTCCAGTCGGCGACGGTGGTCTCGAGCAGCGGCTTGGAGAGGGAGAGCCCGGCGTTGTTGACGACGAGGTCGATGCCTCCGAACGCGAGCACGGTGGCATCGATCGCGGCCTGCACCTGGGCCTCGTCGGTGACGTTCGCCTGCACGCCGACGGCGACGTCCGTGCTGCCGAGCTCCGCCGCCGTCGCCTGCGCCTTCGCGAGGTCGAGGTCCGCGATGACGACGCACGCACCCTCGGCCGCGAGGCGGGTCGCGATGGCCTTGCCGATGCCGGAGGCGGCGCCGGTGACGAGCGCGATGCGGGTGGCGTGGCTCTTCGGCTTCGGGAGCCGCTGCAGCTTCGCCTCCTCCAGCGCCCAGTACTCGATGCGGAACTTCTCCGCCTCGTCGATCGGGGCGTAGGTGGAGACCGCCTCCGCCCCGCGCATCACGTTGATCGCGTTGATGAAGAACTCGCCGGCGACACGGGCGGTCTGCTTGGTCGTGCCGTAGCTGAACATGCCAACGCCCGGCACGAGCACGATCGCCGGATCGGCGCCGCGGATCGCGGGGGAGTCGGGCGTCGCGTGGCGGTCGTAGTACGCCTGGTAGTCGGCGCGGTAGGCCTCGTGCAGCTCCGCCAGCCGGGCGAGCTGCTCCTCCGCGGTCGCCGTGGCGGGCAGGTCGAGCACGAGGGGCTTGACCTTGGTCCGGAGGAAGTGGTCGGGGCATGAGGTGCCGAGGGTGGCGAGCCGCGGGTGCTCGGCGCGGGACAGGAACTCCAGCACCGCCGGTGCGTCCGTGAAGTGGCCGACCGTGGGGTGGTCGTGGGAGGCGAGCCCGCGGATCGTCGGCGCGAGTGCCGCTGCACGGGCGGTGCGCTCGGCCTCGGGCAGCGGGTCGTACCCGTCGAGAGCGGCCCCGAAGGGGTCGGCCTTCCCGTGCTCGGCGAGGTACGCCTCCGCCGTGCGGATGATCCAGAGGGAGTTCGCCTCGGCCTCGTCGCTCGTGTCCCCCCACGCGGTGATGCCGTGGCCGCCGAGGATCGTGCCGATCGCGTCCGGGTGCGCCGCCTTGATCGCTGCGATGTCGAGGCCCAGCTGGAAGCCGGGACGGCGCCAGGGCACCCATACGACCTTCCCGCCGAAGACCTGCTTCGTCAGGGCCTCCCCGTCCACCGCGGTCGCTATCGCGATCCCGGAGTCGGGGTGCAGGTGATCGACGTGCGCGGCATCCACCAAGCCGTGCATGGCGGTGTCGATGGAGGGTGCGGCGCCACCCTTGCCGAACAGTGTGAAGTCGAACGCGGCGACCATCTCGTCCTCGCGCTCGACGCCGGGATAGACGCCGCGCAGCGCGCGGAGACGATCGACGCGCAGCACCGCGAGCCCGGACTCCTGCAGGGTGCCGAGGTCGCCGCCCGAGCCCTTCACCCACATCAGCTCGACGGGCTCACCCGTCACCGGGTCGGTCTCGGTGCCCTTCGCGGACGTGTTGCCTCCCGCGTAGTTCGTCACGGTCGGGTCTGCGCCCAGCCGGTTCGATCGGGCGATCAGCGCGGCTGCGGTGCCGTTCGTCATGTCTTCCTCGTCATCGATGTGCTCGTGATGGTGCTGCGCATGAAGGGGGTGGAGCGGGGCTCAGGCGCCCCAGCCCGCTTGGCTGCCGCCGACCCGCGCAGCTTCGATCCGGGCCTGGTAGTCGCCTGCGGCGTAGGCCTTCATCGGGTCGGGCGGCAGCCCGCGCGACTCGCGCCACTCGGCGAGCGCCGGGCGCACGTCGGTCGAGAAGGCGTCCATGAAGATGCTGTTCGCGGCGAGCACGTCACCCTCCAGCTGGGCGGCGTCGAGCGCCTGACGATCGAGCAGCAGCGCCCGGGCGGTCATCTCCTGCACGTTGAGCACGCTGCGGATCTGGCCGGGGATCTTCTTCTCGATGTTGTGGCACTGGTCGAGCATGAACGCGATGCCGCTGTCCGCCCCGTAGCCGCCGCCGCGGATCACCTCGACGAGGATGCGGAACAGCTGGAACGGATCCGCGGCTCCAACGATGAGGTCGTCGTCCGCGTAGAACCGCGAGTTGAAGTCGAACGAGCCCAGCTTCCCGATCCGCAGCAGCTGCATGACGATGAACTCGATGTTCGTGCCCGGCGCATGGTGGCCCGTGTCGAGGCAGACGAACGCCCGCTCCCCGAGCGCGGCCACCTGGGCGTAGGAGGTGCCCCAGTCGGGCACATCGGTGTGGTAGAACGCCGGCTCGAAGAACTTGTACTCGAGCACGAGCCGCTGTCCCTCACCGATCGCGGCGTAGATCTCCTGCAGCGACTCCGCGAGGCGGTCCTGCCGGGCCCGCATGTCGTCCTGGCCGGGATAGTTCGTGCCGTCCGCCAGCCAGATCTTGAGGTCCTGGGAGCCCGTCTCGCCCATGATCTCGATGCAGCGCAGGTGATGGTCGATCGCCTTCCGGCGCACCGCGTCGTCCCGCGACGCGAGGCTGCCGAGCTTGTAGGCCTCGTCCTGGAAGGTGTTCGAGTTGACCGTGCCGAGCGCGACGCCGAGCCCCTCAGCGTGACGGAGCAGGTCCGCGAAGTCCGGGACCTCGTCCCACGGGATGTGCAGCGCGACGCTCGGCGCGAGCCCCGTGAGCTCGTGCACCTTCGCGGCGTCGGCGATCTTCTCGTAGGGGTCCCGCGGCACGCCGGCCTGCGGGAAGACCCGGAAGCGAGTACCCGAGTTGCCGAACGCCCAGGACGGGAGCTCGATCGCCTGGGCGGCGAGCGCGTCGGTGATGTCTGCGAAGGACGGCATCGTGCTTCGGCCTCTCTCGTAGCCGCACGGCTACTGGATCGCTTCACTACATTACGAGCAGCCGCTGCGAGCGATGCTCATCCCCCCGTCGGAGACGTCGTCGACCGGCTCGAGCGGATTCGCGCCACGGCATCCCGGTGGTGCCGGCCGATCGCCTCGCACGCGGGTGGCTTCTCATCCGTCTCGGTCGACGACGTGGCCGGCGGCCGACTGGCAGCCCAGCACCTGCTCGACGTCGGCCGCAGGCATCTGCTGTTCGTCGGCGGCCCACTCGACCTCCGGCAGGTGGACCCGCGGTGACCGCTGGATCGGCCGGTCGTCTCCTCACACTCCCGTGCGAGCCGGGGCCGGATGCGTGGGCGCGCTTCAGCGGGCAGGGAGAGCGCGGATGATGAGGTCCTTTCACGAAGAGGAGAAGGATCGGCGGGGAGGACGCGATCGGGTCGCGCTCGGGGCTCCGGGACCGCCGCGACGGCGCGGTGGCCTCCTCGTGATCGAGAGAGGGAACGATGACCTGGCACGCCCGCATGATCGCCGCCGACGCCGAGTACGGCGCGCCCCTGCTCCGCCGCGAGTTCCGCCTCGAGGACGGGCACGGCGCCGTCACCTCGGCCGTCCTCACCCTGTCCGCGCTCGGCGTGGTGGAGGCCACGCTGAACGGCCGGCCGGTGTCGGGCGACGTGCTGACCCCGGGCTGGAGCAGCTACGAATGGCGGGTCCGCTACACCGAGATCGATGTCACGGCCCTCCTCGAGCAGGAGTCGGTGCTCGGACTCGCGCTCGGCAACGGCTGGTACCGCGGACGGCTCGGCTGGAGCGGCTCCCGGGCCCTCTACGGCGACGAGCTCGGCGGCTTCGCGGAGCTGGCGATCACGTTCGCGGACGGCTTCGAGCAGCGGATCGTCACCGACGAGTCGTGGACGAGCGGGCCGAGCGCGGTGCTCGAGAACGACCTCTACGACGGCGAGACGATCGACGCCCGCCGCCTCGACGGCGCCTGGCAGCGCCCCGGCTTCGCCGGCGCGGGATGGACCGGCGTGCACGCGCTCGACTTCGACACGGCGAAGCTGACGCCGTACATCGGGCCGAAGGTGTCGCGCCGGGAGGAGCTCGCGGTGCAGCGGGTCTGGACCTCGCCCGCCGGCCACACGCTGCTCGACGTCGGCCAGAACCTCGTCGGCTGGCTGCGGATCCGCGTGCACGGTCCCGCCGGCGGCGAGATCGTCGTCACCCATGCGGAGGTGCTCGAGCACGACGAGCTCGGCACGCGGCCGCTGCGCAGCGCGAAGGCGACCGACCGCTACGTGCTGAGCGGCGGCGACGACGTGTTCGAGCCGACGTTCACGTTCCACGGTTTCCGGTACGCCCAGATCGACGGCTGGCCGGGGGAGCTCGACCCCTCGGCCGTCACCGCGGTGGTCATCGGCTCCGAGCTCGACCGCATCGGCACGTTCCGCTGCTCCGACGAGCTGCTCAACCGGTTCCACGAGAACGTCGTCTGGGGCATGCGCGGCAACTTCGTCGACGTGCCGACCGACTGCCCTCAGCGGGACGAGCGGCTCGGCTGGACCGGCGACATCGCCGCGTTCGCGCCCACCGCCGCCTTCCTCTTCGACATCGACGCCTTCCTCAAGGACTGGCTGCGCGACGTCGACGCGGAGCAGCGCAACCACGACGGGATGATCCCGTTCGTCGTGCCGGACTCTCTGAAGTACCTGCCGAACCCGGGCGGCTTCCCCGACCCCGACTCGACCGCGCTCTGGAGCGACGCCGGCGTCTGGGTGCCGTGGACCCTCTGGGAGGCCTATGGGGATCGCGAGGTGCTCGAGCAGCAGTTCGACTCGATGGCGTCCCACGTGCGCCGCGTCCGCACGCTGCTGTCGCCGACCGGGCTCTGGGACACCGGGTTCCAGTTCGGCGACTGGCTCGACCCCGACGCCCCGCCGGAGCGCCCCGCCGACGCGAAGGCCGACAAGGGCGTGGTCGCGACGGCGTGCGCCTACCGGTCCGCCGATCTCGTCGCCCAGGCGGCGGCCGTGCTCGGCCGCGAGGACGAGCAGCGGGAGTTCGCCGAGCACGCCGCCGCGCTCCGGGCCGCGTTCAACGAGCACTACGTCGCCGGCGGCCGCGTCACGAGCGACTGCACCACCGTCTACGCGCTCGCGATCGCGTTCGCGCTGCTCGACGAGCAGGACGAGCGCGTCGCGGGGGACCGGCTCGCCGTGCTGGCGGAGGCGGCGAGGTTCCGGATCTCCACCGGCTTCGCCGGCACGCCGTTCATCACCGACGCGCTCTCGCGCACCGGCCACACGGACGTCGCTTACCGGCTGCTCACCGAGCGGGAGTGCCCGTCCTGGCTCTACCCCGTGACGATGGGCGCCACGACGGTCTGGGAGCGCTGGGACTCGATGCTGCCGGACGGGTCGATCAATCCGGGCGAGATGACGAGCTTCAACCACTACGCCCTCGGTGCGGTGGCCGACTGGATGCACCGGGTCGTCGGTGGACTCGCGCCGGCCGCGCCCGGCTACGCGACCGTGCTCGTCGCGCCGCAGCCCGGCGGCGGCATCACGGAGGCGGAGACGACGCTCGCCACCCCGCACGGCCGGTTCGCGGTGAGGTGGGCCGTGCAGGGCGACCGGCTGCACCTCGAGGTCGAGGTGCCGAACGGCGCCGACGCGATCGTTCGGCTGCCCGGCGAGGACGAGCGGACGGTGGGCGCCGGACGGCACGTCTTCGACGAGGTGGTGCGCATCGGCCCAGGGATCTCCTCGATCGAGCGGCCGGGAGGTCGGGAGCCGCTCGACCGGGGTCAGCGCGCTCGGTCGTCCGACCGGGTGGGAGCAGTGCCCGACTCGGCCTGAGCGACGTCGCGGCTGGCACCATGAGCAGATGCCGACCGTCTGGGTGCTGGGTTCGCTGAACATGGACGCGATCGTGCGGGTCGAGCGGCATCCGCTGCCGGGGGAGACCGTGCTCGGCGGACCCGTCGAGGCCCGCTTCGGTGGCAAGGGCGCGAATCAGGCCGTCGCAGCAGCGGTGGCCGGTGCTGTCGTACGGATGATCGGGCGGGTCGGCGACGACCAGGAGGGGCACGCCTACCGGGACCGCCTCGCCGGATTCGGGATCGACGTCGGCGCGGTCCGGATGGATCCGACCGCGGCGACGGGCCGCGCGGCCATCGCGGTGGCGGCGGACGGCGAGAACACGATCATCGTGTCGCCCGGCGCGAACGCGGCCGTCGACCGGTCGGACCTCGCCGCGCTCGAGGCGATCGCCGACGACGACGTGCTGCTCACGCAGCTGGAGATCGACCTCGAGGTCGTCGCGGAGGCGGTGCGGATCGCTGCCTCCCGGGGGGCCCGCGTGGTGCTCAACACCGCGCCCTACGCGGGCCTGCCCGCCGAGGTGCTGGCGCTCGCCGATCCCGTCGTGGCGAACGAGGCCGAGGCCGCTGCGCTCGCCGCCGCCGACGCGCAGCCCGTGCAGCTGCTCGTCACGCTCGGAGCGGCCGGATCCGCGTGGGGCGACCTCCGGGTGCCGGCGGACCCGGTGGACGCCCCGATCGACACCACCGGTGCCGGCGACACCTACTGCGGCGCGCTCGCCGCTGCCCTCGCGGCCGGGGCCGGACCGGAGGACGCGATGCGGTCCGCCGCCGCCGCGGCCGCCCGTTCGGTCACGTGGCTCGGGGCGCAACCGGATGCCCACGGTGGCGCTGGCAGGATCGAGGGATGACCGCGCACCCCTTCGACCGGTTCGAGGGGGTGCTGTTCTTCCCCGTCACGCCGTTCGACGCGCACGACCGGGTCGACGTCGCCCTGCTCGAGCAGCACGTCTCGGACCGGGTTGAGCAGGGCGCGGGCGGCGTCTTCGCCGCCTGCGGCACGGGCGAGTACCACGCGCTCGGACTCGACGAGATCCGCGCGGTGGTGGGGTCCGCGGTGCGGGCGACCGCGGGCCGCCGCCCCGTGGTCGCGGGCACGGGCGGCCCGATCGCCCACGCGGTCGGCGCCGCGCGCGCCGCCGCCGAGGCCGGAGCGGACGGGCTGCTCCTGCTGCCACCGTACCTCGTCGCCGCTCCCCAGGAGGGGCTGCTGCGGTACGTCCTCGCCGTCGCCGGCGCCACCGACCTCCCCGTCGTCGTCTATCACCGGGGCGCGGCCGCCTTCACCGAGGCGACGATGGAGCGCCTGCTCGAGGACCGACGGGTGCAGGGCGTGAAGGACGGGGTGGGCGACATCGCGCTCATGCAGCGGTTCGTGCTCGCCGCGCAGCGCGCCGGCCGGGACGACGTGCGGTTCTTCAACGGCCTGCTCACCGCGGAGGCGAGCCAGGCGGCCTATCGCGCGATCGGTGTGCCGCTCTACTCGTCGGCGGTGTTCGCGATGGCCCCGAGGATCGCCGCCGCGTACTTCGACGCCCTGGAGACCGGAGACGAGGCACGGCAGCGCCTCCTCCTCGACCGGTTCTACGTGCCCCTCGTGCGCCTCCGCGACGAGACGCCGGGCTTCGCCGTCTCCCTCATCAAGGCGGGGCTGCGGATCGCCGGCGTCCCCGTCGGATCCGTCCGCCCGCCCCTCACCGATCCGACGGCCGAGCAGGCCGCGCGGCTCCGCGCCCTCCTCGAGGCCGGCCACGAGCTCGTGGCGTGACGGCGCCGACCATCGAGCGCATCGAGGTCCGGCGGATCGACGTGCCGCTCGCCCGCGCCTGGGCGGCGGACGTGCGGGCCGTGTCGGTGCTCGAGGTCGTGCTGCACGACAGCGACGGCGGCGTCGGCCGCGGGTTCTCCTGGACGCCGTCGATCGGCGCCTCCGCCGTCGCGGCGCTGCTCCGCGACGACATCGCGCGGTTCGCCGTCGGACGGCCAGCCGAGCCAGGGCCGCTGTGGCAGGCGGCGTGGGAGCACCTGCACGAGGCCGGCGGCGCCGGGATCACCACGATCGCGCTCGCTGGGCTGGATCTCGCGCTCTGGGACCTCGCCGGCAGGCGGGCGGACCGCCCGGTCGCCGACCTCCTCGGCCGCCGGGCCCCCGGCCAGCCGGTCTACGGCAGCGGCGTCAACCTGCACTACTCGCAGGAGGAGCTGATCGAGCAGGCCTGGCGGTGGACCGCCCGCGGCTTGACGGCGGCGAAGATCAAGGTCGGACGACCCGACCTCGCCGAGGACGTCGACCGGGTCGCGGCCGTTCGCGAGGTGCTCGGACCGGACCGCGCCCTGATGGTCGACGCGAACCAGCGCTGGGACCTCCGGCGTGCGATCGCCGCTGCGGAGGCGCTCCGGCCGTTCGGCCTCACCTGGCTGGAGGAGCCGCTCCGCGCCGACGACACCGCGGGCTACGTCGCCCTGCGATGCGAGGCCGGGATCCCGATCGCCCAGGGGGAGAACGCGCATACGATCCACCGCTTCCGCGACCTGATCGACGCGGGGGCCGTCGACGTGGTGCAGCCGAACATCGTGCGGGTCGGCGGCATCACCCCGTTCCTCGCGATCGCGGCGCTCGCCGACCAGCGCGGTGTCGAAGTGGCGCCCCACCTGCTGCCCGAGCTCTCCGCCCAGCTGGCCGTCACGCGCGATCGGCCCACCTGGGTCGAGGACGTGGAGGGGGCCCGGTTCGACGAGCTCGACGTGCTCGCGGCGCCCACCGGGCTGCGCGTCGCCCACGGCCTGGCCGTGCCCGGCTCGCGACCCGGGCTCGGCATCGCCTTCGCCTGACCCGGCATCCGAGCATCCCGCGCCATCCCGGCGTCGCGCCGTTCCGGAGAAACCGTACGACGCGCCGTGACCACGCGGGTGGCGGTGGCGTGTCGCGCAGGAACTCCGGATCCGCGCGAGAAACGGATCCGGGCGACGGAGGGCTCCTCGGGGTCAGCGGACGCGGACCCCGCGGAGCACCAGCGCCGTACGCAGCGCGGCGACGGCCGCCTCCGCGCCCTTGTCCTCCTTCGAGCCCGGCAGGCCGGCCCGGTCGAGTCCCTGCTGCTCGTCGTCGAGGGTGAGCACGCCGAAGCC
>NZ_JAODBE010000150.1 GCF_025463795.1 Amnibacterium sp.
CGGCGTTCGCGCGGATGGTGGTAGTGCCGGCGTCGAGGTCGACCGCGTCCCACTGCAGCCCGCACGCCTCCCCCACTCGGCATCCGGTGGCAGCGAGGAACTCGATGACATCGACCATGTCCTGCGCCCGGAGCTGCTCGTCGCTCGGCACGCGCTGGAGCAGCACCGGCAGTTGATCGCGCTCGCGTAGAGCACCGTCGGGCAGGGACTCGTCAGGCGGCGGCAACGAGTCGAGTTGAGAGCTCCCACAGCCGGTTCGCATCATCGGCGTCGAGGGCGTACCAGGCGACCCCGCGGGCGTGGGACGCGATGTCTGGCGTTCCCTCGGGGATGACCTCGGACTCCTGGCAGTCCTCGAAGTAGCGACCCGCTACTCCACTCAGCGCGGGCGAGGTGGCGACGACGATGCTGGTCGCGGCGCCCTGGCCGACAGTCTTGAAGCTCTGCGTATTGGTGGCCTGAATGCCGGTGAGGGTCTGCGGCGGCATATGCCGGGACAGGCCGGTATCTAGGATCGCGCCGGGGTGGACGGCGTTGGCGGTGATCCCATCGGCTGCCCAGCGCCGGGCCGCCTCCACGGCGAAGAGCACGTTGGCGGTCTTGGACTGGCCATAGGCGATCAGCGGGTCATAGGTTCGAACGTTGAAGTCGATGTCGTCGAAGTCGATTCCGGCCCGCAGGTGACCGCGCGAACTGAGGGAGACGACGCGTGCCCCACCAAGCACACCGGCTGCGGCCTCCGCCGCACCCGCAGCCAGTGCCGCGCGCAGCCCCGTCCCAAGGACGAAATGGCCGAGGTGGTTGGTAGCGAACTGCAGCTCGTGGCCACCCTCACTCAGGGCCCGCTCGGGCAACGCCATGATGCCAGCGTTGTTCACCAGCAGGTGCAGCGGGCCGGCCCACTGGCTCGCGAACGCAGCGACAGACGCCGGGTCCGACAACTCGAGGCCAGCCACCTCCACAGCCGCGTCCCGGTGCTCCTCGGCGATCCGGGCAGCCACGGCACGACCGGCTTCAAGATTGCGACCGGTGATGGTGACGCGAGCGCCGGCGCCGGCGAGGACGCGCGCGGTCTCCGCGCCGATGCCGGAGGTGCCGCCGGTGACCAGGGCAGAGATGCCGTGCAGGTCGATCCCGGCGATCGCCTCCAGCGCCGCGGTCTCCCATCCGAAGGCCGAGATGCTCATTGAGGTTCTCCTTCAGGTAGTGACGTAACCTCCCATGCGGAGGCACCTCCGAATATACCGGAGGCGCCTCCATATAACTCGGGTGGATCAGGAGTGAAGTGGCCGACCGTCCTCTGCGTGCCGACGCGCGCCGCAACAGGGAGCAGATCCTCACGGCGGCGACGGGCGCGTTCGCTGAGCGTGGGCCGGCGACGTCACTGGAGGACATCGCTCGTGAGGCGGGGGTGGGCATCGGCACGCTCTACCGGCACTTTCCGACACGGGACGCGCTCTTCGTCGCCGTTCACCGCGCCGAGATCGTCCGCATCGCCGAGCGAGGGGACGAGTTGCTCGCATCGCATGAGCCCCGCTTAGCGCTCGAAGGCTGGCTGGTCGAGTTCCTCGAGTTCATGCACTCCAAGAGGGGCATGGCCGAGGTCTTCCGCTCGGTGATGAGCTCCGGAGAGAACCCGTTCCTCGACCTGCGCGCTGAGACGACCGCCGCGGCGGAGCGACTTCTGCGCGCCGCGCGCGAGGACGGGGCAGCCGTGGAGATCGATGCCTTCGATCTGCTCACCACACTTCACGGCATCTCTTTGGCCACCGACGACCCCGATCGAACAGCGCGTCTGCTTCGTTTCCTCGCTCACAGCTTGACCGGCAAGTACAACTAGAAAGCCGGCCGCTCATCGACCCCTTCGCCTCGGTCCGTCTCAAGACGGGACGAGCGCCCGCTCCTCGGTGTGGCTCGGATTCAACGAACAGATCGGGTCGAGTTGTGCGCCGGTTCTCGAGGTACCTACCTGACGGCACGGAAGTAGTCGCGCCAGGACGCCATGCCAGCGACCACCGGATCGTCGCCTACGGGCGCGCCGTGGACGCAGTTTGGACACACTTGCTCGAGGTACCCAGGCATCGAAGCCGAGCCGGCCCTAGTGCCACACCGGCCGAGAAGCGCCACTAGCGAAACGCAGCCAGGCTGGCGAAGGCATCCCGAAGATTCGGGTAAATGGTCCGGTAGACGGCGAAGAGGTCGCCGTACAACTGTTGATTCTCGACTCCTGGTGCCACCGTCTCGACCGTGCGGCTCATGCGAGCCGCGATCTCTCTCAGGTCGCCCTGACCGGCCAGGCCGACGCCGAAGGCGGCGAGCATCGCGGCCCCGAGCGCCGCGGTCTCGACCTCCGACGCGACGGATATATCGCGGGCGAGAACGTCGGCGAAGATGCTCAGAAGGGTCGACGAGCGTGACCCTCCGCCCATTGCCGTGACGCGGGTGATCGGGGTTCCACGCTCGGTCTCGATGGCGTCGAGGAGCAGCCTGCTCTCCAGCGCGAGGCCTTCATAGACCGCGTGAGCCATGTCGCCGAGATCGTGGTAGTCGCCGAGGCCGACGAAGGCCGCCCGCGCGGTGGAGTCCCAGTACGGTGTCTCCGCGCTTGTGAGGTACGGCAGGAATAGCAGGCCCCTCGAGCCGGGTCTCGATGTCCGAGCCATGCGGGTCAGCGTCTCGACGCCCTCAACAGAGTCGGGTAGACCGCGCACCTGCTCACGCAGCCAGGCGAGCGAGAGCATTCCAGAAGCGACCAGGGCTTCCAATGTGTACGAGCCGGCGACGGGTGAGGCAAGGGTCCGGTAGTTGGGCGAAACGCTGTACTCCCCGCTTTGAACGCCGATTGTGAGTGATGTTCCCAGGCTGAGGTACGCGTGGTTAGGTTCGAGTGCGGCGGCGCCCAGGCCGGCGCACTGTCCGTCCCCGCCGCCGGCGACCACGGGCAGCCCGACAGGAAGACCGGTCTGTGCGCTCGCCTCTGGCGAGACGGTCGACATGACTGAGCCCGGGGCTACCAGGTCGGGCACGCGGCCGGAGGACAGACCGGCTAAGTCGAGCAGCCGATCCGACCAGGTGAAGGACGACATGTCGAGCAGTGACATCGGGTCAGCGCTGGCGGCCGATGTCGCCCACCTTCCGGTCAACCGCCACACGAGGTAGGCGTGGGTGTCGGCCACCATCGCAGTCGCGGCGAGCGTCTCTGGTTCGTTCTCGCCGAGCCAGATCAGCTTGTACAGACTCGGCGTGGTGCTCGGCGGCTTGCCGGAGATCGCGTGGATCTCCGGCGTTCCGAACCGTGCGATCTGGTCACCTGCGCGAGTGTCCAGCCACAGGATTGCAGGTCGCACTTCCTTTCCGGATCCGTCCAAGCAGACAAAGCTTTCCCGCTGGTGGGTGATCGCAATCCCTTGCGGGGGGCCGGCTCGCAGGTCCGTCAGGCTCGACGTCAGGCTTCGAAGCGCCGTGCAGGTCGCCTCCCACCAGTCGACTGCCGACTGCTCTGCCCAACCGGGGCTCGGAGCAGCGCGCGCGAGCAAAGCTCGACCTTCAGCGAGGGGCTGGCCGTCGGCATCGAAGGCGATCGCCTTCACGGCCGTCGTGGAGCAGTCGACCCCGATCACGTATGGCTCACTCATGCGGGATCCTCTCAGGGAGGGAAGCCGACACGAGCTCGCGCAGCGGATCGACCCGACCCTCCAATACGGCCTGGATTGCGTGTAGGAGGGGGAAGCGGGAAGTCGGGTCGGGAACCAGTTGGGCCGCCAGCGCTACAGCCGTGCCGATGGCCGCGGCTCCCTCGACGGTTTGCTCCTGAACGCGCATGGCTTCCAGTGCTTGCGACGCGGTCTGACCCGAACCAATCCGGGCCCCGTAGATCCTATTTCTGCCGGACAGAGCAGTCACCTGGAGATCACCGGTTCCCGCGAGCCCGAACACGGTGCGCGCGGATCCCCCCATGGCTTCGGACATCGCCGCCATCTCCAGCACCGCTTGCGCGAATACCGCCGACTTCAGGTCGTGCCAGGGTTCGGAAGTCGCCTCGGCGAGCCCGTCCATGTAGCCAAGGGCGATCGCGTACACGTTCTTCAGCGGTGCTGACACCTCAAGGCCGATGACATCCGCGGTCGGCTCGATCCTGTAGTTGTCGGTCTGGACGAGGCGACCAACAGCGCGCGCCGTGTCCTCGTCTGCCGAGCCGTAAACGCTGGCGGTCGGTCGGCCGGCAGCGACCTCGTTCGCCTTACACGGACCTCCTACGGCGACGATCGCCGGCGCCTTCAGTCCACGAGTGGCGAATAGGTCGGCGATGAAGGAGGGCAGGATCCGCACTGCTCCGGACTCATCCCTCAACAAACCCTTGCTTGTGACGGCAAGGACGTCCACAGAATCGAGTGCCCTCGACGCCAAGGAGACCACTGGCGCCACACCCTCCGACGATGTCGCCAGTACAGCGATGTCTGCACCGTCGAGCGCGCCATCCAGATCGTCGGAACGGAACAGGCGGACCCCATCCGGAACACGGATCCCGGTTCGCGGGTGGGGCTTCTCGGCCGCCACGGCGTCGAGCAGATGGTCGTCCAACCATGTGCCCCAGAGGTGCACCTCATGCCCGCGCTCCCGCAGCGGCGTCGCCAAGGCGGAGCCCATGGCGCCCGCCCCGAGAATCGTAAATCGCGTCATCGCCGACCCCCGCGGACGGTCCACCGGCGTTCCCGATGAGAGCGACTCGACGACGGGCGAGACCCGTGCTTCATCGCCGCTCGCCCCCGTCCCGTGGGACAGCGCCGCCATCACATTCCTCGAGGTTCGAACGATCCCCGACTTCTCGACCGAGATATGGCCGGTCCACCCCGGCGCCGTGGGGTCGCGGTCGAGTATCAGTTCTCTCCACCGGCCCCGCCTTCCTCCTCGTACCTGCTGATGCGAGCAACTTTCTCGGCCGAGGCCGACGCCGGATCGAAGCGGTAGCCGAGCCACTCCCGCGCGAGGCGCCGAGCGAGTTCCAGACCCACCACCCGCTGCCCGAAGCAGAGCACCTGAGCGTCGTTGCTGAGCACCGATCGCTCCACCGAGTAGCTGTCGTGGGCGGTGACAGCGCGGATGCCCTCGACCTTGTTCGCGCTGATGGCCACGCCGAGGCCGGTGCCGCAGACGAGCAGGGCCCTATCTGCTTCGCCACGGGCCACGAGCTCCGCTGCGCGAATCGCGATGTCCGGATAGGCGGTGGTGTCGTCGGCGCGCACACCGACGTCGACCACGGAGGCAACCCTGTCATCGCGTGCCAGGTCCGCCTTGAGCGCGTCCTTGTACTGCAGGCCCGCATCGTCGGATCCGACGACCAAACGGAGTCCTTCGGTCATCTCTGTCTCCTCACTTCTCCTGGTGCTCGCTTAGGACCCGGCCGACCGCCTCCATGGCCAGTCCGAACGAGACGGCCCCCGGGTCGGGGGTTCCCACGCTGCGGTGAGCGAGCGGGCGAGCGCGGCCGACCCGGGGCGACAGGTCTGCGGTCCGCTGCGCGGCCGCCACTGCCGCGGCCGCCGCGGACCGCCATGCGTCTGACAACGACGCGGCGGCGCTCCTGGCCCTGAGCTCGTCGACGAACGGAAGC
Source organism: Amnibacterium sp. (assembly GCF_025463795.1). Lineage (GTDB taxonomy): Bacteria > Actinomycetota > Actinomycetes > Actinomycetales > Microbacteriaceae > Amnibacterium. Next base: position 5,612 of record NZ_JAODBE010000150.1, read on the forward strand.
ATCGCATCCAGCATCGTCTTGTCCCCGAACTCGGCCTTCCCCAGCGTCTGGACGGCCTTCACCCCTGCCGCCAGCGCGGCAACGACGTCGCCCGACCTGATGTCCCCCTGATCGCCCAGGCCCTTCCCGACGGCGGCGAGGGCGGCGCCCCAGAGCGCGCCCGAGGTCCCGCCGGCCGCTGCCCCCCACTCGTCGCCCGCCCGACGCAGCAACGTGGCGCTCCCTGCGCGAGCGGCGACGGCCATCGCGCTCGAGGCGGCTGCAGAAGCCGATCCCCGGACCATGCCGCGCCCGTGGTCGCCATCTCCGGCGACACTGTCGAGCCGGCCGAGCTCGTCCTCATGCTCACCCATGGTGGCGGCGATGGCGTGCAGCGCTCGGGCGATCGTGCGAGCGACGGCCCGAGACTGCTCGCTCGCGTCGACTGCGCCCTCGGAGGCGTCAGGGCTCGTGATCTCGACCGGCCGTCTGCGCTTCGCGCTGCCCCCGGCGTTGCCGTCAGAACCGCGACGGAAGGCCGGGGTGATGGCAGGAGCCGTCCAGAGCTCCTCCAGTTCGTCGTCCAGGAACAGCAGGGTCAGGGAACAGCCGGCCATATCCAGACTTGTCACCAATTCGCCGACCTCAGGTGCGACGACCTCGTATCCCGATACCTCGAGGCGACGGGAGACGCCCAGCCAGACGGCGAAGAGTTCCTCGTACTTCGTCGTGCCGAGGCCGTTCAAGATCGCCGCGACGCGCGATCCCGCGTCCGCCGGCGCCTCCGCCACCAGCGCGGACACGAGGCGCTCCGCGAGCTCGTCGGCGGTCGGCAGCGATTCCTCGGCGATTCCCGGCTCCCCATGAATCCCGAGGCCGACCGCCATCCGTCCGGGCGGCACCTCGAACAGCGGTGCCGCCCACCCTGGGAGGGTGCAGCCGGCGAAGGCCACGCCGAGCGTCTTCGTCCGGGCGTTGCCGTGGGCCGCGACACGTTCCACCCCGTCGAGGTCGTAGCCCGCCTCCGCAGCCGCCCCGGCCAGCTTGAACACGACGAAGTCCCCGGCGATGCCCCGCCGCTTCTGCATCTCGTGCGGCCCTGCGCTGGCGATGTCGTCGGTCACCAGCACGGTACGGACGTCCAGTCCCTCGCGCCGCAAGCGCTGCTCCGCGAGGCCGAAGTTCATCACATCGCCCGCGTAGTTGCCATAGCTGAAGAGAATGCCGGCGCCCCCCGAGGCGGCTCGCGCCACCGAGAGCACGTCCCTTGCAGCAGGCGAGGTGAAGACGTTGCCGACCACCGCACCGTCAGCGAACCCCACACCAACCACCCCGCAGAAGGCGGGATAGTGCCCCGAACCGCCGCCGATCACCACGGCGACCTTCCCCTCACGGGTCTCGGTCGCGCGCACCACTCCTCCTGGCACGCCCAGCACAAGGTCCGCATACAGATCGATGAAGCCGGCGAGGGCGTCCTCGGTGAAGGTTGCGGGTTCATTGAAAAGCCGAGTCACCGTGCTTCCTCTCCACCCGCCTCGTCCGGCAGCGCGCCCGCCAGCTCCTTCTCGATCACGTCCGTCTGCTCGGGAGTGGCCAGGCCACGCGCGAGAACGGCAGGCCGGGCACGGGCCGCAGTGCGGATGCCCGGAACCGCGATACGGCCACAACCGACCGAGGCCGCCGCTCGAGCCAACGTACGCTCGTGCCGGGCCACCGTCGAGCGGCCGATCACCGCGACCGCCGCCGAGAACGCCGAAGGACAAGGCGTCCCTGCAGGCGCCGCAGCCGTCTCGACCGGGGCCTACGAACACATCCGGGCGCACAGTATCCCGTGGTGGCCCGCACGGCCGCGACGACGCCGAGCGTCAACGGTGTGACGGCCCGGTTCGCTCGGGCCCGCTCGCTTGTGCAGCCGCAGCACCAATCCGCGTTGCGAGCGCAACCGCGGTCAATGTGGGGTTGCACGCGGTGGCGGTCGGAATCACCCCGTTGCCCGCAACGAAGATGTTCGACGTACCCCAAACCCGGCCGCGGACATCACAGACCGACGTTCCGTCGTCGACCGGCCCCATCCGGACGGTGCCCTGGTCCCGTCCCCGCTACTCGACCTGCCGACGACGTCGGACGGTCGGACGAGCGCCTCGTCGCGCAGCGAGATTCACGGTCGTTCCTCGTCCGTTCACCGGGCCACGACCCCCGAAATCTTGAACCGTCAGGCTTCGCGGGCGGCTCGGAGGGCGTCGGCCCACCAGAGCAGGTGGTCGACCATGACGGTCAGGCGCGGCTCG
>NZ_JAODBE010000174.1 GCF_025463795.1 Amnibacterium sp.
GACTCCATGAACTCGACCAGCGGCTCGTAGAAGGGCTTGCCGACGTGCTCCTCGTAGTGCTGGGCCAGCAGGTCCCGGTCGGCCTGCACCATCTTGAGGTCGACGAGCTTGTAGCCCTTCGCCTCGATGCGGCGGACGATCTCGCCCGTCAGGTTGCGGGCGACGCCGTCCGGCTTCACCAGCACCAGCGTCTCCTCGATCGTGTCTGCCATCAGGCTCCCGTCCTCTCGCTCGGCGAAGCGGCCCGGCGGTCGATCCGGCCGCCGACAATCATGCAGTAGACCCACAGCGCGGCGAAGACGACGCCCACGACGCCCACCGCCGGCTGGATCACGACGGCCGCGACGAGCACGACCTGCACGAGCCAGCCGAGGACGATCCCGATCCGGGACCGCGCGGTCGCCGCGGCGATCGCGATGACGACCAGCAGCGCGCCACCGCCGCCGAGCGCGAGCGGTGCGGGCAGCGCCCGCAGACCGAACACGACCAGGGCCGCGAGCACGACGACGAGGAACTCGGTCGCCAGCACGATCGAGGCGAGGCTCGCCGTGAGGCTCCGCGGCCGGCGCATCCGGCCGGTGGTCACGACGGCGACCAGCCGTTCTCACGCGCGATCTGCAGCACGCGGGCGACCAGCGTGATGGAGCCGAACGCGATCACGCCTGGGCCTCCGGAAGCCGGTTCCGACGGGTCGGGCAGCGAACCGGGGGCCGTGCCACCGGGGACCGCTTCGCCCTCGTCGCCCTCCGGGGCGTCCGCGGCCTGCTCGCGCGCGGTCTGCAGCGCCCGCTCGAGGTCGGGCTCCACGATCACCCGGTCGGCGCCGACGACGTCGACGACGACCCGAGCGAGCTCGTCCGGATCCATCCCCCGTGCGGACGGGGCGGCGGTCACGACGAACTCGTCGACGACGTCGGCCACCGCTCGCACCATGCCGGCGGCGTCCTTGTCCGAGAGCACGGCGAGCACGGCCACGACGTGCGAGAAGTGGAACGACTCGGCGAGCCCGGCGGCGAGCGCGGCCGCGCCGTGCGGGTTGTGTGCGGCGTCCACGACGACGGTCACCCCGGTCGCCGAGCCGGTGGGGACCACCTGCAGGCGTCCGGGCGAGGTCGCGAGTGCGAGCCCCTCGTCGAGCACCTGCCGATCGATGGCCAGGGTCCCGTCGCCGACGAACGTCTCGACGGCCGCGATGGCGACGGCGGCGTTCTGCGCCTGGTGCGCGCCGAGCAGCGGTACGAAGATCCCGTCGTAACGACCCACGCGGCCCTGCACGTCGACGAGCTGGCCGCCCACCGCGGGCGTTCGGGCGAGCACCCGGAAGTCGCGGCCCTCGAGCGAGACGGCCGCCTCGGAGAGCTCGGCCGCCCGCTCCACCTCGGCGAGCGCCTCCGGCGCCTGGATCGCCGACACGACGCTGCGGCCGGGCTTGATGATCCCGGCCTTCGTCCGCGCGATCGCGCCGATCGTCTTCCCGAGCCGGTCCGTGTGGTCGAGGTCGATCGGCGTGAAGACGGCGACCTGCCCGTCCGCGACGTTCGTCGAGTCCCACTCGCCGCCCATCCCGACCTCGATCACGCCGACGTCGATCGGCGCGTCCGCGAAGGTCGCGTAGGCGAGGACGGTGAGCGCCTCGAAGAAGGTGAGCGGCGCCTCGCCGGCGGCCTCGAGCTCCTGGTCGGCGAGCCCGATGTACGGCTCGACGTCGTGCCAGTTGCGCAGCAGGGTGTCGTCGTCGATCGGCTCGCCGTCGACCACGATCCGCTCGTTCAGCCGGCCGAGGTCGGGGCTCGTGAACAGCCCGGTGCGCAGGTTCTGGGCCCGGAGCAGGCTCTCGATGATCCGGCTCGTGGACGTCTTGCCGTTCGTGCCGGTGATGTGGACGATCGGATACGCCCGGTGCGGATCGCCGAGCAGCTCGAGCGCCCGGCGCGTGGCCGTGAGCCGCGGCTGCGGGGCGACCTCCCCCACCCGCGCGTAGATCGCGTCGAGCATCCCGTCGAGGGCGGACCGGTCAGACATCGAGCACCACCGCTCCAGTCTTCCGCAGCTCGAAGCGGGCGCCGTCCGTCGCACCCCAGTTCCCGGCGGGGATGCGGGTGAGCGTGCCGTCGGGCCAGCGCTGCACGCGGTCGACGGTCCCGGCCGATGCGGGCGCCGTGTCGAGCGCCGCCGTGAGGGTCTCCCCCGTCACGAGGTCGCCGTGCACCTCCAGCATGCGAAGCAGCTCGGCGTCGCCCTCCACCGCGAGCTCGATGCGGTCGGTCACCTCGAGACCCGCCGTGCGGCGGGCCTGCTGGACGTCGCGGATGAAGTCCCGCGCGCGCCCCTCGAGCTCGAGATCGGGTGTCACCTCAGTGGCGAGCAGCACGAAGCCGCCGGACGGCACGAGGCCGACGGCCTCGCCATCGCCACCGCCGGCCCGCTCGAGCACGAGGTCGTACTCGCCCTCGAACAGCTCGACGTCGCCGACGACGACCACGTCGCCGTCGTGGCGCCAGTCCCCGGACCTGGCGGCCGCGATGACCGCCTGCACCTGTCGGCCGATGCGCGGTCCCAGAGCCCGCGCGTTGACCGAGAGCCGTTCGCTGACCCCGTACCGGGCGGCGCTCGTCGCGTCCTCGGCGGCGAAGGCCACCTGCTTCACGTTCAGCTCGTCGGCGAGGATCGCCGAGCCGAGCTCCGTCAGGTCGGCCGCGTCGGATGCGACCACCGTGAGCTTCGACAGCGGCAGCCGCACCCGGAGGCCTGCCTCCTTGCGGAGCGCGAGGGCCGTCGAGGTGATCTCGCGCAGCCGGTCCATCCGGGCGACGAGCGCCGCGTCCGTCGGGAACTCGTCCGCGTCCGGCCAGTCGGCGAGATGCACGCTGCGGCCGCCCGTGAGGCCGCGCCAGATCTTCTCGCTGACGAGCGGCAGGAGCGGTGCGGTGAGCCGGGTCACGGTCTCGAGCACCGTGAAGAGGGTGTCGAACGCGGCACGGCTGTCCGGGCCCACGCCCGCCTGGGCCGACGGCCCCTGCCGGGCCGGGGAGTCCGACGTGTCGCTCGGCGACGAGGCGGCCGTGCCGGTGGGGGGTGCAAGCCTGGACGTTCCCGTCCGCACGGCCCAGAACCGCTCGCGGCTCCGCCGTACGTACCAGTTGGTCAGCACGTCGGCGAAGTCGCGGAGCCGCGCCGTCGCGCCGCTGCCGTCGAAGGCGTCGAGATCGGCGGTGACCGCTCGCACGAGGTCGCCGGTGGCGGCGAGCAGGTAGCGGTCGAGCGGATCCGTCGAGTCCGTGCGCCGCTGCGCGTCGTAGCCCTCAGCGCCTGCGTAGAGCGAGAAGAAGTAGTAGGTGCTCCAGAGCGGCAGCAGCACCTGGCGCACGCCCTCGCGGATGCCCTCCTCGGTGACGATGAGGTTCCCTCCCCGCAGCACGGGGCTGGCGAGCAGGAACCACCGCATGGCGTCGGAGCCGTCGCGGTCGAACACCTCGGACACGTCGGGGTAGTTGCGGAGCGACTTGGACATCTTCTGCCCGTCGCTGCCGAGGACGATCCCGTGGCTCATCACGGTCGAGAACGCGGGCCGGTCGAACAGCGGGGTCGACAGCGCGTGCAGCGTGTAGAACCAGCCGCGAGTCTGCCCGATGTACTCGACGATGAAGTCGGCGGGGCTGTGCGAGTCGAACCAGTCGGCGTTCTCGAACGGGTAGTGCACCTGCGCGAACGGCATCGAACCCGAGTCGAACCACACGTCGAGCACGTCCTCGATGCGCCGCATCGTGCTGCGGCCGGTGGGGTCGTCGGGGTTCGGGCGGGTCAGCTCGTCGATGTACGGCCGGTGGAGGTCGACCTCGCCCTCCGGGTTGCGCGGCAGGCGCCCGAAGTCGCGCTCGAGCTCGGCGAGCGAGCCGTACACGTCGACGCGCGGGTGCGCGGGGTCGTCGCTCCGCCAGACGGGGATCGGGCTCCCCCAGTAGCGGTTGCGGCTGATCGACCAGTCCCGCGCGCCCTGCAGCCACTTGCCGAACTGGCCGTCCTTCACGTTCTCCGGGACCCAGGTGATCCGCTGGTTCAGCTCGACCATGCGGTCGCGATACTCGGTTACGCGCACGAACCAGCTCGACACCGCCTTGTAGACGAGCGGCTTGCGGCAACGCCAGCAGTGCGGGTAGCTGTGCTCGTACGACGCCTCGCGCAGGAGGCGGCCCTTCGCCTTCAGGGCACGGATGATGGGGCGGTTCGCCTCGAACACGTGCTGGCCGGCGATCGGATCGAGCTCGGTCCCGGCGAACATCGGCAGGAACCTGGCGCCGGCGTCCACGGACACGATCGTGGGGATGCCGGCCCCGGCGCACACGACCTGGTCGTCCTCGCCGTACGCGGGCGCCTGGTGCACGACCCCGGTCCCCTCCTCCGTCGAGACGTAGTCGGCGACCAGGACGCGCCAGGCCTCGCCGGTGCCCCAGACCTCGGTGTCGGCGTAGAAGTCCCAGAGCCGGTCGTACTGCACGCCCTCGAGGTTCCGCCCGAGCACCGTGCGCGAGACCGCGCCGCGCGCGTCGTCGGCGGACGCGTAGCCGAGCTCCTTGAAGTAGTCCCCGACGCGCGCGGTCGCGATGAGGTACTCGCCGCCGAGGACCTCCCGGTCGAGGCCCGCCCGGTTCGGGGTGCTGTCCGGCGCCTCCGAGTCGGGGGTGCCGGCGGGGCCGCCCGGCACGACGGCGTACTCGATGTCCGGCCCGACGGCGAGCGCCAGGTTGGTGGGCAGGGTCCACGGCGTCGTGGTCCAGGCGAGGGCGCGCACCGCGGTGAGGCCGAGCGACTCCGCCTTCTCCCCCACGAGCGGGAAGGTGACGGTGACGGACGGGTCCTGGCGTCGCTTGTAGACGTCGTCGTCCATCCGCAGCTCATGGTTCGAGAGCGGCGTCTCGTCGTTCCAGCAGTAGGGCAGCACGCGGAAGCCCTCGTAGGCGAGGCCCTTGTCGTACAGCTGCTTGAACGCCCAGAGCACGCTCTCCATGAACGAGGGGTCGAGCGTCTTGTAGTCGTTGTCGAAGTCGACCCAGCGGGCCTGGCGGGTGACGTAGTCGCGCCACTCCCCCGTGTACTTCAGCACGGACGCCCGCGCGACGGCGTTGAAGCGGTCGACGCCCATGGACTCGATCTCGTCCTTGGTCGTGATGCCGAGCTGGCGCATCGCCTCGAGCTCGGCGGGGAGCCCGTGCGTGTCCCAGCCGAAGCGGCGGTGCACCTGACGGCCGCGCATGGTCTGGTAGCGCGGGAACGCGTCCTTCGCGTAGCCGGTCAGCAGGTGCCCGTAGTGGGGCAGGCCGTTCGCGAACGGCGGCCCGTCGTAGAACACCCACTCCGGCGCACCCTGCCGCTGGTCGATGGATGCCTGGAAGGTTCCGTCGGCCGCCCAGAGCGCGAGGACCTCGCGCTCGACGTCCGGGAAGCGCGGGCTGGGGCTGACGGGCTCGCCGCCGTCCTTCGGATACACCGTTCGTCCTCCGTGCTGGTTCAGCACGGGGACGCCGTTCCCGACGCGGTACCACCCCGCTTGACGCCGCACGACGTGCGCCGCCCACTCCTTGCCGGCGATGACGGGCCGCCCCGTCCGGTTCTACTTGCCGCTCGCGCGACGTTCTTCCGGAGACTCCCCGGTGATGGCCGGATCGATGTCGTTGCGCCGATCCTACCGCCCGGCGGCACGCATCGCCGGGCCGGGTCAGCCGGCCGGAGCGGTCAGCTGGACGAGGTTGCCGCAGGTGTCGTCGAGCACGGCCGTGGTCACGGGCCCCATCGCCGTGGGCTCCCGCGTGAACCGCACCCCGAGCGCGCGCAGCCGCTCGTACTCCGCATGCACGTCGACGACCGTGAAGGAGGCGAACGGGATGCCGTCGGCGACGAGCGCCCGCGTGAACGGCTTCGTCGCGGGATGCGCGTCCGGCTCCAGGAGCAGCTCGACGCCGTCCGGATCCTCCGGCGAGACGACGGTGAGCCACCGGTACTCCCCGAGCGGGACGTCGTGCTTCGCTCGGAAGCCGAGCACCTCGGTGTAGAAGCGCAGCGCCTTCTCCTGGTCGTCCACGAACACGCTCGTCAGGCCGATCCTCATGGCATCCCTCCTTCGGCCCCATCCTCGCGCCCCAGCGGCCCGTTCAGAGGAGAAGCTCGCGTGCGGGCGCCGAGAGCGCGCGGTTCTGCTAAATGAGCGGCGGGGGCGTCACGCGGTGCGGATGCGCGCGGCCACCAGGCCGAAGCAGGCGGCCGCGAGCGCGGCGAGCACGAGGAGGAGGACCGGCTCCGGGGCCACCGCCGTGAGCGCGGCGAGCACGACCGGGACGACGAAGCCGACGTAGGTGACGCTGTAGTAGACGGCGGTCACCCCCGCGAGGTCGTCGGGCCGGGCCATCCGCTGCACCTCGGTGAGCCCCGCGACGAGGCTCAGGCCGTAGCCGGCACCGAGCACGGCCGCGATCGGCACCCCGAGCAGCGGCTCCCTCACCACCGCCTCGAGCGAGACGAGCAGCACCCCCACGACCACGAGGCCGAGCCCGACCAGGAGTTGGCGCCCGCCGGTGGCGCTTCCGATCCGCACCGCGAACGGCTGGATGGCGGCGCCGCAGGTGAGCGCGACGACCGCGAGCAGCGTGGCGTAGAGCACGGCGCCGTCCCCGACCTTCGCCGCGACCAGCGCCGGCGTCACGGCGAACGCGAGCCCGGCGCAGCCGAACACCCACGGCGCGCCGGGCACGATGACGCCGAGGAACCGCCGGCGCACGTCGCGTGGCACGCCGAGATCCGCCAGCAGCGGTCGGCGAACGGCCGCGGCCGGGGTGCGGGTCTCCGCGGCGCGGAGCAGCGCCGCACCGGCGGCGAGGGTGAGCACGACGTGGACGACGTACGGCAGCACGGTCGGTGCCGGAGCGAAGCGAGCGAGCAGGCCGGACACGAGCGGTCCGAGCCCGAATCCGGCGGTCAGGGTGAGCGAGGCCCGGCGTGCGGCGGTGGAGCCGACCACGTCGTTCGACAGCTCCTTCACCCAGCTGCTGCCCACGACCATCGCGATCGCCACGCTGACGCCGGAGACGAACCGGCCGATCCCGAGCACGGCGACGGAACCGGCGCCTGCCGCGAGCACGACGGAGCCGAGGCAGCCGAGCACCACACCGGCCACGAGCAGCGGCCGGCGGCCGTGTCGGTCGGAGAGCGGGCCGGCGACGAGGAAGCCGGGGATGATCCCCACGATGTAGAGGGCGAACAGCAGATCGACCTCGACGGACGTGTACCCCTCGCGGGCCCGGTAGAGCAGCAGCAGGACGCTGAAGTGGTTGCCGCCGTAGGCGAGCGCGAGGATCGCGGGCGCGACCCGTAGCCACCCCCGTCCCCCCACGTGCGGCACGCTACCGCCCCGCCGCCGGCCGGCCGTCGGCCGGTAAGCTTGCAGCAGCCCTTCGGGGCGGCGAATCAGGCACCAGCCGGGCATCCGGCGGACGCGGTGCCGCACATATCGATGGAGCAGTCATGACGACGACGACCACGCCCGCCCTGCCGCAGGTGCCCGACAAGCCCGCCCTCGAGGGGCTCGAGCACAAGTGGGCCGCCCGGTGGGAGGAGTCCGGGATCCACCGGTTCCCGCGGACCGCAGGAGGCCGGGTCGGCGTCTACTCCATCGACACCCCGCCCCCGACCGCCTCGGGCTCCCTGCACATCGGGCATGTCTTCAGCTTCACCCACACCGACCTGCTCGCCCGGTTCCACCGGATGCGGGGTGAGCGCGTCTTCTACCCGATGGGCTGGGACGACAACGGCCTGCCGACCGAGCGCCGCGTGCAGAACTACTACGGCGTGCGCTGCGACCCCTCGCTCCCCTACGACGCGGAGTTCCGGCCGCCGGCCGAGGGCACGGCGAAGTCGACGAAGGCCGCCGACCAGGTGCCGATCTCGCGGCGCAACTTCATCGAGCTGTGCCGGCGCCTCACGGAGGAGGACGAGCAGCGGTTCGAGGAGGTCTTCCGCTTCCTCGGGCTCTCCGTCGACTGGCGGCAGACCTACCGGACCATCGGCGACGAGGCGCGTGCCATCTCGCAGCGGGCCTTCCTCAACAACCTCGAGCGCGGCGAGGCGTACCAGGCGCTCGCCCCGAGCCTCTGGGATGTGAGCTTCCGCACCGCGGTCGCCCAGGCGGAGCTCGAGGACCGCGAACAGCCCGGGGCGTACCACACGATCGCCTTCGCGGGGCCGTCAGAGGACGTCGTCATCGAGTCGACGCGACCCGAGCTGCTGCCCGCCTGCGTGGCGCTCGTCGCGCATCCGGACGACGAGCGGTACCGCGACCTCTTCGGCCGCACCGTGCGCTCCCCGATCTTCGGCGTCGAGGTGCCGGTGGTCGCCCATCACCTCGCCCAGCCCGACAAGGGCACCGGCATCGCGATGGTCTGCACGTTCGGCGATCTGAACGACGTCGTCTGGTGGCGCGAGTTCGACCTGCCCACGCGCACGGTCATCGGCTTCGACGGCCGGATCGTCCCCGACGCCCCGGACGCCATCACGAGCGAGTCGGGCCGTGCGGCCTACGCCGAGCTCGCCGGCAAGACGGTGTTCTCCGCTCGCGCCGCGGTGGTCGAGCAGCTGCGCGCCACCGGCGCCCTGCTCGCCGACCCCCGGCCGATCACGCACCCCGTGAAGTTCTACGAGAAGGGCGACCGGCCGCTCGAGATCGTGCCCACGCGGCAGTGGTACCTCGTGAACGGCGCGCGCGACGAGGTCCTCCGCGACCGGCTCCTCCAGCGCGGCCGCGAGCTGCAGTTCGTCCCCGAGTTCATGCGCGTCCGCTACGAGAACTGGGTGACCGGCCTGACCGGTGACTGGCTCGTCTCGCGGCAGCGGTTCTTCGGGGTGCCGCTGCCGGTGTGGTACCGCGTCGACGAGCACGGCGAGGTCGACCACGACGAGGTGCTCGTCCCCGAGCGCGACTCCCTGCCCGTGGATCCCTCCACGGACGTGCCGCCCGGATTCACCGAGGGCGACCGCGGCCGGCCCGGCGGGTTCGTCGGCGAGGTCGACATCATGGACACGTGGGCGACGTCGTCGCTGACCCCCGAGATCGCCGGTGGCCGGTACCGCGGCGACGGGCTCTGGGAGGCCGTATTCCCGTTCGACCTGCGCCCGCAGGGGCAGGACATCATCCGCACCTGGCTGTTCTCGACGCTGCTGCGCTCCGAGCTGGAGCACCACGAGCTGCCGTGGCGCACCGCCGCGATCAGCGGTTTCATCGTCGACCCCGACCGCAAGAAGATGTCCAAGTCGAAGGGCAACGTCGTGACGCCCGCCGCGATCCTCGAGCAGCACGGCTCGGATGCGGTGCGGTACTGGGCGGCGTCCAGCCGTCTCGGCTCCGACGCGGCCCTCGACGTCGCGAACCCGACGCAGATGCGCAAGGGACGCAAGCTCGCGATCAAGGTGCTGAACGCCGCGAAGTTCATCCTGGGCCTCGAAGCAGGGGCGCTGGGGACGGATGCGGTCACCGAGCCGCTCGACCTCGGGATGCTCGCGGCCCTCGACCGCGTCGTCGACGACGCGACGCGCGCGTACGAGGCCGAGGACCACGCCCGCGCACTCGAGCTCGTCGAGCCGTTCTTCTGGACCTTCTGCGACGACCACCTCGAGCTCGTGAAGGACCGCGCCTACGGGCTCCCCGGTCAGGGCCGCGACTCCGCCGTCGCTGCCCTGCGGATCGCGCTCGACACCCTGCTCGGGCTGCTCGCGCCGGTGCTGCCGTTCGCGGCGGAGGAGGCATGGAGCTGGTCGCACGACGGCTCGCTGCACACCTCCAGCTGGCCCGTCCCGACCGCGCTCGGCGGCGATCCGGAGCTGCTGACCGCCGCGGGCGAGGCCCTCATCGGGATCCGACGCGCCAAGACCGATGCCAAGGTGTCGCAGCGGACGCCGGTAGCATCGGCACGCATCACCGGCCCCGAGCAGACCGTGCACCGCATCGGGCTCGTGGCCGGCGACGTGGGGGCAGCGGGCCGCATCGGATCCCTGTCGCTCGACCCCGGCGGGGACGCCGTCGAGGTCGCCGACGTCGTGTTCCAACCGACCGAATCGTGACGAAGGGGCCGGCCGTGACCGTCACCATCAAGCCGCTCACCGAGCGGGACTTCTTCGCCTGGTACGCGCTCTTCACCGAGTACGCGGCCTCGGCCGAGATCGAGCTCACCGACGAGCACGCGATGCGCGTGTGGACCCGCCTGCAGAGCGACGACGCCCACGGCGTGGTCGCCGCGGACGAGGGCGGCCAGACCGTCGGCCTCGTGCACTTCATCGGCATCGAGCGCCTGCTGCAGGGCGACTCCACCTTCCTCATCGAGGACCTCTACGTGGCCGAGCACGCGCGCCGCGCGGGCGTGGCCACCGCGCTCGTCGAGCACGTGCGCACGCGTGCCGAGGAGGAGGGCCGAGCTGCCGTGCGCTGGGTGTCGCGTCCTGACGACCCGGCCGCCAAGGCGCTGCACGACAAGTTCGCGGCATCCGCCGGCGGCTGGGTGCTGCACGACCTGCCCGTCGGCTGACCCGTGCGTCTCGGCACCCGCTGGCCCGTCGGTGCCGCTGCGCCCGCGAGCCTGCCCGGCGCGGTCCGCGCCGCCGTCTCGGCGGTGGAGGAGGAGCTCGAGGCGACCGGGCAGGCGACGACCGGCTGGGGCTGGACGCTCACCTACCTCGAGGACCGTCCGATCGTCGATCTCGACGACGGCACGCGCATCCGCCTCGTCCCCGGCGACGATGCGGCGCTGATCACGACCGTGGAGCTCGACGCCGCCCAGGACTGACCCGCGACGCAGCGATGCCGTGCGCCCTCCCGCTGACGGGACGGACGCACGGCATCGTGGTGGGGGCGCAGGCGGTCATCGCACGGGGCCGGCGGAGTACCGGTGGACGAAGGCCGCGGTGCGGGCCTCGTCCACGGCACGTGCCGCTCCCGAGCGACGCGCCTGCTCCCGGCGGTCGGCGCGGACCGCGGCGTCCCGACCCCAGAGGATCAGGGCGACGCCGACCCGCAGCGCGACCCGGTCGACGAGCGCCAGCGGGGGCAGTGCGGGCAGCGCCCACTCCGCCTCCGCGACGCGCTCGTCCAGGTGCGTCGTGTTCATGGTGGTGTCCTTCGATTGGTGCCCGGATGGGCGCCGGGCGCACGGATGCACCCGGTTCCACGCACAGGGGTGTGCGCAGCCTGTGGCCTGCAGAGGCAGGCGGCGAGGTGCTCGTCCCTAGGAGATGGACGAGCTGCGACCCGGCGCGGAAGCGCAACGGATCGGGCGAGCGGGACCTGAGGTCGAACCGCTAGGCGACGAGAGCGCCGGTGGTGTGGCGCGGCGACTGAATCGGAGTCATGCTGCGCCTCCTTCCTGTTCCGGCGAGCACCCGACGCTAGCGCAGGCGGTTCTCAGGCCACAAGAGCTTCCGGGCGTGTCGAGATCAGGAGAACGGGCGGGCGTCGGTGAAGGGCCGGCGGTTCAGGTCGATGCGGCGCGGGGCCGGCTGCTGCTCCGGGCGGGCGGCGTGCTTCGTGCTCGCGAGCAGCAGGGCGAGGCCGAGCTGCATGAGGACGCGGTCCACGAGGGAGACGCGCCCGGTCGGCGCGGCGACGAGGCGCATGCCGCTCTCGGCGGGACGGCCGGTCGTGGGAACGGGGATGGGTGCTGTGGCGGTCATCGCTGTGCTTCCTCCGGGGACTCCGGAGCGGTCGGTGGTGCTGTGGTGGTGGTGGTGGTGTCGACCACGGGGAAGGCGCGGAGGTGGATGTCCACACGGCTGCGCTCCGGGTCGTCGCTGTCGCGCCCGCGGTAGCGGTGCACGAGGGCCTCGAAGTCGCGGCCGAACTGCGCGAGCTCGTCGGGTGAGAGCGGGATGTTGGCGGAGAAGATGCTCGCGGCCGTGCGCCAGCCGGGCTCGAAGGCGCTGCGGGCGCGCCAGAACGCGGCGAACCGCTCCTGCTCGAGCCGCTGGAACTCCTCCTCGACGAGCTCACCTGCGGCCCGGCCCGCCTCGCTGTCGGCGAGCTCGGGACCGAGCAGCTCGATGGCGCCGGGCACGCGCTCCCACCAGCGGTCCCGCCCGTTGCCGCGGGCCGTGTCCTCGCGGACGAACCCGTGGCGCGCGAGCTGGCGCAGGTGGTAGCTGGTCGCGCCGCTGGACTCTCCGAGTCGGGCTGCGAGGGCGCTCGCGGTGGCCGGCCCGAAGCTCGTCAGCGCGCTGAAGAGCTGGACGCGGAGGGGATGCGCCAAGGCGCGCAGCGCCTCCAGGCTCACCGGCCTCGCGCCGGACTGCTCCCCCTCGGTCATACCGGAATCCTATCATTGCAAAGTGGTCTTTGCAAACGGTTCTTTGCAGCCACTCCTTTGCAACGAGACGTTGGGAAGGGTCTCCTACACTGCCGCCATGGCGCACAACCCGTTCTTCGAACCCTCCGGGCTGCCTGCCGCACTTCCCCCGTTCGCCGAGATCCGCGACGAGCACTACCAGCCGGCCTTCGAGCGGGGCATGTCGGAGCACCTCGTCGCGGTCGCGCGCGTGGTCGAGAACCCCGAGGCGCCGACCTTCGAGAACACGGTCGAGGCCCTCGAGACGGCGGCCCCGCTGCTGAGCAGGGTCGCCGCGTCGTTCTTCACGGTCAGCGCCGCGGACGGGCGCCCGTTCATCCGGGACCTCGAGGAGCGGATGGCGCCGCGTCTCGCGGCGCACGAGGACGCGATCCACCTCAACAGCCGGCTCTTCGCCCGGATCGAGGCCGTGCACGACGCGCGAGCCGGACTCGACCCCGCCTCGAGGTTCCTCGTCGAGCGGTACCACACGGAGTTCGTGCTCGCCGGAGCGGCCCTCGCGCCCGCACGGAAGGACGAGCTGCGGGTGCTCAACGAGCGGCTTTCCGAGCTCACCACGCGGTTCGACGCGAACCTGGTCGCCGACACGAACGACCTCGCGCTCCGGCTCACGGATGCTGACGAGCTGGCCGGGTTGGAGGCCGACGAGGTGTCGGCCGCGCGCGCAGCGGCCGAGGACCGGGGCGTGGACGGCTGGCTCCTGACCCTCGTGCTGCCGACCGGTCAGCCTGCGCTGGCGCGACTGGCCCGACCGGACGTCAGGGCTCGACTGCTCGAGGCCTCGCTCGCCCGCGCGTCCCGTGGGGGCGAGCACGACACCCGGGAGCTGCTGCTCGAGATCGTGCGGCTGCGCGCCCGCCGCGCCCGCCTCCTCGGCTTCGAGAACCACGCCGCGGCGGTGCTGGCCGACGAGACCGCGCGGACGCCCGAAGCCGTCTCCGCGATGCTCGATCGCCTGGCACCGGCCGCTGCCGGCAACGCCCGTGCGGAGGCGGAGGCCCTCACGGCGCGCCTCCGCGAGGAGATCGGTGCCGACCGGCCGCTGACCGCGCCGGACTGGGCCTGGGCGGCCGAGCGCGAGCGCGCCGCACGGTTCGACCTGGACGCCGCGGTGCTCCGCCCCTACCTCGAGGCCGGCCGGGTGCTCCGCGACGGCGTGTTCGAAGCCGCTCGCCGCCTCTACGGCCTCCGCTTCACGGAGCGGCCGGACCTCGTCGGGTACCACCCCGACGTGCAGATCTTCGAGGTCGCCGACGACGAGCAGGTGCTCGGCCTCTACCTGCTCGACCTGTACACGCGCGACACGAAGCGCGGCGGCGCGTGGATGAGCTCACTCGTCGACCGCGTCGCGCTCCTCGGGCAGGAGCAGGCGGTCGTCGTGAACAACCTCAACGTCCCGAAGCCCGGGATCGGCGAGCCGACGCTGCTGACGCTCGACTCGACCGAGACCCTCTTCCACGAGTTCGGGCACGCGCTGCACGGCCTGTTCGCCGCGACCCGGCATCCGAAGACGGCGGGGACGAACGTGCCCCGCGACTTCGTGGAGTTCCCGAGCCAGGTGAACGAGATGTGGGTGCTGTGGCCGGAGGTCCTCGCCTCCTACGCCCACCACGTGGAGACGGGCGAGCCGATGCCGGCCGAGGTCGCCGACCGCCTCCGGGCGGCGCGGCGGTTCGGCGAGGGCTTCTCGACGACGGAGTACCTCGCCGCCGCCGTGCTCGACCAGGCATGGCACCGCCTCTCGGTCGACGAGGCGGACGCCGTGACCGACGTCGCGGCCTTCGAGGCCGCCGCGCTGAAGACGGCCGGGCTGGCGGTACCGGGCGTCCCGCCTCGGTACTCGTCGGCGTACTTCGCGCACGTCTTCTCCGGCGGCTACAGCGCCGCCTACTACGCGTACATCTGGAGCGAGGTGCTCGGCGCCGACACCGTGGCCTGGTTCGAGGAGCACGGCGGCCTGGTCCGGGAGAACGGGGACCGCTTCCGGCGCCTCGTCCTCGGGGTGGGCGGATCGAAGGATCCCCTCGAGGCGTACCGCGAGTTCCGGGGACGCGACGCCTCCATCGGGCCGCTGCTGGAGCGCCGCGGCCTCAGGTGATCGCACTCATCCGTCCGGCGTGTTCAGGATCTCCCCCGCGGCGCGCCGCGGTCGGGGGCGGATCGTCCTGAGATCCGCTGCGGGTTCCTGAGAACGACGGGTGGGGGCGGGCGACGCCCCCGCGTCCGGTCAGGCCGACTTCTCCTGACGGATGCGCTTGCGCGGCACGATCGTCGGTGCGGCGTTCTTCTCGACCGCGTCGCGCGTGATGACGACCCGGGCGACCTCGTTCGAGGACGGCACCTCGAACATCACCGGGCCGAGCACCTCCTCGAGGATCGCGCGGAGGCCGCGGGCGCCGGTCTGCCGCAGCACGGCCAGGTCGGCGATGGCCTGGAGCGCACCGGCGTCGAACTCGAGGTCGACGCCGTCGATCTCGAACATCCGCTGGTACTGCTTCACGAGCGCGTTCTTCGGCTCCGTGAGGATCTCCATCAGCGCGTCCCGGTCGAGCGGCAGCACCGTCGTGACGACGGGGAGCCGGCCGATGAACTCGGGGATGAGGCCGAACTTGTGCAGGTCCTCCGGCAGCACCTCGCTGTACAGCGTCTTCTCGTCGAGCTTCGAGTGCAGCTGGGCGCCGAATCCGATGCCCTTCTTGCCGATGCGCTGGGAGATGATCTGCTCGAGCCCCGCGAAGGCGCCCGCCACGATGAACAGCACGTTCGTCGTGTCGATCTGGATGAACTCCTGATGCGGGTGCTTGCGGCCGCCCTGCGGCGGCACGCTCGCGGTCGTGCCCTCGAGGATCTTCAGCAGCGCCTGCTGCACGCCCTCGCCGGAGACGTCGCGGGTGATCGACGGGTTCTCGGCCTTGCGGGCGATCTTGTCGACCTCGTCGATGTAGATGATCCCGGTCTCGGCGCGCTTGACGTCGTAGTCGGCGGCCTGGATGAGCTTCAGGAGGATGTTCTCGACGTCCTCGCCGACGTAGCCCGCCTCGGTGAGGGCCGTGGCGTCGGCGACCGCGAACGGCACGTTCAGCCGCTTCGCGAGGGTCTGCGCGAGGTAGGTCTTGCCGCAGCCCGTCGGGCCGATCAGCAGGATGTTCGACTTCGCGATCTCGATGTCGTCCTTGATCGCCTCGGCCGGCGCGAGGGTGCCATGAGCGCGGACGCGCTTGTAGTGGTTGTAGACCGCGACGGACAGCGCCTTCTTGGCCGCGTCCTGGCCGATGACGTACTCCTCGAGGAAGGCGAAGATCTCCTTCGGCTTCGGCAGGTCGAAGTCGCTCGGGCCCTCGTCGGCCGCCTCGGCGAGGCGCTCCTCGATGATCTCGTTGCAGAGCTCGACGCACTCGTCGCAGATGTACACACCGGGTCCGGCGATCAGCTGCTGCACCTGCTTCTGGCTCTTGCCGCAGAAGGAGCATTTCAGCAGATCGGCGCTTTCGCCCATTCGAGCCATCGAGCGTCTCTCCCCCGGTCAGGTTGCTTGCCGATGAGCCTAACCCGCGCATAGGAACCCGCCCGCAGCGTGTCGGGGGTGTTGCGCACCAGTTCGGGGCACGGCGGCACGCGTGCGCACCCTGGTGCGGATGTGACCGATGGGATCCGGGCCGACCCGGGAGAATCGGGGCATGGATGTCGACGCCCTCGAGGCCGAAGCCGCGGCGACGCTGCCGCCCCACGTCTACGACTACTTCCGAGCGACGGCGGGCGGACCGGAGGTCGCCCTGCGGTCCGTCGACGCCTGGCGCCGCTTCCTGCACCGCCCGCACGTCCTCCGGAACACGGCGGTCGTCGACACGGCCACGACGGTGCTCGGCACCCCGGTGGCCGGCCCGATCCTCGTGGCGCCGATGGCGCAGCAGGTCGCCGCGGATCCGCTCGGTGAACGGGCGACCGCGGCCGCGACCGCATCCGCCGGCACGCTCCTCGGCGTCTCGACGAACACCGCGGTGCCGTTCGCGGACGTCACGGCTGCCGGAGCGCCGTGGTGGTTCCAGCTCTACCTGTTCCGGGACCGCGCGATCTCGGAGCAGCTGGTCGACCGGGCGGTGGAGGAGGGCGCCAGAGCCATGATCCTCACGGTCGACATCACCGGACTGCAGCACCCGTCCCCCGAGGCGACCTACTCGGTCGACCCCACGGCGTGGCCCCTCTCCCCGGGCGCGGACCGGCTCGCGAACATCGACCCGGACCTGCGCGCGCGGTCGAGGGGCGAGGGCGGCTGGTTCGACCGCGACATGGGACTGGGCGCGGTCGAGTGGCTCCGCGAGCGCAGCGGGCTGCCCGTCGTGGTGAAGGGTGTGCTGCGGGGTGACGACGCGCGGCGCGCGGTCGACGCCGGCGCGGCGGCGGTGCTCGTCTCGACGCACGGGGCGCGAGCCTTCGCCTCCTCGATCCCGAGCGCGGACGCCCTGGCCGGGGTCGTCGACGCCGTCGGATCCGAGGTCGAGGTCTACGTCGACTCCGGGCTGCGCAGCGGCATCGATGTGGCGACGGCGGTGGCGCTCGGGGCACGAGCCGCGTTCCTCGGCCGGCCGGTCATGTGGGGCCTCGCGACCGGCGGTGAGAGGGGTGTGCGGCGCGTGCTCGAGACGGTGCACGAGGAGCTGGTCACCGCGATGGACCTGCTCGGCGCGGCCTCGGTCGCCGACCTCACGCCGGACCTCGTCGTCCGCCCCTGAGACGCGCCCGGCCCGACGCTGCACACCTCGGCCGTCAGCGCCCGACCACGGCCACGCCGGCCACCAGCACGTCGAGCAGCGTCTCGAAGCTGCGATCCAGGTCGTCCGGCAGCCCGAATCCGCCGCCGGACTCCAGCACCGCGAAACCGTGCACGGCCGATCGGACGACACGGATGGCGTCGATCAACCGGTCGTCCGGCAGGCCCGTGCCGCGCAGCACCGCGGCGATGATGCCGACGGCGTCCGCGGCGGCGAGGCGCACGGCCGCGCCGGCGCCCTCGCCGTCGGGTGCGACCTGGGTGGCCGCGTAGAGCCCCGGGTGCTCGAGCGCGAAGCCGCGCACGGCGTGACCGAGCGCCCGGATGGCGTCGGCGCCGGCCCGGCCGACGGTGGCGCCGGCGCTCCTCCTGGCCAGCTCGCGGAGCGCGACCACCGCGACGCCCTGCCGCAGGTCGGCGAGCGAGTCGACGTGCTTGTAGAGGCTCGGCACGGCGACTCCCGCCGCCGACGCGACCGCCGCGAGCGACAGCCGCGCGAATCCGTCAGGAGTCTCGTCGACCAGGCGCACGGCGAGGTCGACCACGGCGTCGCGGCTCAGCCCGGCCCTAGGCACGGGGCGACCGCCACTCGGCCCCGTCGCGCAGCCCGTCGAGAAAGGCGGCGATCGCCGGCAGCACGACGTCGGGCCGCTGGGTGTGCGCGTAGTGCGCCGCCTCGGGCACGAGCAGGGTCTGCGCGGCGAGCCGCTCCCCCATCCACGCGAGCTCTGCCGCCGGGTCGGCGTAGTCGGGGTCGAGCGCCCCGACCGCGATCAGCGCGGGCACGTGCACGGCGTCCAGCCGGGGCTCGACCACGGCATGGTCGAGCTGCACCGCCAGCTGCCGGAACGCCGCCAGCCGGCCCGGTTCGCGGAGCGCGGCCGTGATCGCCGCGACGTGCACGTCGAGGTCCGCCGGTCGGCGGCCGCGGTGCAGCGGGCCGGCGTAGTAGCGGGTCCAGAAGGCGACGCCCCACGGGCGGGCGAACAGCAGGCGGTAGACGATCCGGTTGATCCGCAGGCGGCGGGCGGACGCCGGTTCCCGCAGGAACGGGCTGAGCAGCACCAGGCCCCGCACGAGGTCGGGGCGATCGGCGGCTGCGAGGACGGCCGCGGATCCGCCGAACGAGTTGCCGATCAGCACGGCCGGCTGTCCGAGCGACTCGAGGAGGGCCACCAGGTCCGCGGCGGTCGCCGCGTCGCCGTGCTCCGCGAAGGAGGTGTCGCTGTCGCCGTGGCCGCGGACATCGGTCGTGACGACGCGGTGGCCGTGCACGATCAGGTCGGCGGCGAGGCCGTCGTAGACGGAGCGGAGGTCGCCCATGCCCGGCACGGCGACGACGAGCGGGCCGGTGCCCGCGTCGGTGAAGGCGATCCGGCCGCCGGGACGGCCGAGGTGGTGCACATCCGGCGATACGCTCATCTGCATAGCCGCAAAGCTAGTCGCATTAGCCACAGGGGTCAAGGGCCGGGAACGACGAAGGGCGGGACCGGTGCGGCCCCGCCCTTCGTGTGCCGGAGATCAGGCGCGCGCGAGCGCCGGGGTCGCGGAGACCTGCTTGCGGGTGGTGAGCACCTGGTCGACCAGGCCGTACTCGAGGGCCTCCTGGCCGTTCAGGATCTTGTCGCGCTCGATGTCGCGGTTGACCTGCTCGATGCTGCGGTTCGAGTGCTTCGACAGCGTCTCCTCGAGCCACGTACGCATCCGCAGCACCTCGGCGGCCTGGATCTCGATGTCGCTCGCCTGACCGCCGGATCCCCCGGACGTGGCCGGCTGGTGGATCAGGATGCGGGCGTTCGGCAGCGCGAGCCGCTTGCCCGGGGCGCCGGCGGCGGTGATGACGGCGGCGGCCGACGCGGCCTGACCGAGCACGACCGTGGAGATCTGCGGGCGGATGTACTGCATGGTGTCGTAGATCGCCGTCATGGCCGTGAACGAGCCGCCGGGCGAGTTGATGTACATCATGATGTCGCGATCGGGGTCCTGGCTCTCGAGCACGAGCAGCTGGGCCATGATGTCGTCCGCGGAGGCGTCGTCGATCTGCACGCCGAGGAAGACGACGCGGTCCTCGAAGAGCTTCGCGTACGGGTCCTGGCGCTTGAAGCCGTACGCCGTGCGCTCCTCGAAGCTCGGGAGGATGTAGCGGCCTTGGGGCGTCATCGGCAGCGATCCGGCCGCCTGGAAGGTGGGGGTGTCCATGTCGGGCTGTCCTGTCTCTCGAGTGATCAGAGGTTCGCAGCGCTGACGGTCTGCTGCTTGTCGGTGCCGCCGCCGCCGGTGACGTCCGACGCGGACGCACGGATGTGGTCGACGAAGCCGTAGTCGAGGGCCTGCTGGGCGTTGAACCAGCGGTCGCGGTCGCCGTCGGCGTTCACCTGGTCGACCGTCTTGCCGGTCGCCTCAGCGGTGATCTCGGCGAGGCGCTTCTTCATGTCGATGATGAGCTGCGCCTGCGTCTGGATGTCCGACGACGTGCCGCCGAACCCGCCGTGGGGCTGGTGGAGCAGCACGCGAGCGTTCGGCGTGATGTACCGCTTGCCCTTCGTGCCTGCGGTGAGCAGCAGCTGCCCCATCGAGGCGGCCATGCCGATGCCCACGGTCACGACGTCGTTCGGGATGAACTGCATCGTGTCGTAGATCGCCATGCCGGCTGTGATCGAGCCGCCGGGCGAGTTGATGTAGAGGTAGATGTCGCGGTCGCTGTCCTCGGCGGCGAGCAGCAGCAGCTTCGCGGCGATCTCGTTCGCGTTCTCGTCGCGCACCTCGCTGCCGAGCCAGATGATTCGGTCGCGCAGCAGCCGGTCGAAGACGCTGGGCTGGGGGCTCATGTCGGCCATGTTCGGTACGACTCCTTGTTCGGTTTCGTGGTCTGGCGACAACGGTACTGAGCGGAGCCGACCGCCCCGGCGATGTTCGCCATGGGCAGAGCCGCCGTCGGGCGAGCTCGGAGGCGGCCCGCCGGGGGGCGCTCACGGCCCGATGAGGAGCAGGTCGACCGTCGGATCCCCGGAGAACGCGCCCCGTGACGCAGTTCGGGCCGCTCTCCACCGAGGAGAGCGGCCCGACGTGCGACGCGGGCAGGGTCAGGCGGTCGCGGGCTCGCTGCCGCCCTCGACCACGACGGGCTCGACGGTCTCCTCGTCGGCCAGGTCCTCGGGCGAGGTGGCGACGACGAGCTCCGACAGGTCGACCGGCTTGCCGTCGGTGTCGACGACCTTCACCCGGCCGAGGAGCACGCTGATCGCCTTGCTGCGCGCGACCTCGCTCATCATCGAGGGCAGCTGGTTGTTCTGCTGCAGCACCTCGACGAACTCCTGCGGCTGCATGCCGTACTGCTGGGCGCTCTGCACGAGGTACTGCGCGAGCTCGTCCTGCGAGACGCCGATGCGCTCCTGCTCGGCGACCGCGTCGAAGAGCAGCTGCGACTTGAACGCCTTCTCGCTCGACTCGGCGACCTCGGCGCGGTGCACGTCGTCCTCGAGCCGGCCCTCGGACTCGAGGTGGCGCTGCACCTCGTCCTCGATGAGCTGCTGCGGCACGGGCACCTCGACCTGCGCGAGCAGGGCGTCGGCGACCTTGTCGCGGGCCTCGCCCACCTGGGCGAACCGCTTCTGCCGCTCGACCTGGCCGCGCAGGTCGGCGCGGAGCTCCTCGAGCGTGTCGAACTCGCTCGCCATCTGCGCGAACTCGTCGTCCAGCTCGGGCAGCTCCCGCTCCTTGACGGCGAGGACGGTGACCGCGATCTCGGCCTGCTCACCCTCGTGATCGCCGCCGAGCAGCGTGGAGCTGAACGTGGTGCTCTCCCCCGCGGTCAGCGACTCGAGCGCCTCGTCGATGCCCTCGATCAGCTCGCCGGATCCGATCTCGTAGGAGATGGCGTTCGCGGAGTCGACCTGCTCCTCGCCGATGGTGGCGATCAGGTCGATCTGCACGAAGTCGCCGGTCTTCGCGGGACGCTCGACGGAGACGAGTGTGCCGAAGCGGGTGCGGAGCTCGTCGAGCTGCGCGTCGACGTCGGCGTCGGTGACCTCGATCGGCGCGACGGCGACGGTGAGGGAGTCGAGGTCGGGCAGCGCGATCTCGGGGCGGACGTCGACCTCGACGGTGACCTGCAGGTCGCCGGAGAAGTCCGCGGCGTCGGGCCAGGCGGTGATGTCCGCCTCGGGCCGGCCGAGCGGGCGGAGGTCGTTCTCCTCGATCGCCTGACGGAAGAACCCGTCGAGGCCCTCGTTGACCGCGTGCTCGAGCACGGCCGCGCGGCCGACGCGCTGGTCGATGATGGGCGGCGGGACCTTGCCCTTGCGGAACCCGGGGATCGACACGTCCTGCGCGATGTGGCTGTAGGCGTGGTCGATGCTCGGTCGCAGATCCGCCGGCGGGACGGAGATCGCGAGCTTGACGCGGGTCGGGCTCAGCTTCTCGACGGTGGTGGTGGTGACCATGGCGGCCTGACGTTTCCTTCCGGGATGCGGTGCGCATCCGTCGACTTCGGCGGGTCGGGGCGACAGGATTCGAACCTGCGGCCTCCCGCTCCCAAAGCGGGCGCTCTACCAAGCTGAGCTACGCCCCGCGATCCGTCAGCGGACTTCGGGACGCGGCCCGCTCGACCCGCGAGAGCGGGGACCGTCGTGCCACGACGGCCGAACGGCCCGGTCGAGTCTAGGCCACCTGAAGGATCCGGGCTCCCAGGCGAGGAGCGACGCCGGGGTCCGGCGTCCCTCCGTTCGCCGTGCGGCGTCAGCCCTCGTTGCCCGCGAGATGTGCGGCGAGGAACCAGCGGTCCTCGACGAGGCCGCGCTCGATCTCGATGCAGACGTCCTGGCTCGACAGGTCGCTGTCGTCGAGCCCCTCGATCGCCTCGCGGACGGTCTTCAGCGTGGCGTCGATCTGACCGACGACCTGACTGATCATCACGTCGTAGTTGTGGAAGCCGTCCGGCATCTCGGGCAGCGTGTGCTTCTGCGCGACCGTCGTGAGGCGGGCGTCGACGGGCAGCCCGAGCGCGACCACGCGCTCCGCAGCGAGGTCGGCGAACGCCTGCGCGTGCAGCACGACCTTGTCGAGCAGCTTGTGCACGGCGATGAAGTTGACGCCGCGCACGTGCCAATGGGCCTGCTTGCCGTCGATGACGAGCGCCTGGCAGTTGATGACGATGGGCGACAGGAACTGGCCGACCTTGTTGACGGTCTCCATGTCCATGGAGCTCTGCGGGACGGTCTGGATCTCGGTCCGGAGCGCGGCGGTGTCGGTCATCGGGTTGTCCTCTCTCTCGCGTCGCTAGACGATGCGCCCAGTAGAGCGGATCGCCCTGAACGGGCACCGAACGCGCCCCGTGCGCGCTCGATGGATCCCCCGAGGACGGCCGCTCAGATGGCGGCGTCGGCCGACCCGGCGGTCGCGCCCTCGTCCGGATCATCGGTCGAGACGGACGCGTCCTCCTCCGCCACCTCGTCCGCGGGCGGCGTGAGCCGGCGGCCCACCTCGATCGCTGCCGCGGATCCCGCCAGCCCGGCAGCGACCGCGAAGAGGCCCCAGCCGAGACCCCAGCGCTTGCGGCCGATCAGCGCGTCGAGCGAGAGGTCGCCGGGGCCGTCGTTCGTGAGGCCCGCCACGACGGCCGCCAGCACGGCGTTGTACTCCCAGCCGCCGCCCGAGTTCCACAAGCCGTTCTTGAAGTGCACCTTGCGCACGGCGGTCGCCATCGTGCCGATGAGGGCGGCTGCGGCGAAAGGCGTGCCCGCGCCGAGCGCGATCCCGGCACCACCGACCGTCTCGCTCAGGGCGGCGGCGCGCGCGTTCACCTTCGCCGGATGCATGGCGAGGGCCGTCATCATCTGCTCCGTGCCCTCGAGGCCCGGGCCGCCGAACGCGCCGCGCAGCTTCTGGAGCCCGTGCC
The DNA here is from genome assembly GCF_025463795.1 of Amnibacterium sp. Taxonomy (GTDB): domain Bacteria; phylum Actinomycetota; class Actinomycetes; order Actinomycetales; family Microbacteriaceae; genus Amnibacterium. Next base: position 23,036 of record NZ_JAODBE010000174.1, read on the forward strand.
CCACGAAGAAGCCGCCGACGACCAGGCGGACGACCAGCTTGCCGAAGTCCATCCCGTTCCCCTTCCGGTTCGCGTCGCCGTGGGCGAGCGCCTCAGACGGTACGGCGCCCCGCTGACCGAATCCCGGGACCCGGGTTCACGCGAGCAGTGGCGCGACCTGCTCGCCCGCGAAGCGCACGAACTCCTCGGGGTCCGGCTCGGTCGCCGTCGGCTGCAGCACGACCGTGTCCACGCCGGCGTCCGCCCATCGCCGCGCGGCCGCGGCGATCGCCTCCCCGTCGCCGGCGGCACCGACGTCGGCCTCCTCGGGGAACTTCCACGCCCGGCGCTCGGCGTCGAACCGCTCCTGCGCTCCCTGGCCGGTCGCGGCGAGCACGAACGCGACCACGCGGAACGGATCGGTGCGGCCGGCGGCCTCGCGACCGGCGCGGATGCGTTCCAGCGCCCTGCGCGCCATCTCCGGCGTCGTGCCGCCGGTCAGGATCACCCCGTCCGCCTTCGCACCGACCAGCTCGAGGGTCTTCGGGCCCTCGGCGCCGGCGAGGACCGGGACGCGCTGCTGCGGCGGCCAGTCGAGGGCGACGTCCTGCAGGTGCACGTAACGGCCGTCGACCGTCACCCGCTCACCCGCGAGCAGGGCGCGCAGCGCGTCGAGGTACTCGCCGAGCAGGGTGAGCGGCGATGCGACCCTGGCGCCGATCCATCCCATCCACTCGAGCACCCCGTGCCCGACGCCGATCATGGCGCGGCCGGGGAAGAGCCGCTCGAGCGCGGCGGTCTCCATGGCGGCGGCGGCGACGTTCCGCATCGGCACGGGCATGAGCCCCACGCCGACGCGCAGGCGCTCCGTCCAGGCGAGCGCGGCGGCCATGGAGGACACCGCGCCCTCCTTGAAGCAGTCCTCCCACAGCCACAGCTCCTCGAGCCCTGCTTCGTCAGCGGCACGGGCCACGTCGCGCAGCCGCTCGGGTGCGAACTGGGGCAGGAAGACGACGCCGAGGGTGGTCATGGGGCCATCCTCGCCCACCTCGCCGACCGTGGGTCAGGCCGCCGCCCGCTTCTGCCCCCCGCGGCCGACGAGGCGGGCGAGCCGCCGCTGGATCCCCCACACCGTCACCCGGCGCATCGCCTCGACGACGATGGCGCGGCTCATCTTGCTGGTCCCCTGCTCCCGCTCGACGAAGGTGATCGGGACCTCGCGGATGGCGAGCCCGGCGTCGCTCGCCCGGAGCGCGAGCTCCACCTGGAACACGTAGCCCTCCCCGCGCACGGTCGCGAGGTCGAGCGCCTGCAGCGCCGAGGCCCGGTAGGCCCGGAAGCCGCCGGTGATGTCGTGCATCGGCACGGAGAGCATGGCCCTGGCGTACCGGTTGCCGGCGACGGAGAGGAAGCGCCGCCGCAAGGGCCAGTTGACGGTGCTGCCGCCCGGCATCCACCGCGTGCCGAGCACGACGTCGGCGCCGTCGCTCGCCGCCGCGAGCAGCCGCTCGAGGTCCTCCGGACGGTGCGAGCCGTCGGC
>NZ_JAODBE010000193.1 GCF_025463795.1 Amnibacterium sp.
GCGGTCTCCCGGGTCTCGGCATCGGCGCCGAGCAGGTCGGCGAGCCGCATCGCGATGATGCAGGAGCGGAGCATGTGCTCGAGCGGGAGGCCGAGCCCGAGGTCGATCGCGAGCGACAGCGCGGCGATCAGCTCCGCGCGCTGCGGCCGTGCACCCGCCCGGCGGGGCTGCTCCATGGAGCGACCGTAGCGCCGCGGTCGGCCGGCAGCGCGGGCTGGGGCGGGTGAGCGCGGCCCGCCCGGGTCAGCCCTCCGCGGATCCGTCCGTGAGCGGCCCGCCGATCGTCTCCCAGAAGATCGCCATCGTCGCCGCGCCGTCGAGGAGCGTGGCGAGGTGCACGCTCTCGTCGCTGTCGTGCCAGTCGTCCTCGATGTAGCCGGCTCGGCCGGGAAGCTCGGGTGCATCGTCCGCGAGCGAGGTGCCCGTCTCCCGGATTCACGCGGAGATCGTGGCCGGTCGCGGCTCTTGACAGGCTCATCGACGCGGGGCCATGGTGAAGGCGATCCGCCAGCGGGCGAACAGCCCGACCCGACCGGCCCACGTCTGGGCCGGCCTCCTCGGACTGCGGGTTCCTGTTCGTGACGGTGCCACTCGTGGATTGCGAGGGTCCTGGATGAACGAATGCTCTCGACGCGCCGGCCGAATGCGGCCGGAGGCGACGGCGTCGGGAACAAGCGGATAGCGCCTCACAGATCTCCCCATCGCGGGCGCGCGGCGGCGCGACATGCCGCCATCCCACCTGCCGGGATCCGACCCGGTCATCCGTGCTGCACGGAATCCCACTTCGAAAGGTATGAGTCAATGACGTCTCGACCGAGCACCAGACAGCGGCGGAATCCGCTGCAGATCCTGGTCGCCTTCCTCGCCGCCCTCCTGCTGCCGCTCGCCCTGACCGGCGCGGCACTGGCCTCCGCCCACCACGAGAGCCACCCCCGAACCTGGACCGTCCAAGTCGGCAACGAGTCGCACGACCAGGCCATCCAGGGCATGTCGTTCCTGCCGGCGAACATCTACATCAACGCCCACGACACGATCCGCTGGCGTGCGAACTCCGCGGAGATCCACACGGTCTCGTTCCTGGCCAAGGGCCAGACCCTGGCGTCCACCCAGCCGTTCGACCCGACCAACCCCGCCGAGCTGCTGAAGCAGGGCGGCAACTGGTACGACGGGAAGTCCTACTACAACTCCGGCGTGCTGACGAACGTGTCGAACTCCGGATTCCCCGCGGTCAGGTCCTACAGCCTGAGCTTCGCGAAGACCGGGAACTTCACCTACTGGTGCCTCGTGCACGGGATGGCGATGAAGGGCACCGTGCACGTGCGGGCGGCAGGCACGGACTATCCGTACTCGCAGTCGCAGTACAACCGGGCGAGCCAGAAGCAGGCCGGCAAGATCCTGCGCGACGGCTACCACCTGTGGCACGAGACCGCTGAGGACGCGACGAACCATCGCGTGTTCCAGGGCAACGACGACGGGGTCGCCATGGTGATGCGGTTCATCCGTTCCACCGTGCACGTGCACGTCGGCCAGACCGTCACGTTCAAGAACACCGGCATGGGCGCGCCGCACACGGTGACGTTCGGCACCGAACCGAGCAACCTGTTCCCGCCCCTCGGCGACCCGACGAACTACAGCGGCGGGCAGCTGAACTCCGGGATCCAGCCTCCGGGGGCGAGCTTCGCCGTCACCTTCACGAAGGCGGGCACGTACTCGTACATCTGCGGGCTGCACGACTTCATGGGCATGGTCGGGAAGGTGGTGGTCTCGGGCTGACCTCCTGAGACATCAGCACGCGAGGTGCTCCGGCCGGATCCGGTCGGAGCACCTCGCTGCTGTCCTGGCCCGGTGGGCCTGGGCGTTCAGTCGGGCGCTTCGCCGTTCAGGTCATCGGCGGTGAACAGACCGGTGGCGTCCACGGGGTCGTTCGGAAGCGGAAGGCTGTCGCTCACGTCGTCACGGTGGGTGCCCTCGCCCGTGGCAGCGGCGCCGGCATCCTGATCGGGCCGGTCGGGGGAGATCGGGTCGGTGGCGCTCATGCGTGCGGGCGTCGTCATGGGGGAAGCATCGAGCATTCGAATGGGGGACTTCTGCGGATCCGCCCCCGGAACACCGCGCACGGCATCCGCCGCGCTCGCGGCCCGGGAGGGCCGGGCCCGATCGTCGGCGGCGTGGAAGGCTTGCCGCGATGGGTGCGCGAGACGGAGGACGGGGCGCCCGCCTGGGGATGGGCCTGCTGCTGCCGGGCATCGTGCTGCTCGGCTTCCAGCTGCGCAGTCCGCTCGTCGCGCTCGCGCCGATCGCGTCGGCCGCCGAGAGCGGCTGGCACGTCTCCTCGACCGGGTTCGGACTGCTGACGACCGTGCCGCTGCTCTGCTTCGGGCTGGCGACACCGCTCGCCGCGATCCTGCAGCGCCGGATCGGGCTCGAGGCCGCGATCCTCGTCTCCATCGGCGGCATCGTCGCGGCCACCGTGCTGCGCTCGATCGACGGGTTCGCGGTCGCGCTGGTCGCCGTGGTGCTGCTCGGGCTCTCGATCACGGTCGGCAACGTGCTCGTGCCCGCGATGATCCGGCGGGATGTCCCCCGCCGCGGGCGCCCGGCCGCGACCGGCCTCTACAGCGTGTCGATCAACGTCGGGACGTGGCTGACCTCGATCTGCACCGTGCCGGTCGCAGCGATCTTCGGCTGGCGTGCGGCGGCGGCCGCCTGGAGCGTCGCCGGTGTCGCGGCCGCCGTCGTCTGGATCGTGCTGCTGCGGCGCGTGCGGTCCGTGCCGCCGACCAC
>NZ_JAODBE010000004.1 GCF_025463795.1 Amnibacterium sp.
ATCTGTACGAGCTGCCGCCGGACGAGGCCAAGACGATCCCGCAGGTGCCGGGCTCGCTCGACAAGGTCCTCGATGCGCTCGAGGCCGACCACGACTACCTGACGGCGGGCAACGTCTTCACGCCCGAGGTGATCGAGACCTGGCTCGAGTACAAGCGCGAGAAGGAGATCAAGCCGCTCGCGGCTCGCCCGCACCCCTTCGAGTACGAGCTCTACTTCGGGGTCTAGCCAGAACGCTGGGCAGAAGCGGTAGCAGTCCGCAGAGAGTCCGCACGAGCAGCCAGAACGTCCGCGACGGCTGCTCGTGCGGACTCTTCCTTGTCCGGCCACAGGTGCGTGTACGTGTCCAGCGTCGTCTTCGCCGAGGAGTGCCGCAGCCGCGTCTGCACGACCTTCACGTCGAGGCCCTTCGAGATCAGCAGGCTCGCGAAGTAGTGCCGCAAGTCGTGGATGCGGAACCCCTCCGGCAGGCCCTCCACCGTTGCCCGCGCCCGCCGAAAGGCCTCCTCGAGGGTGTACGGCGCGATCGGTCGCCCGATCATCCCAACCACGATCGTCGGGCTCCCCCACTGCACCGGGTTCCGGTTCAGCTCGACCGCGAGCTCGAGCGGGATCGGGATCGGCGTCCGGGACATCTCCGTCTTCAGCTCCGCGTTTGGGTACTGCACTGCGGGCTTGATCACGCCCCGCATGAAATCGACATCGGAGGTGCGGAGCGCGACGATCTCCGCCACCCGCAGACCGGCGAAGGCGCCGAGCAGGATCGCCGGCCGCATCGGCTCCGGCATCGCTTCGTACAGCGCCCACACCTGCCCCGTCGTCGCCACATAGGGGCGCTGCTTCGCCGCGCCAGGGGACGTGCGCCTGGACACGGGCGACCGGGGTACAAGGCCGTCGTGCACCGCGTCGGCGAAGATGTGGCCGAGGCGCGCATGTATGGCGTAGATCGTCGAGTCCGCGAGGCCCTCGGACTTTAGCGCCGTCATCCACTCCCGGACCTCGGACGGGCGCACAGCAGACAGCGGCCGGTCGCCGAGTGCCAGGACGATGCGTCGCACGTGCACCCGCGCCTGCCGCACTGTCGATGGCCGCTTGACCTCGTAGCCGCGCATCCATGTCTCACACCAGTCCCGCACGGTCGTCCGCGCCGTCTTCGGGTCGAGATAGGTGCCCGTTACCACCGCCGTCGTGACCTCGTTGAGCCAGCGCTGCGCATCGGCCTTCAGGGTGAAGTGGCGCGCGTGCTCATTCCTCGCATCGTCGCGGTATCGGGCCCGCCAAACGCCGTCAGGACGCTTCTGAATGCTTGCCATCATGCCTCCGCTCCTCCACAAGAGAGGACCCGCGCTCAAGCCACTCGCTGAGCGGAACGCGGGTGCTAGTCGGATCGATGAAGGCCCCGCGTGACTTCGCCACCTTCACGGTGGCGAGGAAGAGCTCGGCCTCGCGCTTCGTCCGAAGCCGCGCTTATCGGTCTGCGAGTGATCGACCTTCCGGTATTGGATCCGACCGCGCCGGCCACTGCTCGTCTCGTACGCGGCGACCGATCCCATCGTTCCTCGTTCCTCCCGTATCCCGGTGAGCTGATCGTCCTGCTCCCCTCCGACATCCGCCTCCCCGCTCGCCCACCTGGTCGACTCAACTCACTCGGCCGGTGCTTTCGATACAGTTTCGGCATTTCGCCCGTCGGTCCTTCAGCACCCCAATGCCTTCCGAGAATCCGCCTGCCTGCCTCCACCCCGCAATATTTTCCCTTCTCCCTTAACCACTCTCTCCACTGGCCATTCCTTTTGTCTTGCCCTGTCTTGGTCTGCTTCCTGAATACGCGAACCACCCTCTCTCAAGGAACGCAGAGTGAGGGTGGTTCGCGTACGGCACCCGCCGAGGAAGCAGACCAAGACAGGGCAAGACGATCAAGCCCCCGTCGCCAGACCCGTCGCATCCAACGACGGAGCAAACGACGGGGGTTTTGGTCCGGCATAGGACTCGCTTCCACCCCCGTCGGCGCGTGGCCAAGACAGACGACCTACCACCCCATGTGATAGTCCGATATACGTCCATCAACCCACAGGGCCGCAGTTCGAGGAGCGGGTGGGAGTCTCACAACCCGCGAGTAAAAACCCACCCGAACGGCAGAGGTTTTAGATGGGTTTGAGAATACCCAGGTCGTGATCCTGTTTTTCGAGCCGGCGCGCTCACCGAGGGCACCATCCTCCCCCACACGTGCCGATCCAGGCAGGGCCGCCGTTCCTCGCCCAGATGATAGAAGTCGAGAAGGGTCGGAGCCTCAACGAGCAGCACTAGTCGGGGATCCCCGCCGTATCGAGCGACCCAGCAACCCTCGTTTGGATCGCTGTTGATCAACTCACACGATCGGGGTGCCCGCTGGTCCGTGTGAGGCTCTCGGCCCGACGCTTGACCTGTTCACCCTCTCCCAGCCGCCATGGTCTCGTGCTGTTCCCTGGCGCAGTCGGCGGTGCTGTAGGACCGTGCGGCGTCCGGGTGTCCTGGGTACTGCGTCGGGGGCACTGCCGGCGATCCCGATCGGTCTACTGCTGGTGGTCGCCATCCTGTTGTTGCCGACCGGCCCGCCGGCGTGTCAGCGGCGCGTGGGCGAAGATAACCCCGCCACTGGTTGCCACGCTGCGATGGTCCTCCGCTCGCTTCAACCCGAAGAGCACCGGAAGGCGGGAATCGGAACCCTTCTCAGAAGATGTCTCGCATCGGTTGTCGCTCATGAGGCAGTGGCGCTACGCTCCGCCATGGCTATGAGCCAGCCTGCCGAGGGTGGTGAGGTCGCGAACCGTGGCCCGCTTCCACTCGACCTGATCGCCCTTGGTCCTCGCGGTCGTTTTCGTCGCGATTTCCCGCGTCGCGGCGCGCCTGGTTCCGGTCGTGTCGCCCGTCGATGCCGACGACGGTCAATCTTTGCCAGTGACCAGGTGGAGGTGACGCTGTGATCCATCGACAGCAGCGACGTTGCACGGACGGGCGTTTGACAGCTTTGAGGGGAGGACCCGGATGAGCGATCCGAGGTGGTGCCTCGCGGCCGGGTGGCCCGGTGGAGAGCTCAGGTCGGCGGATACCAGTCCGTTGCTTCCCGCAGGAGGACGGACATGAGATCGCGCATGGTCGCGCTTTCCATCGCGGTGTTTCTGCTGGCATGGCCGGCATCAGCGCACGCACGACCCGGCTCAACGAGCGCGCAAGCGAGCACACCATCTCAGACCAACGCCGCCTACGCCGAGTCGAATCGCACCGTCAGAAACACGTTCGTGACAACGCAGCAGACCAGCTGCTATCGCCCAGAGGTTCCGGCTGCGCAGTTCAACTTCGGACCGGCGGAGGGCTACAGCGGGGAGACTCCCTGCTCGCCAACGACCGCGACAACCGGCGAGGACACCGGGCTCGCTCCGTACCTGACGCAGTCCCACAGCAATCCGGGCTACCCCGACAGCGGCCCGATGGTGGTCAAAGACCACTCGGAGTCGTCTTTGGCTGCCGACCCGGCCCATCCCGATCACCTCATCGGGTCGTCCAAATGGGAAACGAGTCCCGAGGGCGGCATTCATGTCCTCGGCTTCTTCGAGTCCTATGACGGCGGTCGAACTTGGCCGTTCCAGGGACACATCCCGGGCTATGAAGGATGGACGCAGATCACCGACCCGTCCGGGGCGTTTGACAGCTACGGCAACTATTACGAGCTCCAGCTGCCCTACCAATTCTCCTTCAACCCGGACGGTAGTCGAAACTACTCCGCCGACGCTAAGATCGAGCCGAATCCGACTAGACCCAACAACGTCATCTCGCTCAGCGAGCACCCGTACAAGTCGGAAAATCGGCGCACCTCGAGACAATGGTCGGCCACGAACGGCAACGACCCCCAGACATCGCGACTCGACATTCTGCGGGCCAGCGAGTCCGTCGCCCTCGACAAGCAGTGGCTCACCATCGATACCCGGCCCGACAGCCCGCACCGCAACCGCATGTACGCCATGTGGAGCGAGTACGCCGTGAACGGAGACCTGACCTCCGTCGCCTCCTACGCCGACGCTCGACCGAACGGCACCCACTCTCCATGGTCAGCGCCGATCACGCTGCCTTCGGGCCCATTGACGAACGGGGTCACGTTCGTACTGCCCCGCGTGGCCGCCAACGGCTGGGTGTACACACCCCTCTCCGCATTCACAGGGAACGTCGCGGCTATCGGAGTCGATATCTCCAAGGACGGCGGCAAGACCTGGCACTACATCGGAACCGCGTCCCCCAACATCACCACCCCACCGTCAGACCCACCCGGCACTGCACTTGCCAACACGACGATCTCTGATGGGATTTTCACCAGTTTCGCCGTCGGCAACGACCCGAGCGGGAGGGGCCCGCTGTATCTGGTGTGGGAGGACTACCGCACAGGAGTCAGCAACGTGATGTTGTCTGCATCGTCCAACGGCGGAGTCTCGTGGTCAGCGCCCTTGCGCGTCAATGACAACGCACACGCCACCGACGCGTTCCAGCCGACAGTCGCAGTGCAAGACCGCGCGGCCGGAACCGTCAGCGTGACCTTCTATGACCGGCGCCTGCCTTGTCCGGGCACTACGCGCGCCGCTGATGTCCCGGGCACCGAGTCGTACAACGCGGGCCTGCGGCTCGACACCGCGAACCCGAGATCACCCGTCGGCGCCGAACCACCCTACGGAGTCAGTAACTACTGCGTGGACAGCAGCGTCCAGTACTACCGAGCCAACCTCACGCTCTTCAATGACCACGCTCACAACATCCGCTTGACGAAACACTCGTGGGACCCCCAGCTCAACCCACACCGCAGCAGTGCGCAACGAAGTTCTACTGCGACATTCATCGGCGACTACTACGGCGACGTCATCATCGGCGGCACCAACCTCTTCGACTTCGTCAGCACGTTCGACAGCATGACGGACATCAACCAGCGCAACCCGGCGCATCAGATGCAACAAGTCCTAGCACGCCTGCCGGTGCCGACCTCATAGACGTGGCGGCGCGCTGCAGCGGTGCCGACCTGCGGCATGTCGGTATCGTGAGCACCGAGACCGCTGGGCCAGGATCTTGAGTCGCTCGTCACGTCCAATCAGAAGGGCGGACGCTGCTTGACGACCTGTGGACTGGTGACAGCTCAGCGCTGTAACGACGGTCGGCGCTGAACGCTGGTGGGTCCCGCTGAAGCGTCTCGGTAGCGACATCGATCTGGTGTCGAGATGTGAAGAGGCGCACGAACTCGGCCGCGGTCGGTGCAGCGAGCTCGACCGTTTGGGACTGGGCTCGGCAGGGTTTTGCTGCGCGTGTCGGGCAGCAAAAAGATCACGGCGCAGGTACGGAGCCCGCGGAACCGTTGATGCCCGTCCGACCCGGTGGTACACCTGTGGCTGAGCGAGGACGCGAGGAGTTCGCGTCGCCGTACCAGCAGCCGTCCAGGTCTCGGCGTTGGCGCTCGTGACGAAGCCCTGAGTCATCGTCGGTTCGGTCGCAGGGCAGCCAGTACTCGAGGTGCCTCATGGCAGTGCAGTTGGACATCAGTTCATTTCCGGTCGCCGACAGGGTGAGAGCCTTCGAGGCTCGGCTTGATGCCGCGCTCCCGCCTTCCGCCCAACTTGATGCTGCGCATGAAGCGCAAGGTTCGCTCAGCGGATGGGATCTCGGCTCGGAAGCCGTGCTCGCGGACATGCGGGTGACCGCGAGGTACCTGCAACTGAGCCGCCGCAAGCGCTCGCCGCGGTTCATGTCGAGCGGCGAGCGGCTCTCCGTGTCCGTGAATCCTGTAGGCGACTGCCGCACCAACGGTCGGGGGGTGCAGGCCAGCGGACGGCGGCTTCGCTTGCTGGACCTCACGTCCGACTTCAGCATCTGCTACCGCGGGTCTTGCCGGAGCGTCGCCTTCGACAGCGACAACGCCTATCCGGGACTCTCCGTCGACGCGGTTCGCGCGGCCGTCGGCCGGACGGATGCCAGTCCACTTCACGACCTCGTCTATCGCCACATCATCAGCCTCGCTGACTTGGCGCGTGGCCTGACGGCCGACACGCTCCTGACGACGGGCGCTGCGACCGCCGATCTCGTGAGAGCGCTCGTACAGTCCGTCTCCTCCCGCGATGCGGACCGCAAGGGAGCCCTCGCCGAAACGCTTCCGAATCGCATTGACGACTACATCCGTCGACATCTCGGCGATGCGGACCTCTCTCCAGCCCGCATCGCCGAGGCGCATCACGTCTCACTCCGCTACCTGTACGTCCTCCTCGCGGAGAAGGCGGAGACGCCCGCCGAATGGATCATGAGCCAGCGTCTCAATGCAGCTCGCATCGACCTGGCGCAGGACAGCCCCGCGGTCGGCGTCGTTGCTCAGCGGTGGGGCTTCAAGGACCAATCGCACTTCACCCGCCGCTTCAAAGCGGCGTACGGCATGACGCCGGGAGAGTTCGCTCGGACCGCTTCCAAACCGTACTGACTCGAAGGGCGGACAGCCCCGGAGCGGCTCGTTTGAAGGTGCCTGACCTGTTCGAGGCGAAGTTGGTTGGAACAGGGAGCACAAGGCCCTCAGGGCGACACGCGCCGCCCAGCGCTGACCGACGCGCTCGTCGTTTCGACGGCTCTGCGCGCTGAGGCCAGTGCGGTGCACGGTCGTGCAAGCGGGACGCCACCGCCTCGTTCTAGCGTGCGAGCTGTCCAGGAAGTGAAGCCCAGGAGGCGCCTCGTGAGCGAATTGACCCACCGCGAGTTGAGAGAGATCGACGCTGCGAACGCGTCTGATCTACCTCCGGTCGCGTTCATCCACGGCTTGTGGCTGCTGTCGAGTAGTTGGGACAGGTGGCGCAAGCACTTCGAGGCGCAGGGCTACAGCACCATCGCCCCGGGGTGGCCCGATGACCCTGAGACGGTCGCGGAAGCGAAGCAGGACCCGTCCGTGTTCGCGCACAAGATGATCGGCGTCGTCACTGATCACTATCTGGACGCGATCAGCCGCTTGACGAGAAAGCCAGCAGTGGTCGGGCACTCGTTCGGGGGTCTGATCGCACAAAAGATCGCGGGCGATGGAGTTTCCGCCTCGACCGTCGCCATCGACCCTGCGCCCTACCGAGGAGTGCTTCCCGTTCCGTGGTCGGCGCTGAAGTCAGGGGCGCCCGTGCTCGGCAACCCAGCGAACGCTGGCCGAGCTGTAGCGCTGACCTTCGATCAGTTTCGATTCGGATGGACCAACGCGCTTCCGGAGGAGGAGGCCCGGCAGCTGTACGACGAGTACCACGTCCCAGCCGCGGGCGCTCCCCTCTTCCAGGCCGTCACCGCAAATGTCAACCCGTGGACAGAGGCGCAAGTCGACATCCGAAACGCCGACCGGGGGCCGCTGCTCATCATCGCGGGGCAAGCCGACAACACCATCCCACTGGCGATCACGCACGCGATGTTCAAGCTGCAGCAGAAGAACCCAGGTCTGACCGAAATCGCCGAGATCCCGAACCGCGGACACGCCCTCACCATCGACCACGGCTGGAAGGAGGTAGCGGACGCCGCACTCAGCTTCATCGCACGCACCCTCAGCCCGGCCAGTCCCGTCCGCTGATCGCACAAGGTGCCCGGGTCAGGGCCCGGGGTCACACCTTCGCAGGAGCAGCGCCCGGCCCGCCGCTCCCGGAGTGCCTCAAGAGTGCTCCCCTTCGTCGCCGAGACGCAGGGGAGAAGGGGAAGGCCGGGGGCGCCACCTCTTCCGCTGAGCACGCGCGCCGTTACCAGTACCGCAATTCGATCCGATCCATCCCAGGAGAAGTCATGGGTTTCATCCAGACAGCAGACGGCACGGAAATCTTCTACAAGGACTGGGGCTCTGGTCAGCCAATCGTTTTCAGTCACGGATGGCCGCTCTCGGCCGACGACTGGGACGCTCAGATGTTGTTCTTCCTGCATCACGGCTACCGCGTCATCGCCCACGACCGCCGCGGGCACGGCCGGTCCACGCAGACCGGCGGCGGCCATGACATGGACCACTACGCCGCCGACGTAGCCGCGCTGACCCAGCAGCTCGACCTGCGCGACGCCATCCACGTCGGGCACTCCACCGGCGGGGGCGAGGTCGCCCATTACATCGGCAAGTACGGCGAGGACCGCGTCGCCCGGGCGGTGCTCATCAGCGCTGTGCCGCCGATCATGGTGCAGACCAAGAACAACCCCGACGGTCTACCGAAGAGCGTGTTCGACGACCTGCAGGCCCAGGTTGCCACCAACCGCTCCAACTTCTATCGGGCGTTGCCTTCGGGCCCGTTCTACGGCTACAACCGCCCAGGGTCGGCGGCATCCGAACCGGTCATTCAGAACTGGTGGAGGCAGGGAATGATGGGCGGGGCGAACGCCCACTACGACGGCATCGTCGCGTTCTCACAAACAGACTTCACCGAGGACCTCAAGAAAATCACCGTCCCGGTGCTGATCATGCACGGCGACGACGACCAAATCGTCCCGTATGCCGACTCCGCGCCCTTATCAGCCCAACTCGTTCAGAACGGCACCCTCAAGACCTACCCGGGCTTCCCCCACGGGATGCCCACCACTGAGGCCGCCACGATCAATGCCGACCTATTGGAGTGGCTGCATTCCTGACTTTTTCGTAACTAGACGGAGCCCCCAATTTGCGGCGCTGGACCTGGCAGGGCATCAGCCCGTTCAGCAATGAAGGACAGAGGCTTCCTGACGCCGACGTGTGATCATCGACGCGGCCGGCAATCCGCTGGCTCTGCTCGACCTTCCTGAGGCATACCTGGCCGGTTCGCCGGGCCGCGGACTTCCCGGCCTGGGCTCGGTCCGTACCCGGCTCTCTCGTCGGCCAGCTCGCCAGACGTCAGTCGATCCTCAACGCGAAGGGCACGATCACCTCCGCCAAGCCGTTCATCGGCAGGACCTTCGACGAGGTCTCGGAGGAGGCGTCTGCCGTCGGGTTCGGCGTGGTCCCGAGTCCCGGCGGGGAGGCACGCTTCGACATCCGGGGCAAGCTCCTCGCGCCGGAGGAAATCAGCGCGCTCGTGCTGCGGAAGCTCGCGGCTCGGGTGCGACGACCCGCTGGCCGCCCTGCTGGGGGCCAGTCCGCAGAAAGTCCGCAAGCGGGCCACTCTTTCCCTCTTCAGCCGACACCAGTCATGACCACATCCGCGATTTTCCGCGGCTCCCGTAACTGTCCAACACCCCACAGCACGCCGGGGCGAGTTCGAGCTCTACTACGGCGTCTAGCCCGCCGCCCCGTCGGGTCGCGGTTCGGGACGCTCCATCGGTCTGATGGCGTCCTGAACTGCGACCCGACGGTCACAGCACCCCGCGAGCGCGAAGCCGCCGACGGACGCGCTCGATCAGGGCAGCCCTGCGCGCTCCGAAGAGGTCGTCGGCGGTGACACGGATGACCTCCCATCCGGCGTCGCGGAAGCGTTCGTAACGCTCGATGTCGTAGCGGAACTGATCGCGGTCGATCCGGTGCCCGTCCCCCTCGTACTCGAGCACCAGCCCTGCGCTACGCCAGACGAGGTCTGCGTGACCGAGGACCTCGCCCAGGGAGTCGGTGACCGGAGCGTTGAGCTCGGGAGCAGGGACACCCGCCCGGGTGAGCAGCAGACGCACCCGCGTCTCCCCCGGTGAACGCGCGCCTCCACGGGCCTCCTCGAGCGCGGCCAGGAGGTTCGCCGCCCCGATCCGTCGCGTCCCACGGATCCGCCCGCCGAGGACGGCGCGCGCTGCCGCCTCATCGAGGGGCGCGTGCTCCAGAAGATGGTCGGCGACGACGATCGCCTCGTCGAGCGTCAGCTCGTCCCCGAGCTGGCACCACGCCTCGCTCGCGACGCAGACGGGGAGACCCTCGAGCGTCTGGACGAGCGGGGTGATCGACAGCCGATGGCCGACCGCGCCGGCAGCACGCGGCGGCATGTGCGGGCGGACCGCGCAGACGTGGACGGGCGATACGGCCTCCATGCGAGCAGGCAGCGGCAGGCCGTGCAGCAGCGCCGCGGTCGCGTGGCTGAAGGCCTGCCCCGGTCGGAGCCGCACGGCGTAGGCGCGGCATGCCTCGTGGATCGTCGCCGGCGTCGACGTGACCTGGACGCCTCGGAACGGACGTGAGACGTCACGACGCTTGAGGCGCCCCTCGGTCATGCCGGTGAGGCGGAGGGCTGAACGGTCGAACGGGACGTCGGCGAGATGCGGTGGAAGCGGCCTGGGGGTACGCACGCGGGAAGGATGGCCGACACGGCACATGTTCGCGCCGCTCTTCCACAGGCCGTCGGAGGCGACGACTCGCGGCGCAGCTCGAGACGCTCCGCGGGAAGTGAAGCGTCGGGAACCGCGACGCGAGACCGAGCGCTGGTGGCGGTGGCGCAGTTCGGGACGCTTCCCGGCGGAGCCGGCGTCCCGAACTGCGACGCGAACGCGTCGTCAGGCGAAGAGGCGCTCGAAGACCGTGCGAGCCCGGCGGGTGACCTTGAGCACGTCCTCCTCGAGCAGGCTCGCCGACCCCGGCTGGTACTCCAGGATGCGCGCGATGCCCTCGAGCTGGCCGCGGTCGGTCGGCAGCAGGTCGCTCGTGCGATTCGTCCAGAGGGTGATCGCGCTGCGCACCCGCGACGCGAAGACCCACGCCTCCCGCAGCTGCGCCGCGTCACGCCGGTCGAGAAGTCGCGCGCCGACGGCCGCCTCCAACGCGGCGAGCGTGCTCTGGGTGCGCAGAGCCGGCACGGTGGTCGCATGCTGCAGCTGCAGCAGCTGCACGATCCATTCGACGTCCGAGAGCCCTCCCCGCCCGAGCTTCAGGTGGCGGCTCGCGTCGGCGCCCTTCGGCAGCCGCTCCGTCTCCATCCGGGCCTTGATCCGGCGGATCTCGCGCTGGGCCGTGTCGTCGAGCTCGGCGGGGTACCGCATCCGGTCGGCGAGCTCCTCGAAGTCGAGCACCAGGTTCCGGTCCCCCGCCACGCCGCGGGCACGGAGCAGCGCCTGCGACTCCCACGTCACCGACCACCGCGCGTAGTACGCCTCGTAGGAGCGGAACGAACGGACGATCGAGCCGTTGCGTCCTTCAGGGCGCAGGTCGAAGTCGAGATCGAGCGGGAGCCGCGGATCCGTCGTCAGCCGCTTCAACTCGGCGACGAGCAGCTCCGCCTGCCGCTGCGCGAGCTCCGGCGCCATGCCGGCGAGCGCCCGGTGCACGACGATCACGTCCGCGTCGGAGCCGAAGCCGAGCTCCGCTCCCCCGTAGCGGCCCATGGCGATGACCGCGAACTCCGGCCACGGCCCGTCGTCGCGCCGCACCGACCGCAGCGCGCCGGCGAGCAGCGCCGTCGTGACATCGGCGAGGGCGGGGCCGAGTTCCTGGACCGTCACCTGCCCGAGCAGCGCGCCGAGGGCGAGGCGCAGCACCTCCCGGCGGCGGGCGGTGCGCAGGGCCGCCGCGGCGGCCTCGCGGGTGGGATGGCGCAGCACGGTGGCGGACGTCTCCGCTCGGAGCGCGGCCCGCGGCCGCGGCTTCAGGTCGGCGTCGCGCTCGAGCCACGCGACCGCCTCGGGGTTCGTCTCCAGCAGCCCGATCACGAAGCGCGACTCCGCGAGCACCGTCGCCAGCCGCCGCGCGGCGAGCGCGGAGTCGCGCAGCATCCGCAGGTACCAGGCCGTGTCGCCGAGCCGTTCCGACAGGCGGCGGAAGGCGAGCAGGCCCTGGTCCGGATCAGGACCCTCCGCGAACCACTGCAGCAGCACCGGCAGCAGCGTGCGCTGGATCGCCGCTCGCCGCGAGACCCCCTCCGTGAGCGCCCCGATGTGGCCGAGGGCGCTGCGCGGGTCCCGGTAGCCGATGCTCGCGAGCCGCGCGGCCGCCGCCTCGCTCGTCAGCTGCAGGTCGTCAGTCGGCAGGCGCGCGACGGCGCTGAGCAGCGGTCGGTAGAAGAGGCGCTGGTAGAGCCCGCGGACCCGGGAACGGACCCGGCTCCAGCGCTCCACCAGATCGTCCGCGTCGGGAGCGAGGCCGCTCGCGCGCGCCAGGACGCGCAGCTCCGCGGGATCCGTCGGCATCAGATGCGTCCGAGCGAGCCGGCGCAGCTGCAGCCGGTGCTCGAGCAGCCGGAGCACGCGGTAGTCCTCGGCGAACTCCGCGGCCTCGACCCGGCCGACGTAGCCGCGTTCGGCGAGCGCGCGGAGCGCCGGCAGGGTAGCCCGCTGCCGGACCCCGTCGTCGGTGCGTCCGTGCACGAGCTGCAACAGCTGCACGGTGAACTCGACGTCGCGCAGCCCGCCTGGCCCGAGCTTCAGCTGCCGGTCGGCCTGGCCGAGCGGGATGTGCTGCTCGACCCGTTCCCGCATCCGCTGCACGTTGGCGACGAAGTCCGGCTGCTGCGACGCCAGCCACACCTTCGCACGCACCGCCTCGACGTACGCCTCGCCGAGCGCCCGGTCCCCGGCGAGGGCGCGCGCCTTGAGCAGGGCCTGGAACTCCCAACCCTGCGCCCACCGCTCGTAGTAGCCGACGTGGGAGCCGAGGGTGCGGACGAGGGCCCCGTTGCGGCCCTCCGGCCGGAGGTTCGCGTCGACCTGCCACAGCGAGGGCTCGACGTCGGTGTCGTCGAGCACGCGCATCATCGTGATGGCGAGGCGGGTCGCGACGGGGATCGGATCGTGCGCCCCGCCCGTATCTGCGGGCTCGGCCACGAAGATCACATCGACGTCGCTCACGTAGTTGAGCTCGCGCGCCCCCGCCTTCCCCATACCGATCACGGCGAGGCGCGTCGCCGCGACGGCGGCCGCACCGCCGGTGCTGCCCACCTCGGCGCGCGCCACCGTGAGCGCCGCCTCGAGCGCCGCGGCGGCGAGGTCGGCGAGGGCCGCAGCGACGGCTTCGAGGGCCGCGGTCGCTGCCGGCTGCACGAGGTCCCAGGCCGCCAGGCGGGTGAGCTCCCGGCGGTAGGCGATGCGGAGCGCGCGCCGGCCCGCGACCCCGATCGCAGCCGCCACGCCGTCCTCGGCACCCACTGCACGGAGGAGCGCGTCGAGCAGCGCCTCCGCAGTCGGCGGTGCCGCGATCGGATGCGCGAGCACCGCCGCCTCGTCCGGGTGCCGCACCAGGAAGTCGGTGAGACCGCTCGAGGCCCCGAGCACGGCCACCAGCCGGTGCCCGAACCCCGCGTCCGCGACGGCCGCGGCGACCCGCTCGGGCGCCTTCTCGAGCAGCCGCTCGAGGCCGGTCAGCGCCTCGTCGGGGTCGGCGACGGGACGCTCGAACAGCGCGAGCAGGGCGGGCGCATCCGTCCCCGTCCGGGCCGCGAGGCCGCGCAGGCGCTCCGCGGCGCCGCTCAGATCGTCGAAGCCGGCCCTGGCGAGGTCGGTGAGCCGGAGCGCGCCAGCGGGCGCCCGGCGGTCAGAGGAGCTCGAGATTGGTGGCGAGCTCATACGGCGTCACCTGGGCGCGGTAGGCCTGCCACTCCCGTCGCTTGTTGGCGAGCACGTAGCGGAACACCTGCTCGCCCAGGGTCTCGGCGACCAGCTCGGACTCCTCCATGAGCCGCACCGCGTGGTCGAGGTTCGTGGGCAGGGGCGGGAAGCCGAGCGCACGCCGCTCGCCGTCGGAGAGGGACCACACGTCGTCCTCCGCCTCCGGCGGCAGCTCGTAGCCCTCCTCGATGCCCTTGAGGCCTGCGGCCAGCATCAGCGCGAACGACAGGTAAGGGTTCGCCGCGGAGTCGATCGCCCGGTACTCGACGCGCGCGGACTGGCCCTTGCGCGGCTTGTACAGCGGCACGCGCACGAGCGCGGAGCGGTTGTTGTGCCCCCAGCAGACGTAGCTCGGGGCCTCGTCGCCGCCCCACAGCCGCTTGTAGGAGTTGACGAACTGGTTCGTGACGGCGGTGATCTCCGGCGCGTGCCGCAGCAGCCCGGCGATGAACTGGCGGCCGATCTTCGACAGCTGGTACTCGCCGCTCGGCGAGTAGAACGCGTTCGCGTCGCCCTCGAACAGCGACATGTGGGTGTGCATCCCGCTGCCGGGCTGCCCCGACATCGGCTTCGGCATGAACGTCGCGTAGACGCCCTGCTCGATCGCGACCTCCTTGATCACGGTGCGGAACGTCATCACGTTGTCGGCGGTGGTCAGCGCGTCGGCGTACCGCAGGTCGATCTCGTTCTGGCCGGGGCCCGCCTCGTGGTGGCTGAACTCCACCGAGATGCCGAGGTCCTCGAGCATGCGCACGCTGCGCCGGCGGAAGTCGTGGGCCGTGCCGCCCGGCACGTTGTCGAAGTAGCCGGCCGAGTCGACGGGTTCGGGTCCCTCCGGGCCGATCGTGCTCGACTTCAGCAGGTAGAACTCGATCTCCGGATGCGTGTAGAAGGTGAAGCCGTGGTCCGCCGCCCTCGCGAGCGACCGCTTCAGCACGTTCCGCGGATCCGCGGCCGCCGGCTGCCCGTCCGGCGTCGTGATGTCGCAGAACATCCGCGCGGTCGGGTCGATCTCACCGCGCCACGGCAGCACCTGGAAGGTGCTGGCGTCGGGCTGCGCGAGCACGTCGGCCTCGTACGACCGCGTGAAGCCCTCGATGGCGGACCCGTCGAAGCCGATCCCCTCGGCGAACGCGCCCTCCACCTCGGCCGGCGCGATCGCGACCGACTTCAAGGTGCCGACGACGTCCGTGAACCAGAGGCGGACGAACTTGATGCCGCGTTCCTCGATCGTGCGGAGCACGAAGTCGCGCTGCTTGTCGACCACCGGTCGCGTCCCCTCCTTCGGACCGGAACCAGGCGCCGTCCGAGCCATCCCTAAACTAGCGGGCATGCCCATGCTGCGCATCGCGCTGGCGCAGACCGACCCCGTCATGGGCGACTTCCCGGCCAACGCGGCCGCCGCGATCGACGCCGCCCGTCGGGCCCGCGAGGCGGGCGCCGACCTCGTCGCGCTGGGCGAGATGGCCCTCTCCGGGTATCCGATCGAGGACCTGGCGACGCGCCCCGCGTTCCTCGCCGCGTCGCACGCGCATCTGCTCGACCTGGCCGCCCGGCTCGAGGCGGAGGGCCTGGGCGACCTCCCGATGGTGCTCGGCTTCCCGGACGGCCCCTTCGACCCGCGGCCCGACGACCGGGGCACCTCGCCCACCTCGATCGCCCAGAACTGCGCGGCCGTGCTCCACGGCGGCCGACTGGTCGCCCGGCAGGCGAAGTTCCACCTGCCGAACTACTCGGTGTTCGACGAGTACCGCAACTTCATCCCGGGCGACGAACTCGTCGTGCTGCGGATCGGCGACGTCGACGTGGCGCTCGCGATCTGCGAGGACATCTGGCGGGACGGCGGGCCGGTGAGCCGCGTCGCCTCGGCGGACGCCGGGGTGCTGCTCGTGATCAACGGCTCGCCCTACGAACGGGACAAGGACGACGTCCGGCTGCCGCTGGTCAGGCGGCGCGCGAGGGAGACGGACGCGGTCGTCGCCTACGTGAACCTCGTCGGCGGCCAGGACGACCTTGTCTTCGACGGCGACAGCGTGGTCGTCGATCCCACCGGCCGCATCGTCGCCCGCGCGCCGCAGTTCCAGGAGCACCTGCTCGTCGTCGACGTGGAGGCGCCGGATCCGGGCGAGCCGACGGTGCTCGACGGCGTCGTTCGGGTCACCCTGCCGAAGCACGAGCGCGTGCGGCCGCCGCTGCAGCCCGACGTGAGCAGGCCGCCCGACGACCTCCAGCAGATCTGGGAAGCGCTGACCCTCGGCCTCGCCGGGTACGTGCGGAAGAACGGGTTCCCCTCCGTGATCCTCGGGTTGTCGGGCGGGATCGACTCGTCCGTCGTCGCGTCGCTCGCCGCCGACGCGATCGGTCCGCAGCGCGTCCACGGCGTCTCGATGCCGAGCCGCTACTCGTCCGAGCACTCCCGGTCGGACGCCGACGAGCTCGCCGACCGGATCGGCCTCGTGTACCGCACCGAGCCGATCGAGGACCTCGTGCTGCCCTTCGAGCGCCAGCTCCACCTCGAGGGGCTCGCTGCCGAGAACATCCAGGCCCGCGCGCGGGCGCTCATCCTGATGGCCCTCTCCAACCAGGAGGGGCATCTCGTGCTCACGACCGGCAACAAGAGCGAGCTCGCCGTCGGGTACTCGACCGTCTACGGCGACTCGGTCGGCGGCTTCAACCCCTTGAAGGACGTGCCGAAGTCGCTCGTCTGGCAGCTCGCCCGGTGGCGCAACCGCGCCGCGCTCGAACGGGGCGAGACCGCACCGATCCCGGAGAGCTCCATTGCGAAGCCGCCGTCCGCCGAGCTGCGGGTCGACCAGACCGACCAGCAGACGCTGCCCTCGTACGAGCTTCTCGACGAGATCCTCGAGCGCTACATCACCGACCGCTGGAGCCGGCAGCAGCTGCTCGACGCCGGGTACGACCCGGCCGTCGTGCAGCAGGTCGTCGCGCTGACCGACCGTGCCGAGTGGAAGCGGCGGCAGAGCGCCATCGGACCGAAGATCTCGCAGATGGCCTTCGGCCGCGACCGCCGCCTCCCGATCACCTATCGGCCGGCCGACTGACGACACGTCCTACGCTCGTCCCATGGCAGATCCCCGCGCGAGGGTGCGCACCCGGCACTTCCAGCAGGCCAAGGAGACGGGCGTCCGCATCACCGGCCTGACGAGCTACGACGTGCAGACCGCCGAGATCTTCGACGCGGCAGGGATCGACTTCCTGCTCGTCGGCGACTCGGCCGGCAACGTCGTCCTGGGCTACGAGTCGACGGTGCCGGTCACCGCGGACGAGCTCATCCCCCTCACCCGGTCGGTCGCCCACGCGGCCCGGCGTGCGTTCGTCATCGCCGACCTCCCGTTCGGCTCCTACGAGCTCGGCCCGGACCAGGCGCTCACCACCGCCTTCCGCTTCATGAAGGAGACCGGAGCGCACGCCGTCAAGCTCGAGGGCGGTCGCCGCAGCGCCCGGCAGATCGAGCGGATCGTCTCCGCCGGCATCCCCGTCATGGCGCACATCGGGTTCACGCCGCAGAGCGAGCACCGGCTGGGCGGGCACCGGGTGCAGGGCCGCGGATCCGACGCGGAGGAGCTGATCGCCGATGCGCAAGCCGTCGAGGACGCCGGCGCCTTCGCCGTGGTGCTCGAGATGGTGCCGTCCACCGTCGCCCGGCGGGTCACGGAACTGCTGTCGATCCCGACGATCGGCGTCGGCGCCGGCCCGCACGTCGACGGGCAGCTGCTCGTCTGGACCGACTTCGCGGGACTCACCGCCGGCCGGATCCCGAAGTTCGTGAAGCGGTACGCGGACCTGCGCGGCACGCTGACCAGCGCCGTCGAGGCGTTCCGCGAGGACGTCGCGGAAGGCCGCTACCCGGCCCCGGAGCACGAGTACGACTGAGCGGCCGTGCCATCCGTCGTTCGCAGGATCCGGCGGGGTCGCTCAGAAGGACCCGCGGATGCTCGCGCCGCGCCACGCGTGAACTCCTGAACACGGCGGCCCGGCGGAGGTCACTGCTCGCGCCGATCCTCGTCCGCCCAGCGCCGGCTGTTCTCGGCGATGCGCGCCGCTGCGCCCTCCGCCTCCTCCCGGGACGTGTAGGGCCCGGCTCGGTCCGTCCACGGCGACTGCGCGCCGTGCTCCACCTGACCCGTCTTCGTGTTGAACCACCACGCGTCGGCGTCGGCCATGACCGTCCCCTCTCCCGTCGGCCCCGCACCGGAGCCGAAGGGGATCGTATGCCCGCACGCTAGATTGAAACGGTGGCCCAGGCGATCGGCATCGACATCGGCGGCACCGGCATCAAGGGCGGCCTCGTCGAGGTGACGACGGGTGAGCTGCTCAGCGACCGGATCAAGCGACCCACCCCCGAGGGCGGCGAGCCCGACGACATCGTGAAGGTCGTGCACACGATCCTCGCCGAACTCGACGACCGCTCCGCCGACGCCCCAATCGGCGTCTGCTTCCCCGCGATCGTGCGGAACGGCCGCACGATGTCCGCGGCGAACGTGTCCAAGAAGTGGGTCGGCCTGGCCGCCGAGCAGCTCTTCGAGCGGGCCCTCGCCCGAGACATCACCTTCGTCAACGACGCCGACGCGGCCGGCTACGCCGAGAGCGAGTTCGGTGCCGCGAAGGACGTCGACGGGCTCGTGCTCATGACCACGCTCGGAACCGGGATCGGCAGCGCGATCATCTACCGCAACCTGCTCGTCCCCAACGCCGAGCTCGGCCACCTCGACATCGGCGACCGGCACGACTACGAGACGCACGCGTCGAACGCCGTCCGCGAGCGCAAGGAGCTGAGCTGGAAGCGCTGGGCCGCCCTGCTCCAGACGTACTACGAGAAGCTCGAGTTCCTCTTCTCGCCCGACCTCTTCATCGTCGGTGGCGGCGTCTCGAAGCACGCCGACGAGTTCCTGCCGCTCCTCCAGCTCGACACCCCGATCGTGCCCGCAGCGCTGCGCAACAACGCCGGCATCCTCGGCGCCGCCGCCCTCGCCGCCCACGGCTCCGGCGACCGGTACACGCAGGGCGCCGAGCACCTCATCCGCTCCACCAACGAGAGCGCCCCCTCCCCCACCGCCTAGACTCGGCTGCGGAATGGGCCGGCAGACGGCCGCGTCGGCCGCCGCTTCACCGCGGCGACCGCCGAGGAACGTCCGGGCTCCGCAGAGCAGGGCGGTGGGTAACGCCCACCCGGGGTGACCCGAGAGCAAGTGCAACAGAGAGCAGACCGCCACGAGCGTCCGCGAGGACGCACGGGGTAAGGGTGAAACGGTGGTGTAAGAGACCACCAGGGGTCCGGGTGACCGGATCCGCTGGGTAAACCTCGCCCGGAGCAAGGTCGAACAGGGACCGATTCGGCTGCTCGCCGATGGTCCCGGGTGGACCGCTGGAGGGCTGCGGCAACGTAGTCCCGAGATAGATGGCCGTCACCGCTCCACCAGGAGCGGTACAGAACCCGGCGTATCGCCGGCCCATTCTCATTACCGCGCCGCCGCTCCTGCGGCGCGGGTCGTGGGCAGTCCGGCCGGACCGGCGCGGCGGCCCGGCCTCCCGATCCAGAGGCCTCCCGATCCAGAGACCGACTCACGGCCGTGGCCCGCGCCGCCGCTCCTGCGGCGCGGGTCGCGTAGGGGGCTAGAGGCCGCTCTCCGCCGTCCGGACGAGGATGCAGCCGCTCTCCGCATCCAGCACGACCGCATCCGGGGCTGCCGCGCGCACCTCCGCGAGGTCCGCCCCCGTCAAGGCCATGTTGCTGCCGTGCGACACCCCACGCGTGAGCAGGGCGGCGCCGATGCCGTACCGCGTGCGCTGCCGGTCGTAGAGCGCGACCAGCGGACCCGGCAGCTCCGCGACCAACGCCACGCGCTCGGCGGTGACCCGCTGCTCGTTCTCGGTGAGGCCCGCGAGCGCGTCGTCCTGGTCGGCCTGCAGCGCGCGGACCCGCTCCTCCGCCGCCGCCAGCGCCGTGCCGGTCTCGGCAGCCGCCGTCTCCGCGGTCTCGAGCGCCTCCATGAGCTCCAGCTCGTCGTCCTCGAGGGCGCCCCGGCGGCGCACCAAGGAGGCGATCTCCTGCTCCAGCCCCTGCGCGTCCTTCGACGACGACGTCGCGTTCAGCCGTCCGCGATCCCGCGTCAGCCGCTGCTCGACGAGGGCGACGTCGGACTCGAGCCGGCGGATGCGCGTGCGCAGATCCTCGAGCACGCCGCGCTCGTCCGCAGCACGACGGCGCAGCCCGGCCTGCTCGTCGGCCGCCGCTGGCAGGTCGCCACCCGCCTGCAAGCGACGTCGATGCGCGGTGATGCGGCCGAGCTCGTCGTCCAGCGCCTGAAGCTCCAGCAGCCGGGCCTGCACCTCAGGTGGTGCGGTGACTCCGGCGACGCTCATCCCTCCACACTATCGACGGCCTGCCCACCGCTGCTGCGGAGCCGCGAGGCGGGCGGGGCCGCGGCCCGCGACGCGGCGGCCCTGGCGAGCACCGCGGCGAGCAGGCCGAGCACGAACGCGACGAGCACGCCGAGCGCCGGACCCCCACGCCAGGCGGAGCCGAGCGGGATGCGGAGCAGGTCGAGCACGGGGCTGCGCTCCCCCGGGACGAGCAGGCCGTCGACGAGCAGCCAGCCGATGACGGTCGCGATCGCCGCCGCGACGAACGCCGTCGCCCGGACCGAGCGGGTCGCGGGCGACCGCAGGGGTGCGAGCGTGACGACACCCGTCCACACCGCGACCGGGACGCCGAGCACCGGGCCGAGCGTCGCGAGTGCGCTCGGCGCGGTGAGCCCGACCGCGAACAGCGCCAGGGTCACGGCGAGCACGAGCAGTCCGGCGGCGACCGAGCCGAGGCGAGCGGAGCGGCCCGCGCCGATCAGCACGGCGGCGGCGTCGCCGGACGTGGCGAGGAGCAGGGCCGGAAGCGGCAGCGCGGCGACGAGGAGCGCGACGCCGAGCGGCACCGCGGCCGACGCGGGGGTCGCGTCGGCGACCACACCGGCGAAGGCGGTGGCCCCATCGCCGGACGCGCCGGCGCCCCGTCCGACGGCGAGCGCGAGCACGAGGATCACGAGGCCGACGATCGCGGCGAGCACGATCGCGACGGCGGCACCACGTCCACGGCGGCGACCCGCCGCGAGCAGGGTGGCGTCGGCGACCGTCGCGGTGAGCAGGAGCCCCGGCACCGCGAATCCGACGGCACCACCGGTGACGGTGCTCACTGCGGGGGGCGCGGTGGGCACGGCGGTCGCGACCGCCGGCGCGGTGACGACGAGCACGATCACGGCGACGAGCAGCGCGAGGACCGCGAGCACGCCGAGCACGATCCGGGTCGTTCGCCGCGGCCAGGCGACGGCGAGGAGCGCCGCCAGGCCGGCCACCAGGACGGCAGTCACGGAGGCCGCGGAGCTGGACGTGCCGCCCACACCGGTGCGAGCGGTGAATGCTGCGGCCAGGTCGGCCACGCCGAGGAGTGCCAGCACTGCGGCGAGCAGTCGTGCGGCGAGCAGCACGGCCGCGACGGCCGGACCGCCGCGCGGCCCGAAGACGCGGGACGCGATGGCCGGTGAGCCGGCGCGGTCGGCATCGGACGCTGCGGTGAGGCGCACAGCCGCGGGAAGGGCGAGCGCGACGCCGAGTACCAGGGCGCCGGCTGCCGCACCGCCCCCGCCTCCGGCGGCGAGGCCGAAGCCGGCGAGGAACAGCGCCGGGGACGCGAGCGCGCCGCACCAGACGAGCAGCAGCGCGAGCAGCGATGCGCCACCCAGCGGAACCCGGCGCTCGTCCTTCGCCTCCGTCGTGTCACGAGGGACGACGACCGGGATAGCCCCGCTGACGGGCGCCGCCTGCTCGATCATCGGCGGGAGGGGTACGGACGCCGTGTCGGCCGCGGACACCGCCCGGATCCCCGTGTCGACCTCGTCGACGCCGTCGCTCTCCTCCTCCGCGAGCGGAGGGCTGTCCACGACCGGTGGATCCGTGTGCGACACCGTGGTGGCCGCAGCCACAGCGGGAACGGGTCCGG
Organism: Amnibacterium sp.; assembly: GCF_025463795.1. GTDB lineage: Bacteria > Actinomycetota > Actinomycetes > Actinomycetales > Microbacteriaceae > Amnibacterium. The sequence continues at coordinate 21,478 of NZ_JAODBE010000004.1, forward strand.
CCACCGGTTCCGGCGCGGCCCCAGGAAGCTCGACGCGGGCTGCTCGGCCGGCACGGCCTCGGCGGCGGGGCTCCGGCACGGTCGCCGCCTCCTCGGCGGCGGGCGTGACGATCTCCGCCGCCGGCTCGCGAGCGGGCGGCTCGGGCAGCGGGCCGAGCGCCGCCCGCGACAACGAGATGGTGGCCGCGTCGGCATCCGAATGATCGGCGACCGTCGAGTCGAGCCAGTCGTCGGACCGGGGCCGACCGATCGAGCGGAGCGACTGCTCCCACGAGTCGTAGAGCGTCGGGGGCAGCGCGAGCGGGCCGGTCTCGCGCAGCGGGTCCTGGAGGTCCGGCGGCGGGGGCAGCGCCGACTCCGAGATCGGACGCACGGCCTCGGGGATCACGACCGGCTGCGTGCTCGGCGGCTCGGGATCGGCCGCCCGCCTCCGGCCGGGCGCGGGCTCGGGTCTCGGCTCCGCGGTCGTGGAGAAGCTCGGGGCCCGGGTGGCGCGAACGGGCGGCGGCGGGGCCAGCGGTACGTCGGCTTCAACGGGCGTTCCCTGCGCGGCGCCCGATCCGGCCGGAACCGCCTGCAGCCGGGCGCCCCGTGCCTCGCGGTCACTGTGCCGCGCCGAGGTCTCGACGTGCCGGTGATGCGGCTCCGGGGTGGCGGCCTCGGGCGTCGCCGACGGCGCGTGCCGGCGCGCCGAGCGCGGGGCGAGCGCCTCGGGTCGGTCGCCCTCGTTCGGCGGTCCCTGCCGTTCCGGTGCCGTCGACGCGACGCGACGCGACGGCGTTGCGGATCCTTCCGGTTCGGCCGATCGCCGAACCGACGATGGCTGGGCCGGCCCCGCGACGACGGGCTGCCGCCCTGCCGACGGACGATTCTCGACCGGTTGAGCGGGAGGCGTCGCTTCCGGCCGGACCGGCCCGAAGGGGACGGCGGAGGCTCTCAGGACGGGTACGGCGCCCGTCGGCGCGATGCGGTCCAGCTCGGCGGCGAGGGCGGCGGCGAGCTCGTCGTCGTCGTGGATCTCCTCGTCGGGTCCGGCTGCCGCGTGCGCGCGGGTCCGGTCGTCCGCCATGGCCGCCATCGTATCGATGGGTCGCCCCCGACCGGGGAGCCACGAGGGCCGATCGGGCCCTCAGGCCCGTCCGGTCAGGCGACGGGGCGCAGCGGCACGACCTCGTCCGCGACGGCCTCCTGCGACGCCGGGTGCTCCACCATCGCGATCACCCGGTTCGCCATGAACCGCGCCGTTCGCACCGGCGTGCCACCCCTCGTGACCTCGGTCACCTCGACCAGCCCGCGCCCGTGGGCGATGTCCAATCGGCGGCCCGCGCGGGTCGCCTCGATCTCGTATGTCTTCGTGTCGCCGCCCGTGTCGACGACGACCTCGACGCGATCACCCTTCATGTGTGCCTCCTCGGCTTCACTGGATACAACACCCCTGGTCCGACAGTGATTCCTTGTTCTCATGCGCCGCGCGGCGGACTTCCGGAACCGGTGTGGCGAGGACCGCAGGACGATCACCCGAACGGGCGTGCGCGGCGCCCGGCGTCGCGCAGGTCCGGCCGACGCTCGGTCTGCGGTGAGCTCGGACGGGTGGTGGCCGGCTCTGCCGTCCCTCACTCCGACAGCACGGCGGATCCGGCGCCTACGCGGCCCCCGTGGACGTCTCGATCGCCACGCCGCGGACGGCCGCGAGGAAGCCGCTCCCCCACCGGCCGGATGCGGTGCCCGACCCCGGCTCGGCGGTTCCGGCGAGCACGCGCTCCGCCGCATCCACCGCGGACTCGGCGGAGAACCGGAAGCCGTCCCCGGCGGTGAGCGATGCCCAGTCCGACCAACCGTCGGCGCGGAACAGCTCCGCCCACGCCCGGCTGACCGGCTCCCGGTCCCGGTCCCGGGGCCTGCTCTGCGGGAGCGCAGGCAGGCGGCGCGCCGCGGCGGCCACGACAGGCAGCAGCAGGCGGGCCGCCGGGCGCGGCAGCGGCATCGCGACACCGATCGCGACGGATCGGACGCCGGTGGTCAGCGGCGTGATCGCGAGGTCCGCCAGCCCGACGGGCACGAGCAGCGGGCCCGCCCCCGGCGCGCGGAACGCCCCGCTGCCGAGCGCGGCGCGTTCGACGACGCCGTCCTCGAGCCGCCGCGCACCCGCCCGGAGCACCCCGAGGGTGCTGGCCGACACGCCGCGGCTGCCCCCGTCGGATCCGATCGCCATCCCGAGACGGATGCGGATCCCGTCCGGAACACGATCGGCGAGGAGCCGGGCGAGCCCGTCGGTCGCCACGGTGCCGAACCCGACCGCCGGGGTGGCGCTGATACCGGCCTCGATCAGCTCCGCATCGGCGCGAAGCACGGACAGCACCGGCCCGAGGTCGTTCGAGAGGTCGAGGTAGGAGGTGCGGCTCGCGATCGCGGCATGGAGCACAGGTCGGGCCGTCGCCTCGAACGGGCCGGCGACGTTCAGCACCGCATCCGCCCGCTCGAGCACCCGGGTCAGCCGGTCGTCGCCGAGCGATGCGGCCGCCCACGGCCGGTCGAGGCGCCGGCCGAGCGCCGCGAGCATCGTCTCGTCGCGGCCGATCAGCAGCACGTCCAGGCCGCGCGCGACGGCGACCTCGGCGACGAGCGACCCGGTCCTCCCGGTGGCTCCGAAGACGGCCAGCACGTCAGGATCCTCGCAGAGACGTCGCGATGCGGCGAGGGCCGCGATGCGAGGGGCGGCGAGTGGGCCCTACGCGACTCGAACGCGTGACATCCACGGTGTAAACGTGGCGCTCTACCGACTGAGCTAAAGGCCCTTCGCCCGGGAGCCTAGCCGCGCGGGATCCGGCCTGCCGCGGGCCGTTCGGCCCGCTTCTGCGGGCGCCTCCGCCGCACTGATGGCGGCGGCAGCATGCCGACGCACCCGACCCCCCACGGGTGCCCATGGTGGCCGCACTACACTCGCAGAGCCTCTTCTCTTCGACCAGGAAGTGAGATGCGGGTGGCGGTCAACGATCAGAATCCTTACCTCGCCGGCACGCTCGACCGAGACCCGGCCGAGACCGCCGAGTGGGTTGAATCCCTCGACACCCTCGTGACCCAAGCGGGGCATGAGCGGGCGCGCGAGATCATGCTCAGCCTGCTGAGCCGGTCGCAGGAGCTGCACCTCGGGATCCCGATGGTCCCCACGACCGACTACGTGAACACCATCGCTCCGGAGGACGAGCCGACCTTCCCGGGCGACGAGGACATCGAGCGGCGCTACCGGGCGTGGATCCGGTGGAACGCGGCCATCACGGTGCACCGGGCGCAGCGGCCCGGCATCGCCGTCGGCGGCCACATCTCCACGTACGCCTCCTCGGCGGCGCTCTACGAGGTGGGGTACAACCACTTCTTCCGCGGCCCCGACTTCCCGGGCGGCGGCGACCAGGTGTTCTTCCAGGGGCATGCCTCCCCCGGCATGTACGCGAGAGCGTTCCTCGAGGGCCGGCTGAACGAGGCCGACCTCGACGGCTTCCGGCAGGAGAAGTCCCGCGCGCCGCACAGCGTGCCGTCGTACCCGCACCCGCGGCTCATGCCCGACTTCTGGCAGTTCCCCACGGTGTCGATGGGCATCGGCCCCATCAACGCCATCTACCAGGCGCAGCTCGCGAAGTACCTCACCAACCGCGGCATCAAGGACGCGTCCGAGAGCCACGTCTGGGCGTTCCTCGGCGACGGCGAGATGGACGAGGTCGAGAGCCGCGGTCAGCTCCAGGTCGCGGCGAACGAGGGCCTCGACAACCTGACGTTCGTCGTCAACTGCAACCTGCAGCGCCTCGACGGGCCGGTACGCGGCAACGGCAAGATCATCCAGGAGCTCGAGAGCTTCTTCCGCGGTGCCGGCTGGAACGTCATCAAGGTCATCTGGGGCCGCGAGTGGGACGACCTGCTCGCCCGGGACACCGAGGGCGCGCTGCTCAAGCTCATGAACTCGACCCCCGACGGCGACTTCCAGACCTACAAGGCCGAGAACGGCGCCTACGTCCGCGAGAACTTCTTCGGCCGCGACCCGCGTGCGGCCAAGCTCGTCGAGGACTACACGGACGAGCAGATCTGGAACCTGAAGCGCGGTGGCCACGACTACAAGAAGGTCTTCGCCGCTTACCAGGCCGCGCTCGAGCACAAGGGCCAGCCGACCGTCATCCTCGCGAAGACGATCAAGGGCTACGGGCTCGGCCCGAACTTCGCGGGCCGCAACGCGACCCACCAGATGAAGAAGCTCACGCTCGACAACCTCAAGCAGTTCCGCGACGAGCTCCGCATCCCCATCACGGACGCGCAGCTCGAGGAGAACCCCTACCTGCCGCCGTACTACAACCCCGGCCAGGACGACGAGGCGATCCAGTACCTGCAGGAGCGTCGACGGGCTCTGGGCGGCTACGTGCCGCAGCGTCGGGTCAACCACGCGCCGGTGAACCTGCCGGACGCGAAGGCCTACCAGGTCGTCAAGAAGGGCTCCGGCACGCAGGCCGTCGCGACGACGATGGCGTTCGTCCGTCTGCTCAAGGACCTCGTGCGGGCGAAGGACTTCGGGGCCCGTGTCGTGCCGATCATCCCCGACGAGGCGCGCACGTTCGGCATCGACGCCTTCTTCCCGACCGCGAAGATCTACAACCCGCGTGGCCAGCACTACACGTCGGTCGACCGCGAGCTGCTCCTCGCCTACAAGGAGAGCCCCCAGGGCCAGCTCCTGCACGTCGGCATCAACGAGGCGGGCGCGGTCGCGGCCTTCACCGCGGTGGGCACCTCCTACGCGACCCAGAGCGAGCCGCTCATCCCGGTCTACGTCTTCTACTCGATGTTCGGGTTCCAGCGCACCGGGGACGCGATCTGGGCGGCGGGCGATCAGATGGCCCGCGGGTTCCTGATCGGCGCGACGGCCGGCCGCACCACGTTGACCGGTGAGGGCCTCCAGCACGCCGACGGCCACTCGCACACCCTGGCCGAGACCAACCCGGCCGTCGTCGCCTACGACCCCGCCTATGGGTACGAGATCGGCCACATCGTCGCGGACGGCCTCGACCGGATGTACGGCGTCGGACCCGACGGGCAGGGCCATCCCGCCCCGAACGTCATGTACTACCTCACGGTCTACAACGAGCCGATGCCCCAGCCCGCCGAGCCGGAGGGTCTCGACGTCGAGGGCGTGAAGCGCGGGATCTACCAGCTGAGGCGCGCGGACGCCGACGGCCCGCGCGTGCAGCTGCTCTCCTCCGGTGTGGGCGTGCCCTGGGTCCTCGAGGCGCAGGAGCTGCTCGCGAAGGACTGGGGCGTGGCGGCCGACGTCTGGAGCGTCACCTCCTGGTCGGAGCTGCGCCGTGACGGGCTGAAGGCCGAGGAGGAGGCCTTCCTCAACCCGGGCGAACCGCGCCGCACGCCGTTCGTCACCGAGCGGCTGCAGCAGTCGGAGGGGCCGATCGTCGCCGTCAGCGACTGGGCGCACTCGGTTCCGGACCAGATCCGCCAGTTCGTGCCGCGCACGTACTCCACGCTCGGCGCCGACGGGTTCGGGTTCTCCGACACCCGGGCGGCGGCACGCCGGTTCTTCCACATCGACGGGCCGAGCGTCGTCGTGCGGGCGCTCGAGCTGCTCGCCGAGGAGGGCAAGGTCGACGCGGGAGCCGCGGCCGAGGCGTTCCGGAAGTACCGCCTCGACGACGTCAACGCGGGCACGACGGGTTCGGCCGGCGGCGAGAGCTGACCGGCCGGTCCTCCGTGCCACGAACCAAGCAGGAGACGCTCGCCTGGCTGCGCCAGATCGCCGGTGAGCTCGCCACGGCGACGCTGAAACGGCTCGAGGACACGCTGCCCTGGTACCGCGAGATGCCGCCGGGCCGGCGCAGCGCCGTCGGGCTGGTCGCCCAGCAGGGCATCCGGTCGTTCATCAGCTGGTACGACGATCCGCAGTCCACGCCGTGGATCGCCGCGGACGTCTTCGGCACCGCGCCCCGGGAGCTGCTGCGGTCCGTGAGCCTCCAGCAGACGCTGCAGCTCATCCGGGCGACGGTGGAGGTCGTGGAGGAACGCGTCACTCGCGGCACGGACGACTCGGTGCGGGAGGCGATCCTGCTCTACTCGCGGGAGATCGCGTTCGCGGCCGCCGACGTGTACGCCCGCGCCGCGGAGGCCCGGGGACTCTGGGACGCCCGGCTCGAGGCGCTCGTCGTCGACTCGATCCTCTCCGGGGAGGCGGACGACGCCCTGCCGAGCCGGATCGCGGCGCTCGGCTGGCACGGCCACGGCGAGGTCGCCGTGCTCGTCGGCACCACTCCCCCGATGCTCGACGTCGACCAGCTGCGCCGCACGGCCCGGCACCTCGCGGCGGACGTGCTCATCGGCGTGCAGGGCAACCGGCTGGTGCTCGTCATCGGACGGGCGGACGAGCGCTCCGGCTGGACGATCGCCGGCCGCGAGGAGGCCGCCCGCGAACGCCCCGAAGCCGAGGTGCGGACCGACGTCGCGCGGGCCGACCCCGAGGGCGCAGAGGACCGGCAGCTGTCGTTCCTCGACATCGCTCAGCGGCTCGAATCCGGCTTCGGTCCCGGCGCCGTCGTGCTCGGCCACCCGGTGCCCGACCTCGTCGAGGCGTCCCGGAGCGCCCGCGCCGCCCTCGCCGGTTTCGCGGTCGTGCGCGCCTGGCGCCGGTCGCCGCGGCCGGTGCTCGCCGACGACCTCCTGCCCGAGCGCGCGCTCGCCGGCGATCCGCTCGCGCGTTCCACCCTCATCGGCCGCATCTACCGGCCCCTGAAGGATCACTCGACCAGCGAGCTGCTCGGCACCCTGTGGGCCTACCTCGACAACGGCCGATCGCTCGAGGGCACCGCGCGCGAGCTGTTCGTGCATCCGAACACCGTCCGCTACCGGCTCAAGCGCATCACGGAGCTCATCGGCTACGACGCGACGGGGCCGCGCGAGGCGCTCATCCTGCACGCCGCGCTGATCCTGGGCGCGATCAGCGAGCCGGTGCCGCCGAGGCGGCGCGTCGGACGCTGAGCGGTCCTTTGTCGATCGTGGACAGTGTTCGCGGTCGTTCGTTGGCGTCGCTCGCGGGCGACGCCCCGTCGCGTTCGGCAGACTGGACCGGTGATCGTCGTCGTCGCGCCCGGCCAGGGCTCGCAGTCGCCCGGCTTCCTCGCGCCGTGGATCGAGGACCCGTCGGCGCGTGAGCACCTCGAGCGGCTCGGCGACGCGGCCGGTCTCGACCTCGTGCAGCTCGGGACCCAGGCGGACGCGGACACCATCCGTCGCACCGAGATCGCCCAGCCGCTCATCGTGGCGGCGGGGCTCGTCACCCTTGCGGCGCTCGGCCGACCGGTGCGGGCCGTGGCCGGCCATTCCGTCGGCGAGGTCACGGCGGCGGTCGCGGCAGGGATCCTCGACGAGGCCGACGGCATGCGCCTGATCGCGGTCCGCGGGCGCGCCATGGCGGAGGCCGCCTCGTCGCGACCGACCGGGATGGCCGCGGTCGTCGGTGGTGACGAGGCGGCCGTCGTCGCGCGCCTCGAGGAGCTCGACCTCGTGCCCGCGAACCGCAACGGCGGCGGGCAGATCGTCGCGGCCGGCGAGCTGGACGCCCTCGACCGGCTGAAGGCCGAGCCGCCCGCCGGCAGCCGGGTGATCCCGCTGCAGGTCGCGGGCGCCTTCCACAGCGAGGTGATGCGGCCCGCGGTCGGCGCGCTGCGCGCGTTCGCGGACACGCTCAGCCCGACCGACCCGTCGGCCCGCATCTGGACCAACCACGACGGCTCGGAGGTGAGGAGCGGCCCGGCGTTCCTCGACCTGCTCGTCGGTCAGGTCGCGTCCCCGGTACGGTGGGACCGCACGATGGAAGCGTTCGCCGCCGCCGGGATCACCGGGCTCGTCGAACTGGCTCCCGCCGGCACCCTCACCGGTCTCGCCAAGCGCGGGCTGAAGGGCGTGCCGGCCGTCGCGGTGAAGACACCGGCGGACCTCGCCGCCGCCCACGACCTGTTCGATCGGACCGAATGACCGCCCTGCACCAGGCCGCCGGCCACCCGGGTTCCCGCATCCTCGCCTTCGGCGCCGCCCGAGGCGACATGATCGTGACGAACGAGGACATCGCCGGACCGATCAACTCCTCCGACGAGTGGATCCGCCAGCGCACGGGCGTCGTCGAGCGCCGTCGCGCCTCCGACGGCGTGGAGGCGATCGACCTCGCCGTCGACGCGTCGAAGCAGGCCATCGAGAACGCCGGCATCGACCCGAAGCAGATCGGCGCGGTGCTCGTGTCGACGATCTCGAACACGGTGCAGACCCCCTCGCTCGCCGCGCTCCTGACCGAGCGTGTCGGCGCGACGCCTGCGCCCGCCTACGACATCTCGGCCGCCTGCGCCGGCTACACGTACGGCATCGCGCAGGCCGACGCGTTCATCCGCTCCGGGCTCGCCGAGTACGTGCTCGTGGTGGGCGCGGAGAAGCTGTCGCAGTTCGCGAAGCCCACCGACCGCACGATCTCGTTCCTCCTCGGCGACGGTGCCGGGGCCGCAGTGCTCGGCCCGTCCGACGATCCCGGGGTCGCGGCGACCGTGTGGGGCTCCGACGGATCCAAGTGGGACGCCGTCGGCATGGACAGCCCGCTCGCCGCGTATCGCGACGGCGCCGGCGCGGTCGCCTGGCCGACCCTGCGGCAGGAGGGCCAGACGGTGTTCCGCTGGGCCGTGTGGGAGATGGCGAAGGTCGCCCAGCAGGCGATCGACGTGGCCGGCATCACCGCCGACGATCTCGCCGCCTTCATCCCGCACCAGGCGAACATCCGCATCATCGATGAGCTCGCGAAGCAGCTGAAGCTGCCGGAGCACGTGGCGATCGCCCGCGACATCGTCACGACCGGCAACACGTCGGCGGCGTCGATCCCGCTCGCAGCCCACGCGCTGCTCGCCGAGCACCCCGAGCTGTCGGGCGGCCTCGCCCTGCAGATCGGCTTCGGCGCGGGCCTCGTCTTCGGGGCGCAGGTCGTCCGCCTGCCCTGAGCCCGCGACACCGCGCCCAATACACTGTCTGCCGTCGATCCGACCCCCGAGCAAGGAGACCACCCATGGCCCAGTCCACCGAAGAAGTCCTCAGCGGCCTCGCCGAGCTGATCAGCGACGAGACGGGGATCGCCACCGACACCGTCGAGATGGACAAGTCGTTCACCGACGACCTCGACATCGACTCCATCTCGATGATGACGATCGTCGTCAACGCCGAGGAGAAGTTCGACGTCAAGATCCCCGACGAAGAGGTCAAGAACCTCAAGACCGTCGGCGACGCTGTGAACTTCATCGTCAACGCTCAGCACTGATCGGATCCCGTCCGCTTCATGACTGCCCCACGCATCGTCGTCACCGGTCTCGGTACGTTCTCGCCCCTGGCGCAGAACGCGCCGGACACCTGGTCAGCGCTCCTCGACGGCGCCTCCGGTGCTCGCCACCTCGAGCAGCCGTGGGTCACCGAGCTCGCGCTGCCGGTGACGTTCGCGTCGCAGGCCTTCACCGACCCCGAGACGGTGCTCGATCGCGTGGAGTCGAAGCGACTCGACCGCGGCAGCCAGTTCTCGCTGCTCGCCGCACGTGAGGCCTGGGCCGATGCGGGCAGCCCCGAGGTGGAGCCCGAGCGGCTCGGCGTGGACTGGGCGACCGGCATCGGCGGCGTGTGGACGCTCCTGAACGCGTGGGACACCCTGCGCGAGAAGGGGCCGCGGCGGGTGCTGCCGATGACCGTGCCGATGCTGATGCCGAACGCGCCGGCAGCGGCCGTCGAGATGGAGTTCGCCGCGCGGGCGGGCGCCCGCACCGTCGTGTCGGCGTGCGCCTCCAGCACCGAGTCGCTGGCCAACGCGGTCGAGCACCTGCAGGCGGGCCTGGCGGACGTCATCATCGCGGGCGGCACCGAGGCGAGCATCCATCCGCTGCCGCTCGCGGCCTTCGCGGCGATGCAGGCGCTGTCCAAGCGGAACGACGACCCGGCGCGGGCCTCGCGCCCCTACGACTCGAACCGTGACGGCTTCGTGCTCGGCGAGGGCGCAGCGGCGCTCGTGCTCGAGACGGAGGAGCACGCGAAGGCCAGAGGGGCCCGGATCTACGCGGTCGTCGTCGGGTCCGCCGTGACGAGCGACGCCTACCACATCACGGCTCCGGACCCCGAGGGTTCGGCGGCGGCGCGGGCGATGATCGCTGCCGTGCACGCGGCCGGCCACGACCTCGCGGACGTGAAGCACGTCAACGCGCACGCGACGAGCACGCCCGTCGGTGACATCGCCGAGTACCGGGCGCTGGCGCACGTGTTCGGCGACCGGCTCGACGACATCGTCGTGACCGCCACGAAGGCGTCCACCGGCCATCTGCTCGGTGCCGCCGGCGCGATCGAGGCGCTCTTCACGGTCAAGGCGCTGCACGAGCGCACCGTGCCGCCCACGATCAACCTCACGGACCAGGATCCGGAGATCCCGCTCGACGTCGCGACGTCGCCGCGCCCGCTGCCCGCCGGCGACGTGCTGGCGCTCAGCAACTCGTTCGGCTTCGGCGGCCACAACGCCGTCGTGGCGTTCGCGAGCGCCTGACCGCTGCTCCGCACCAGCGGCCGCTGAAGACGTCTGCGGCCGGTACATCGGCAGACGTCCATGAGCCCAGCAGATGGGGCATGGCGCTCGCGCGTCCTGGACCAGGCCGCGACCGGGAGCCGATCTCGGGGTCCGGAGGCCAGGCGCTCGCGCGCGGCCGGCCTCCGGACCAGTCCACGACGCCCTGCACCACCCCGCGACCGCGAGCCGATCTCGGGGTCCGGAGGCCGGGCGCTCGCGCGCGGCCGGCCGGACCAGTCAGCGACGTCTTCGATCCCCGTGGGGATCGAAGACCATCAACACAGGGAAGAGCCCCCGGCCGGTACCCATCCGGACGGGGGCTCTTCTGCCGCAAGATGCTGAGGTTCGAGGGCCGCTACCCATACAGCCCGAACACTGAAGAATTCGCATCCGCTGGCACAAAAACGCTATCCGTGTGGGCTGCGCACGACCACACGACACGCCGTCGAATTACACGGATGTCATCCCGGGCGTGTCGCGATCACGGGTTCAGACCGCCGAGCGGTGCAGCCAGGTGACGGAGGAGGATCCGATCGCGTGCCGGAAGGGCTCCAGCTCGTCGTCCCAAGCCTGCCCGAGGGCGAGGCGCAGCTCCCGGTGGAGCTCGATGATGCTCGTGCCGGCCGCTTCCATGGCGTTGCGGATCCGGTCCTCGGGGATCACGACGTTGCCGGCCGCGTCCGTCTGGGCGTGGAAGATCCCGAGGTCGGGCGTGTGCAGCCAGCGGCTGCCGTCGACGCCGTCGCGGGGGTCCTCGGTGACCTCGAAGCGGAGATGCTCCCAGCCGCGGAGCGCGCTCGCCATGGCGGCGCCGGTACCCGGCGCGCCTTCCCAGTAGAAGTCGGTGCGCTGCGAACCGCGGAGCACCGGCTGATCAGCCCAGGAGAAGCTGACGGCACGGCCGATCGCGCGACCTGCCGCCCACTCGACGTGGGGGCAGAGCGCACGAGGCGACGAGTGCACGTACAGCACGCCCCGGGCGGAGGTGGTGACCATGGATTCGTCCTCCGTTCGAACAGATGCGTCTTCCCCAACGACCTGTGGTGAACGGATGAACCGATGCCACCGCTTATGAAATTAGCGGAGCCCTATTCGACTCCCCGGAAGTATGCCCGACGACACGCCGGAATGACAAGGCGAGAACGCGCCGGACGGCGTGCCGCGGCGGCGGGCGCCCGTCGGAGGGGTGGGAGGAACGGAGGTCGCCCCACTGTCACTCCGGCCGGAGCGCCCGTCGGTGCGACGCGCCGGACGGTCATGGGAGGAGCGCGAGCTTGCCGCCCGGATGGCCGTCCGCGAGGAAGGTGAGCGCGTCGGCGCCACGGTCGAGGGGGTAGGTGCGCGCCACCGGCACGACGAGATGGCCGGACGCGGCGAGCGCGATCAGGTCCGCGCGCACGCGGTCCCGGAACGCGGCGCTCTCCGGCATGCCGCCACCGACGACGCGGATCCCGTCCTGCTGCGACCGCTGGAACGCCGCGATGGTGACGACCCGCTCCTTCGGCACGAGCGCGAGCGAGACGTCGACGGCTTCGTCCGTGCCGACGCAGTCGAACGCAGCGTCGACGCCGTCGGGCGCGGCGTCCCTGACGCGCTGCTCGAGGCCCGCGCCGTAGGCCACCGGCTCGCCGCCGAATCGACGGACCATGTCGAAGTTGCGCTCCGCAGCGGTGCCGATCACCCGCATCCCCCGCCGCCGCGCCTGCTGCAGCAGGCTGACACCCACCGCGCCGGAGGCGCCGTGCACGAGCAGCGTCTCGCCGTCCTGGGCGTCCACCGCATGCAGCATGTCGGCCGCGGTGGTGCCGGCGAGCAGCAGGTTCGCGGCGGCCGGGAAGTCGAGGGCGTCCGGCTTCGCGAACACGTCCTTCGCCGGGACCGTGAGCACGGACGCGTAGCCGCCGGAGACCCGGAACGCGATCACCGGATCGCCGACCGCTCCACCACCCGAGGCGAGCTCGGTGTCCGCGCCGAGTGCGAGGACGGTCCCGGCGATCTCGTAGCCGGGCCTGATCGGCAGGGCGTCGGGGTCGGCGCTGCGCTGGCCGGAGAACCCCTTGTAGTCGGCGGGGTTCACCCCGGCCGCGCGGACGGCGATCATCACCTGGCCCGGTCCGGGGTGCACGACGTCCTCCTCGACGACGCGGAGGACGTCGGGGCCCCCGTACTCGGGGGCGAGGACGCGGCGGACGCTGGTCGGGGTCTCGTTGCTCATGTGGGCATTGAACGCCGGACGGCCTGCGGATCCGCCGGACGCCGGTCAGGCGTCGGCGTAGGAGTCCACCACGGCGACGTCGAGGGGGAAGTCGATCGGGAATCCGCCGAAGAGGAGGCGCCCGGCCGTGACGGCGGCTTCGCGCACGGCCTGCGCCGCCTGCTCGGCCACTCCTTCGGGCGTGTGCACCAGCACCTCGTCGTGCAGGAAGTAGACGAGATGCGGCCGCTCGTGGAGTGCTCCGGACCCCAGCTCCCAGAGCCGCTTGCGGAGCTCCGCCATCCAGCAGAGCGCCCACTCGGCCGCGGTTCCCTGCACCACGAAGTTGCGGGTGAAGCGGCCCTGCTCGCGGGCGAGGGACCGCGCACGGCGCAGCGCGACCGGATCCGCGTCGAGGTCCGTCGCAGCCCGCTGCGCGGCACGCCACTGCTCGGACGGGGGCGGCGACGTGCGCCCGAGCAGCGTGGAGACCGTTGCGCCCTGCTCACCGATCCTGGCCGCGCGCTCGACCAGGCCGAGGGACTGCGGGAAGCGCTGGGCGAGCCGCGGGACCAGCCGGCCGCCCGTGCCCTGCGTCGCACCGTAGAGCGCGCCGAGCATGCCGTACTTCGCCGCGGTGCGGTCGGCGACGGCGCCGGTCGCCACGATGCCGTCGTAGAGGTCGCGGCCGTGCCCCGCCTTCGCCATGCTGCGGTCCTGCGCCATCCCGGCGAGCACGCGCGGTTCGAGCTGCGCCGCGTCGGCGACGACGAGCCGCCACCCGGCATCGGCGGTGACCGCGGCGCGGATCTGCTTCGGCAGCTGCATAGCCCCGCCGTTGCGCGTCGCCCAGCGGCCGGTGACCACGCCGCCGACCACGTAGTCGGGACGGAACCGGCCCTGCTCGACCCACCTGTCGAGCCAGTGCCAGCCGTTCGCACTGGCGAGCCGGGCGAGCTTCTTGTACTCGAGCAGCGGCGGGATCGCCGGATGCTCGAGCGCCGCGAGCTCCCGGGATCGGGTGCTCTCGACGACGAGACCGGCCGCGCGCAGGGCCTTGACGAGCTCGACCGGCGAATCGGGGTTCAGCGCGGGCGCGGTGAGCGCTTCGCGGATCTCGGCCAGGAGGCGCTCGAGCACCGCGGGTCGCACACCGTCGCCGACCCTCGGGCCGAGCCGCTGCTCGAGGATGCGCTCGTGCACGTCGGCCCGCCAGGGCAGGCCCGCGTGCCACATCTCGGCCGCCGCGAGCGCGCCCGCCGATTCGGCGGCGAGCAGGAGCCGGAGCGCACCGGGCCGAGGGGCGGCCTCGACCGCCGCGTTCTGCCGCTCGAACTCCGTGAGCGCGTCGGCCGGCGCGGCCTCCGGCTCGAGCCCGAAGAGCGCAGCGGGCGCAGTGCGCTGCTCGGCGGGCAGGTCGTCCCAGCCGTCGACCGGGATCGCGGCGAAGCGCTCGGCCGTCGCGGCTGCCCGCCGCAGGATGCCGCGCGCGAGGCGCAGGTCGTGGCACCGCTCCACCCGCACGCCGGCGGCGAGAAGGCCGGGGTAGCGCGCAGCCGTGTCCCACACCCATCGGGGGCTGAAGGGCTCCCATCCCTCGACGAGGGTGGGCAGCTGCACGGCCGGCAGGAGCCGGTCCTCGAGCACCCGGCCGCCCGAGTCCAGCGCGCGCACGCGGATCCGCTCCCTCGTCCCGTCGATCACGACGTGCGAGGGGGCCGAGGAGGCCCCGTCGGAGTCGCGCTCGGCGGCGGTGAGGGTCACGCCGTGACGGTAGGCCGCGGGTCGGACAGCCGCCTCAGTGCAGCAGCTCGCCGTCCGTGTTGAGGACCTGCTTCTCGCCCGCCTCGATCCGGAAGGGGAAGCGGTTCTGCTTCGGTGGCAGCGGGCAGTTGAAGTTGTAGCTGAACGCGCACGGCGGCAGCACGGCGTAGTTGAAGTCGAGCGTGATCGACCCGTCGGGGTTCGGCGCGAGGAAGAGGAAGCGCCCGACGCCGTAGCTGTCCTGGCCGCTCGTGGCGTCCGCGAACACGAGCTGGAGGCGCTTGCCGTCCTTGAAGGCGGCGAGCCGGTACTCGCTGCCCTCGATCGTGATCGCGATGTCCCCGGGCACCGGCAGCTCGCGCGTGGCGCCGTCGTCCTTCAGGTGCGAGAAGCCGACGGTCGTGCCCTCCGGGTGGGGCGTGAAGACGCCCCGGACGACCCACGCGGGGTTGTACGGGAACGCGGAGATGCCGCCGAAGCGCTGCACGTCCTCCGACCGGGCGTCCCACACGCGGAGGGCGTACTGGCCGTC
Organism: Amnibacterium sp.; assembly: GCF_025463795.1. Taxonomy (GTDB): domain Bacteria; phylum Actinomycetota; class Actinomycetes; order Actinomycetales; family Microbacteriaceae; genus Amnibacterium. The sequence goes on from NZ_JAODBE010000004.1 coordinate 36,571, forward strand.
CTCGCCGCGGATGACGGTGCCGACGGTGTGGTCGTCGAACACGACCGAGCTCGGCTGCGGGTCGTCCTTGCCCCGGACGACCGCCTCACCGTCGACCGTCACGCCGTCCACGACGATGCCGTCGGTGGTGGCGGCGCGCACGATCAGGCCGGACGCGCCGCCCGGTCGCGGCGCCCACGTGCCGGGCACACCCCAGATCGTCTGCTCCTCGCCCACCCACTGCGTGTTCACGAGCGCGAGGAAACCGGTCGGCGTGGCGACGGACTGCTCGCGGAGGGTGTGGAAGCGCTCGTAGCGCTGCTCGGCGGTCGCAGGTGCCGTGGCGGTGTCGGTCATGGACGGTCCTCTCGGGGTCGGATGGGAGGTGCAACGGGCGGCGGGACGTCCGCCTTCCCGTCAGTCGAGGTCGAGGGCGGGGACGCCCGGCGGGACGAACCCGAGGATGTCCCCGAGGAAGGCGAGCGCCGCCTCCTTGGCGCGCACGATCGCGTCCTTGCCGCGGAAGCCGTGGCCCTCGCCCGCGAACTCCAGGTAGGCGTGCGGGATGCCACGGGCCGCGAGCGCGTCGCGGAACGCCTGCGACTGGGCGGGCGGGACGATCCGGTCGTCGGAGCCCTGGAGCAGCAGCACCGGGGTCGTGAGCGTGGCGACGTGGTTGATCGGCGCCCGCTCCGCGTACAGCGCCGCGGCTTCGGGATAGGGGCCGATGAGGCCGTCGGTGTAGCGCGACTCGAAGTCGTGCGTGTCGGTGGCGAGCGCCACGGCGTCGGCCACCCCGTAGTAGGAGACGCCGCAGGCGAAGACGTCAGTGGTGGTCAAGGCGGCGAGCACCGTCCATCCGCCTGCGGAGCCGCCCTCGATGGCGAGCCGTGCGGGGTCGGCGATCCCGGCGGCGCCGAGGCCGGTGACGGCCGTCACCACGTCCTCGACATCGACGACGCCCCACTGCCCGCGCAGCCGCTCCCGATAGGCGCGTCCGTACCCCGTCGACCCGCCGTAGTCGACATCGACGACGCCGATGCCGCGACTCGTGTAGAACGCGACCGACGGATCGAGGCCGACGCCCGCCTGGGCGGTCGGGCCGCCGTGCACGAACGCGACGAACGGCGGCAGCTCGTCGTCGGGCGCCCGGAAGCGGGGGTTGCTCGGGCGGTACACGACGGCGTGGACGCCGTCGAAGTCCATCGGCTCGGCCGCCGGGAACGCGTCGAGCGGCAGCCCGTCGATCGCACCGCGGATCGTGCGGAACTCCCCCGTCGCGAGGTCGAGCTCGCGGAGCCCGCCCGGCTCGCTCGCGGCCTCGTCGATCAGCAGGGCCCTGCCGTCGGCGACCGCCCACCACTCGGTCCTCGACCGTTCACCGCGCAGGCGCCGACGCTGGCCGGTCGCCGGGTCGAGCAGCACCTGCTCATCGGCGCCGAGCGTCGAGGTCGCGAGGATCCGTCCGTCGCCGGTCGGCAGGTACCAGCGCTGGCCGAGCACCCACAGCGGGCCGCCGGTCTCGCGCGCCCGCGGATCCAGCGGCTCGAGCCCGCCGGTGTCGAGCGGCAGACGGTAGAGGTTCCACCAGCCGGTGCGATCCGAGAGCACGGCGAGGGTTCGGTCGTCGAGCCACTCGGGCTGGAGGACGGACTCACCGGGGCCGCCGAGCAGCGTGCGCCACTCGGGCACCCGCCCGTCGACCAGGTCGCCCACGCGGAGCTCGCTCGCGTCCCACGGCATGTCGGGGTGGTTCCAGGCGATCCAGGCGAGGCGCCGCCCGTCGGGCGAGACGGCCGGATGGGCGAGGAAGCGGGAGCCGGCGACGACGCTCGTGATCGCGGCGGCGTCGCCCGCGGCCCGCCCGTCGAGGGGCACCAGGACGAGATCGCGCTCGACGTCGGTCGGCCCGTCGCCGGTCGCCGTCTCCCGGATCGCGAGGACCCGGTCGCCGACCGACCGGAGGCCGCCGTACCGCACGGTCGGGTCCTCAGGCGTGAGCGGGACCGGGTCCGAGCCCGTCACGTCGATCCGCCGGAGCCGCTGGTCGTCGAAGTGGACGAAGACCGCACCGCCCGGAACGGCCGTCCAGGCACCGCCGCCGTACTCGTGCACGCGGCTGCGGACGTTCCACGGACCCGGCAGGAGCCGCTCGGGCGATCCGTCCGGGCCTGCGCGGAACAGGGCGACGAGGCGCTCCGCGGCGACGGACTCCGACCACCAGGCGACACCGTCCACGTAGGCGGCCTCGGCAGGCAGGTGCGCTCCCTCGGCGAGCGCGTCGGCATCGAGCGGAGACTCCCACTCGCCGTACGGAGCGACCCGGCGTTCGGACATCGCTTCACGGTAGCGGGCGCCGCCGACGGCTCACGGCACGAGCGCGAGCTTCCCCCCCGGATGGTCGCGCGCGAGGACCCGGAGCGCCTCTGACGCCTCCGCGAGCGGACGGGTGGCGGCCACCGGCACCTCGAGCCGGCCCTCGTCGGCGAGCGCGATCAGCCCGGCGCGCGCCGCGTTGCGGAACGCGGTGCCCGGATCCGCGCCGGGCCCGGCACCGAGCGCCTTGCCACCGGCGGCCAGCACCGCCTCGAAGGCGACGATGGTCGCGAGGCGCCCGGGGTCGGCCAGGAGCGCGAGCGACGCGCGCACCGCCTCGTCGGTCCCGACGCAGTCGAGGGCGGCGTCCACGCCGCCGGGCGCGAGGGCGCGGACTCGGTCCACGAGACCGTCCCCGTAGCGGACCGGCTCGGCGCCGAGGCGCCGCACCAGGTCGGCGTTCCGGTCGCTCGTCGTTCCGAGCACCCGGGCGCCGGCGAGCCGCGCGAGCTGCACGGCCAGGGTGCCCACACCGCCGGAGGCGCCGTGCACGAGCACGACATCGCCCGTGCCGACTCCGGTCACGTCGACCAGGTGGGCGGCCGCAGTGCCGGCGAGCAGCAGGTTCGCGGCCGCCGGGAAGGAAAGCGGACCGGGCTTCGGGAAGACGTGCTCCGCCTTCGCGACGACCTCGTCCGCCCACCCGCCGACGACCGGATAGGCGACGACCTCCTGCCCGACCTCGATCCCGCGGCCCGCGGGAGCGACGTCCTCGCCGACGGCCGTCACGATCCCGGCGACCTCGCTGCCCGGGCGGAGGGGCAGCTTCGACGGGTCGTCGCCGAAGCGCCCGGCGATCCGCTTCGTATCGGCGGGGTTCACGCCCGCGGCCAGCACCCGGATCAGCACGCGGCCCGTCCCCGGCGGCGCGATCTCGCGGTCGCGGAGCTCCAGCACCTCCGGGCCCCCGTAACGCGGGGCGACGACCTGACGGCTCATGGGGCCATTCCACCGCATCGGGGCCGACGGCGTTGCGCCCCGGCGAGCACGCGATCTACCATGAGCCTCTCGAACACGTGTTCGAGAGCGGGAGGCGTGGGATGAGCGACGCGACGATCGGGACGGAGGGCCGGGCACTCCTGGCCACCACCGAACGGGGCGTCCCGGTGGCGCTCGACTGGCACGCGAGGCGCTACCGGGTGACCGACGCGCCCACCAGGATCGAGGACGCGCTCGGCGTGCTGCTGACCCATCCGCTCCCGGTCCGCGGCTGGCGGTTCCAGGGCACGAGCGGCGACGGCACCGAGACCCTGGTCTTCGACGTGCTGCTCTGCGACGACGACTGGCGCGTCGTCAAGACCTATCGCTGAGCCGCGTTCGCGCCGCGCCCTCGCGCCACCGGGCCGCCGCGCAGCCGCGCACCTAGCCTGAACGGATGCGCCTTCGGAAGCGGTGGTCCGGCGCGGCGATCGCCGCCGCGGCCGCGGCCGCGGTGACCGTCGGCGCCCTGCTGGCGCCGGCGGCCTCCGCCGTCCCCGCCGGGGATCCCACGTGGGCGGAGGTGCAGCAGGCGAAGCACAACGCCGGGGCCAAGGCCGCGGAGGTGAAGCGGATCCAGGGCGTACTGGGGTCGCTCGAGAGCAGGGCTGCGGCCCTGGGCGCTGCGGCGATCAAGGCGGAGGCGGCCTACCAGACCGCTGAGGCGCAGGTGAAGGCCGCGCAGCAGGCGCTCGCCTCACTGCAGCAGCAGGCCGCGGCGGCGGAGAAGCGGGCGAAGGCCGCCCGCCGTACCGCGGGCAGCGTCGCGACCCAGCTCTATCGCAGCGGGGATCCGACCCTGTCGGTGTGGCTGTCCGGCAAGCAGTCGGGCTCCCTGCTCTACCGGCTCGGCGCCCTCTCGCGCATCGGGAACTCGTCCGCGGCGCTGCTGCGGCGCGCCGTCGCGGACGAGCGCACCGCCGCGGCCCTCGGCGACCAGGCGAAGGCGCAGGCGCAGGTCCGCGACCAGCTCGCGGCGAAGGCGAAGCGGCTGTCCGACCGGGCAAAGGCGGCGCAGGCCGCCGCGGACCGCCAGGTCGCGACCACGAAGGCGCGCACGGCGACGCTGCAGGCGCAGCTTCGCTCGCTGCAGGCCACCTCCAGCGCGCTCCAGGCCTCGTACGCCGCCGCACAGGCCGCGAAGGCCGCGGCCGCGGCGGCGGGCAACGGCGGCGGGGCCGACCAGTCGCTCGGGGGCGGATCCGCCGGCCCCGGCTCGCTCTCGCCCGCGGGCGCCCAGAACTACGCGCAGGGCCGGATGGGGGCCTACGGCTGGGACTCCTCCCAGTTCGACTGCCTCGTGCGGCTCTGGAACATCGAGTCGGGGTGGCGCTGGGACGCCTACAACGCCTCGTCGGGCGCGTACGGCATCCCCCAGTCACTGCCGGGCGACAAGATGTCCAGCGCCGGCGGCGACTGGCGCACGAGTTCGGCGACGCAGATCGAGTGGGGGCTCGGCTACATCCAGGGCCGGTACGGGAGCCCGTGCGGCGCGCTCTCGTTCGAGACCTCGCACGTGCCCTACTGGTACTGACGCCTCCGGCCGAGGCGGCGCGGGATCAGCCGGCCAGCGTGCGGTACGTGCTCCGGAAGTAGACGAGCGGCGCCCGATCCTCGAGGCCCGGTGCCTCGAGGGCCCGCACCCGGCCCAGCACGATCACGTGGTCGCCCCCGTCGTGGACCGCGTGCACATCGCACTCGAGGTGCGCTATCGCCCCGTCGAGGAGGGGGTTGCCGAGCGCGCCCGGGCGCCAGGCGACGCCGTCGAACTTGTCGCCCCCGCTGACCGCGAACCGCTCGCTGAGCTCCCGCTGGTCGTCGCCGAGCACGTTCACCGCGAATCTCCGGGTCGCCTCGATCCGCGGCCAGGTCCTGGACGTCCGCGCCGTGCTCAGCAGCACGAGCGGCGGATCCAGGGACAGCGAGGAGAAGGACTGGCAGGTCAGGCCGGCAGGCCCGCCCTCGGTCGTGCCCGTCACGACGACGACGCCGGTCGCGAACCTGGCGAGGATCTGCCGGAACGAGGCGTCGTCGAAGGACTCGGCCGTCGCGCCCGCCCGGCGCTCCCCGCCCGGCCCCGGGGCCGCGGAGAGGGACGTGGTCATCGTGCCAGCCTACGAGGGGGCCGTTGGGCGCTCCTGCGAGACGTCACACGACGCAACGACGCCGGCCGGCCCGCAGGATGCGGGCCGGCCGGCGTCGTCGTGCTGCTCGGCGATCAGGCCGGGAGGTGCAGCTTCTGACCCGGGAAGATCAGATTCGGGTTGGACACGACGGACGCGTTGGCGTCGGCGAGGCGCCGCCATCCGCCGGGCGTGTGCAGCTTCGCCGCGATCTTCGCGAGGGTGTCGCCGGAGCGGACCGTGTAGGTCTTGCCCGACACCTTCACGTGCGCGACGTGACGCGGCGCCGAGGAGGCGCGCGACGACGACGCGCTCGAGGAGCGCGACGAGGAGTGCGACGACGAGCTCGAGGAGCTGGACGACGACGAGCTGCTCGACGACGCGCCCGCGACCGAGCCGCTGTGGCCGGAGAGGCCGAGGCGGGCCGAGCAGGCGGGCCATGCGCCCCAGCCCTGGCTCGCGAGCACCTTCTCGGCGATCGCGATCTGGGTGGACTTGCCGGCGTTCGCCGGGTTGCCGGCGCCGCCGAAGGCGTGCCAGGTGCTGAGGCTGAACTGCAGGCCGCCGTAGTAGCCGTTGCCGGTGTCGATGGACCAGTTGCCGCTGCTCTCGCACTGCGCGATGGCGTCCCAGGTGGACACGGAGGCCGCTTCGGCCGGCGCGGCGGTGAGGCCGACGCCGACCGCGGTGAGTGCGGCGAGTGCGAGGCCGCCTGCGGCGGCACGGGTGTTGGACAGGATCTTCATGTACGTGCTCCAGCGGGTCCGCCGACGCTCGTTCCGTCCCCGGATGTCGTTGCGCCGCTGCCCACCCTGACGAATTAGCGGTCGTGTTGCGGTGCTGCATGTGGGCAGCGCGAAGCGTGGCAGCACCGGGCGTACTGCTCACGGGGATGGGGGTTCCGCAGTCCCTGTCTGGCGGGATCCCGGTGAGCGCGAGTGACACTAGGTGCAAATTCACAAGATCACAAACCGGTATCGAACCGTCGGCGTGTCGCTGCGGCCATCGCGAGGCCTTCTCCGATATGCGCGCCGAGCAGGGATTCCATGAACGCGTGGCGTGTCCGCCGAGCCGCCTCTCGGGCGCTCGTGCGACCTCCGGGCGTCGGCCGGATGTCGCCTCCGTGTCGCCCGGACATCGGCGGTGAGCGCATCGGACGGTCAGGTGGGGCGGATAGACACCGGCCATGACGTCCGCATCCTCCTTCGCCGTGCCCGATCAGACCGGGCGCACCGTCGTCGTCACGGGGGCGAACAGCGGCGTCGGCTTCGAGGCGAGCCGCCGTCTCGCCGCCGCCGGAGCGCACGTCGTCCTCGCGTGCCGGGACGTCGAGCGAGGGCGCCGAGCGGCCGAGCGGATCGACGGGAGCACCGAGGTGCGCGAGATCGACACCGCCTCGCTCGCCTCCGTGCGCGCGTTCGCCGAGGCGTTCGATCGTCCGCTCGACGTGCTGATCAACAATGCCGGGATCATGGCCGTCGACGAGGCCAGGAGCGCCGACGGCTTCGAGCTGCAGCTCGCGACGAACTACCTCGGCGCCTTCGCGCTGACGGCGCTGCTGCTCGACCGGCTCGGCGACCGGGTGGTGATGCTCTCGAGTCAGGCGCACCGCATCGGGCGCATCGCGCTCGACGACCTGAACTGGCGCCGCCGCCGCTACTCCCGGTGGGGCGCGTACGGCCAGTCGAAGCTCGCGGACCTCATGTTGGCGTACGACCTGCAGCACAGGTTCAGCGCCGCCGGATCACGCCTCCGGGCGGTCGCCGCGCACCCCGGCACGGCGAGCACGAACCTCACCAGGGGCATGCACATGCCGCCGTGGGTCGAGGCGATCTCGGCGGCGGTCATCAACGGGCTGGGGCAGCCGGCCGACGCCGGCGCGCTGCCGACTCTGTACGCGGCGACGGTCCCCGACCTCCCGGGGGCCTCCTACATCGGCCCGAGCGGGCCGGGCGAGATGCGCGGTGCGCCCGTGGTGGTGGGCTCCTCGCGGTCGTCGCACAACCGGGACGTGCAGCGACTGCTCACCAGCGAGGCCGAGCGGCTCACGGGCGTGACGATCCGGGTGCCGTCGGCCTCGGCCGTCTGACCGCCGGGGGCGCCTGTGCTCGGCGCTCACTTCACATTGACGATGCCGCCGAACCCCTCCGGCACGACCACGACGTTCCCCGAAGCGGCGAGCTTCGACAGGGTGTCGATGTAGTTCTGCTTCAGCACGTTGGTGGTCAGCGACCGGTTCAGCGTGTCGTTCGCCTTCGCCTTGGCCTCCGCCTGCACGACCTGCTGCTGCGCCGACACCTGCGCGGCCTTCAGGTTGTTCTGCTCCGTCGTGACCTTGATCTGCGCGTTCTGGGCCGCGGCGTATGCGGCGGTCACGCTCGCCGGCGGAGTGATCTGCTGCAGGCTCACCGAGTCGACCGTCACACCGGTCCCCTTCCAGCGCTGCTCGAGCGCGGTCTGGATCGCCGTGTTCACCTCGGCCCGCTTGGTGATCAGCTCGAGGGTCGTGAACGAGTTCGGGGCGTCGCGGACGGTGGAGCGGATGTCCTGGGTCACGAACTGGGAGACGAAGTTCGTCTCGTCCCGGAACTGCCGGTAGATCGTCGTCACCTGATCCGGTCGGATCGAGTAGCGGACGGCGATGTCGATGTTGCTCGTGACCCCGTCCGAGTCCTGCACGGTGATGTCCGGCCCGAGCGCGGAGCCGCCCGTGTAGTCGGTCTCCGCTCGGTTGCCGGCGAAGACGACCTGCTGGTTGCGCACGCTGAAGGTGTCGACCGTGCTCCACGGCGCCTTCACGTGCAGCCCGGGAGTGATCTCCTGCCCGAGGATGTCGCCGGTCCAGGAGACGATCACGCTCGCGTCGCCGGTGTCCTGCGCGTAGACGCTGGAGCCGCCGAGCAGCAGGAGGCCGAGCAGGGCCGCCACGGTGGCGCCCGCCAGGCCGATGAACCGGTTCCGTCGCTGCGGCGCGGACTCGGCGCCCTTGCTGCGGCGGGAGCGCCCGGCGAGCACGATGAAGAGGAGCACGGCGGCGAGCAGCAGCAGGAGACCCACGACGAACACGTGCACACGTTAGGGGTTCACGGAGAAATGGGCCGACTGCTGCCCCGGATCTCCGGGCGGGAACCGGCCCAGGAGTCGTCAGGGAGCCGAGGCGGAACGCGGTCCTAGCCTTGGCCGGGTGACGGACCTGCAGCTCGATGTCGATGGAGCCCGACTCGCGTACGAGGTGCAGGAGGGAGAGGGACCCGTCGTGGTGGCCCTGCACGGCCTCTCCTCCTCGCGGGCGAGCGAGCGCGCGGCGGGATTCTTCGATTGGTCACCGGTCGCGGGAGCGGGCCGCGCCCTCGTGCGCTACGACGCCCGGGGGCACGGGCGCTCCACGGGCCGCGGCGAACCGGGCGACTACGCGTGGTCCGCGCTGGCCGACGACCTGTTCGCCCTGCTCGACGTCGTCTCACCTGGCGATCCAGTCGACGCGATCGGCGTCTCGATGGGCGTCGGCACGCTGCTCCACGCCGTGAGCAGACGACCGGAGCGCTTCCGGCGGCTCGCGTTCGTGATCCCGCCGACCGCGTGGGAGACGCGGACCGCGCAGGGCGACGGCTACCGGCAGATGGCCCGGATGGCGGAGGAGCGCGGCTACGACGCGCTCGTCCGGGCGATGGGAGCGTTCGCACCGCTGCCCCTGCTGGAAGCAGGCGGGTGGACCACCACTCCCCCGCCCGACATCGACCCGGCGATCCTGCCCGCGGTGTTCCGCGGCGCGGCCGCCACCGACTTCCCGGCGCCGGACGTCGTCGCCACGATCCGGCAGCCGGTCCTGCTCGCGCCGTGGGTCGGCGATCCCGGCCACCCGGTGTCGACCGCCGAGCGGTTGCACGAGCTGCTGCCGCAGTCGACGCTGACCCTGCTCGACACCCCGGACGCGCTGCGGGCACTCGGCGGCAGGATCGCGGACTTCTTCGCCTGACCGGATCCAGAGCCGGGCGGGTCCGGCCCGCCTCGGACGCCCGATCGCGCACGTCAGCCGGCGAGACGGATGCGCGCGGCCACGACACGCTCGGCGGCGGCCGTCAGGGCTGCGGAGAACGCCGGATCGGCGGCCGCCTCCCGCACCAGTGCCTCGTGCATCGGCCCGAGGTCCGCCGGCACGATGTCGAGCAGCAGGTCACCGCCCGCGCGCACGAACTTCACGGCGCGCTGCCCGCTCGACCAGCGATCGACCGCGGCGGCTCCCCCGAGATCGTCCGACATGACGACACCCGTGAAGCCGAGCCGTCCGCGCAGCAGACCCTGCACGATGCGGGAGGAGAACAGCGCGGGCACGCCGGGATCGATCCGGGAGTACTCCGCGCTCGACATCATGACGAAACCCGCACCCGCGTCGAGACCGGCGGAGAAGGAGCGGAGCCGGACCGAGTCGACCGTGGTCTCGGTGTCGACCACGCGGCGGTCGGTGTCGGTGTTCTCGCGCACGCAGCCGAGCCCCGGGAAGTGCTTGACGGTCGTTCCCACCCCGGCGGCGGCCATCCCCCGGATGAACGCGGCCACGTGACCGCCGGCCGCTGCCGGATCGGACGAGTACTGCCGTCGCAGGTTCGCGACGGGCGGGTTGTCCTGCAGCGTGTCCGCGCACGGCACGTCGGCGACCGGGGCGAGATCGAGGCGCACCCCCGCCCGCGCGAGCTCACGTCCCCAGCGCTCGCCGTCCGCGCGGGTCGCCGCCGTGGACCCGCGCCCCTGCTGCACCGCGCTGGGGATCGCGGAGAAGCCGGGGCCGCTCAGCACCTGCACGGTGCCGCCCTCCTGATCCGTCGCGGTCAGCAACGGCAGGTCGGCCGGTGCCGCCGCTCGCACCGGAACGAGAGCCCGAGCGACCGCTGCGGTGCCGCCTCCGCTGCGCCCCCGGATCATCACGCCGGCCAGGTGGTAGCGACGGACGGCCGCCGCCAGCCCATGCAGGTCGGGCACGGTGGCCGCGGTCATCAGCAGCTGGCCGGCCCGCTCGTCGGGAGTCATCGCGGCGACGAGCGCCGCGGCGCGGCCGTCGGCCGTCGGCGCCGTCGAGACGGACGGCGCAGGTGCCGGCGGCGCGGAGGCGGCTCGCACCGGCGCGCTGGAACCGACGGGAGCGGTTCCGGACGCACCGGCCGTGCAGCCGGTGAGCAGCAGGCCGGCGGCGAGGAGCACGGGGACGAGCAGGCGGGCGCGGCGGGAGCCGCGGGTCAATCCGTCATCGCGCTGCGCGCGCGCCTCGCGAGGGACTTGAACTGCTCCCGCACCTTCGCCGACAGCGGTGGGACCTCGGTGACCGGATCCGTGACCTCCTCGCCCCGGTAGAGGCGCTCGAAGATCGTGATCGTGGTGTCGATGTCGTGCGGCTCGAGCAGCCGCAGCGAGGCGCGCTGCATGACCTCGTACTCGTCGTGCGGCATGCGCAGCACCCGCTCGAGACGGTCCGACAGCGCCGCCACGTCCCGCGGGGGGTAGAGGAAGCCGTTCTCGCCGTCCTTCACGAGGTGCGGCAGCGCCATGGCGTCGGCCGCGACGACGGGCAGGCCGCTCGCCATGCCCTCCATCGTCGCGATCGACTGCAGCTCGGCGATCGAGGGCATCGCGAACACGGTCGCCCGGGTGAGCAGCCGGCGCAGCTCCTGGTCGCTGACGAGGCCCGGGAAGTGCACGCGGTCACCGATGCCGAGGCGGTCGGCGAGCTGCTCGAGCGCCTTCCGCTGGTCGCCGTCGCCGATCAGGTCGAGGTGCGCCTCGAGGTCCCTGGGCAGGCGCGCGACCGCCTCCACGAGGTCGGGAAGCATCTTCTCGCCGGTGATGCGACCGCAGAACGCGATCCGCCGCTCCGTCTTCTGCTCGAAGTCCGGGGTGTAGTCGGTCATCCGGATCCCGCAGGAGATCGCGTGGACGTGTCGCAGCCCCGTGCGCTCCTCGAGGTAGGCCGCAGCGCGCTTGGTCGGCGTCGTCAGCGCGGCCGCCTTGCGGTACAGCCGCGTGCAGTCCTTCCACGCCAGCCAGCTGATCACCGGGTACGTGAACTTCGGGAAGGGGCTGTGCTCGATGAGGTTCTCGGGCATGAAGTGGTTCGTCGCCACGACGCGGATGCCGCGTTTCGCCGACTCCGTCGTGAGCCCCCGCCCGACGACCATGTGCGACTGCATGTGCGACACGTCGGGCCGCACCTTGTCGATGATCTTCGCGGCGTTGCGGTGGATCGCCCAGGGGTACACGGCACGCAGCCAGTCGTGCAGCGGGTAGCGGAAGCTCTTCAGCCGGTGGACCGTGAGCACCTGACCCAGGTGCTCCTCGCGGTAGACGCCCTGGGGCTCCCCGTGGCTCTGGGCGATGATGTGCACGTCGTGACCGCGGGAGGCGATGCCCGCCGCGAGCCGGACCGAGAAGGCGGCCGCACCGTTCACGTCGGGCGGGAAGGTGTCGCCGCCCATGAGCACGGTCATCCGGGGCAGCGCGGCCTCAGGCGTCGGCTCGCTGATGGCGGTCTCCTCCTGGGTGTTCGTGCCCCTCTCGGGGGCCTGGGCGTTCCGACGGTAGCGCATGCCCCGGAACCGGGTGCGCTGCGCGGCGGCGCGCCTCAGGCGGCCTCGACGGCCTCCCGATCGCCCACCTGGGGGTGGTGCCGCGCCAGCTGGAACACCCCGAACACGGCGATCCCTCCGGAGACGAGGAAGGCCGGGCCGGCCCACCAGGGCGCGTTCTGCGCCTCCCCGAGCACGAGCACGCCGATACCCACTGCGACGATGGGGTCGACGACGGTGAGGCCGGCGATGACGAGGTCGGGCGGGCCGACGGTGTAGGCGGTCTGCACCAGGTAGAGACCCCCGGCGCCCGCGGCGAGCAGGCCGACGACGCACAGCACGGTCAACCAGTCGAACTGACCCGCGATCAGGCGGTTGATGACGGTCTTCGCCATCGTCGCCACGAAGCCGTAGAGGACGCCGGCTCCGGCGATGTAGGCGAGCGGGGTCATGCGCGTCCGGTAGATCGCGTACAGCGTGCCGAGGACGGCGAGCACGACCGCGAGCAGCACCAGGATCGTGCGCAGGTCGTCGTCGCTGATCGCGGTGTCGGTCGCGCTCGGTGCGGCGACCGCGACGAAGATGCCGACCCCGCCGACGCACAGGATGATCGCCCGCACCACCTTGCGGTGGATGCGCACATGGTTCAGCCGCGCGTTGAGGATCGTCGTGACGACCAGCGCGATCGCGCCGATCGGCTGCACGACGATCAGCGCGGCGAACCGCAGGCTCGTCAGCTGCAGCACGATCGCGAGCCCCAGCATCACGGTGCCGAGCAGCCACGCGCGGTTCCGGACGAGCCGGAGCAGCTCGGATCCGCCCAGCTCCGTGCCGGCCGTCGCCCGTGCGGCCTCGACCTGCTTCACGCCGCGCGACTGGAACTGCGCGCCGAAGGCGAGGAAGACGGCTCCGACCAGGGCGATGGGGATGCCGACGGCCTGGGCCGTGTTCAGCACGTGGGTGCCGATGTGGATGTCGAGGACGGGCGGCACGGCCGAACCTTAGCCGCCCGGGGCCTCAGAGAGACGGCACTACGCTGATGAGACGCGTGTTTCGTCAGTGATACCGGAGGTTCCGCAGGGTGACCGTGTTGCCGATCCTGATCACCGGAGACCCCGTCCTGCACCAGCCGGCGGCGCCGGTCGTCACCTTCGACGATGCGCTGCGGACGCTCGTCGCCGACATGTTCGAGACGATGGACGAGGCCCCCGGCGTCGGCCTCGCCGGGCCGCAGGTCGGCGTGCCGCTCCGCCTCTTCGTCTACAGCTACGAGCACGATCCCGAGGGCCCACGTCGCGGCGTCGCGATCAACCCCACGCTGTGGATCACGCCGACGCCCGTGGGCGAGGCGGACGAGGACGCCGAGTCGGAGGGCTGCCTCTCCGTGCCCGGCGAGCGGTTCCCCCTCCGGCGCTCCCCGAGAGCACGCCTGGAAGCCGTCGACCTGGACGGCGAGCCGTTCACACTGGAGGCGCGGGGCTGGTTCGCCCGGGTGCTCCAGCACGAGACCGACCACCTCGACGGGGTGCTCTACGTCGACCGGCTGGACTTCCTCCACCAGCGCCGCGCGAAGAAGGCGATCAGCAGCAACAAGTGGGGCCGCCCGGGCAACAGCTGGACGCCGGGGGTCGACGACCTGGAGGCCTGAGTCATGGAGTTCGAGCACGACGCCGCACGGCATCGGTACCTGGGCACCCTCGACGGCGAGGTGGTCTGCTCGCTCGACTACGCCGAGAACGGCGACGTCGTCTCGATGACGCGCACGTTCACGAACCCGCCCTTCCGCGGGCACGGCTACGCGGCGCAGATCACCGAGCACGCCGTGCGGCAGGCTGAGGCGGCGGGCAAGCGCGTGCGCCCCATGTGCTGGTACGTCGCGCAGTGGTTCGACGACCACCCGGAAGCAGCGCACCTGCTCGCCTGACGCTCCACCGCGGATCCGCAGGACGTGCGCGCGTCCGCGGTTCCGGACACGCCGCCGCCGACGGCCGGGCCACCCGTGTGTCGGCGAGCCCTCCGGATCGCGAGGCTCAGGAGGCGACGGCGCGGGAGGCGGCGGCCTCGCGGATCGCGGCGAGCAGGAGGTCGGGCTCGGCGTCCTTGTAGAGGACGGCGTCCGCCCCCGCCTCCCGGCCCGGAGCGATGAAGCGGTCGAGGTCCGTCGCGGTCACGAGCACCACGCGGGTCACGGGCGAGCGCTGCACCAACCGGATGCGGGCGTCCGTGGCCACCGTCTCGGTGACCTGCAGGCCGCCGAGCCGCGGCATCCGGGCGTCGATGACGGCCACGTCCACGGGCAGGCGGCGCAGCACGGCGAGCGCCTGCAGACCGTCCGGCGCCTCCGCCACCACCTCCAGGTCGGGATGCGCGTCGATGATCAGCCGCCAACCCTCCCGCTGCAGCGGATCGGCGTCGGCGAGCAGCACCCGCGTCGGCGCCGCGGTCACCGTCGGGTCAGGTCGACGCCGTGGACCCCGTTGTGGAAGCGGATGGAGGGGAAGGTGGCGCTGATCGAGAAGCCGACCCCCGGCGTCTCCGACGCGGTGAGGGTGCCGCCGAACAGCTCGGTGCGGGCGCGCATCTCCTGGATCCCCGGACCCGCGAGCTGCTGCGTGAGGGACCGCAGGTCCTCCTCCACCCCGTAGGCGAGCTCGGCGGAGGCGTCCTCCGCCGAGAGGCCACGTTGCAGCACGGCGTTGCGGAACCCGTCGTCGTCGACCTTCACCGCGATACCCGACGAGGTCCAGGTGAAGCCGACCCGCACCTGGGTGCCCTCCCCGCCGTACTTCAGCGAGTTCGAGAGCGCCTCCTGCAGGATCCGGTAGATCGCGAGCTCGGCGCCCGAGTTCAGGTCGTAGGGCTCGCCGTGCTCCTCGACGACCACGTCCAGCCCGGCGTCGCGCATCGTCTTGAACAGCTCGCGGGTCGACTTCAGGCGGGGCTGCGGGGCGGCTTCCGCCTCGCTCTCGCGCACGAGGGTCATCACCCGGCGCATGTCGGCGAGGGTCGCGCGCCCGGTCTCGGCGATCGCCTGCGCCGCCCGGACGGCCGCGCTCGGGTCGGTCGCCCCGGCGTACCGGGCGCCGTCGGCCTGCGCGATCATCGCGGACACGCGGTGCACGGCGACGTCGTGCAGCTCACGGATGATGCGCAGGCGGCCGCCCTGATCGGCGACCGCGATCTGCAGCCGCGCGGCGAGGTGCGCCCGGTCGGCGGCCGCGCGACGTTCGACGCGCAGCCGACGTATCGTGGTGATCCACAGCACCAGCAGCAGGACGGTCAGGACCAGCAGGCCACCGGCGATGGCGAGCCACACGGTCTGGGGCAGGCTCGGCATGCGGTCGAGTCTACGAATCGTGCGTGCCGCCGCCCGGAGGCGCACGGAACGTCGAGGGCGGGTCAGGCCCCGCCGCCCGGTCCCCGGCCCCGCCGGACGCCTGCCGCGATGAGCACGATCCCCACCACGCCGGCGACCAGCCCGATGGCGAACCAGGTGCGGTTCCCCGTCATGAAGCTGCCCGGGATCAGGTTCAACCCCTGGCCGATCCACACCAGGCCGGTGACGACGAGGATCACCCCGACGACGATCAGGGCGGCGCGCGCGGGACGACTGCTCACGCGCTCACCGTACGGCCTCCCTCAGCCGGCGACCGCGAGCCGCGAGCGCACGAGGACCAGGGACGCGTCGGCGTCGCCCGGCTGCGGGATCGCGGCGAGCGTGAACTCGCTGACGGCGCCCGGCCGGAAGATCAGGCACTCGCTCGATCCGCCGAACTGGAAGCAGCCGAGCTCCTCCCCCTTGGCCACGTGGTAGCCGGGCCGCACATGGTCGCTGATCAAGCAGGTGGAGACCTCCACCATGCCGATGGCGATGAACGCGACCAGCCCGATCACCGGGTCGTCCGCCTGCACCAGGATGATCGCGCGGGTCGCCATGTGAGCGATGTAGCCCTGCGACTCCTGGGCCTCCGCGGCGTCCGGCCCTTCGGACTGCGCCTCGGCGTAGTACGTGCCCTCCTGCACCCAGGCGCGGACGATCGTTCCCGCCACCGGGCTGTGCCAGCGGTGGTAGTTCAGGGCGCTGAGGAACGCCTGGTACACCGTGCCACCGACGAACTCGTCGACCGACTCGTCGTGCGCGAGCATGTCCTCCAGGGAGTACGGCTGGCTCTTCGCCCAGAACCGGTCGCGGCGCTTCACGTCGGTGCTGATCCGGTACGGCGTGGACTCGCACGCGCTGACGATCACCTTGTCGTCGTCGGGCGCGGCGACGGGACGGCTCCCCTCCGCCAGGCGACGGGTGAAGAAGTCGTTCCAGGACGTGAAGCCCCAGTGCTCGTCGTCCGGGTCGTGCGCGTAGTCGCTCATCCCGACCGCCCGCTCCGCCTCCGGGCTCATCCAGCCGGTCTCGGAGCGGTTCAGCGCGGAGAGGGAGTCCGGACTGTTCAAGTACTCGGCCCAGGCGTTCAGGATCTTCTTCAGCATCGCGTTGATGCGCGGGTCCCGGTAGGCGGCGAACCCGGCGGGCGTGGCCAGCGTCCAGTCGAGGATCCCGGCGAGCGGGGTGCTCACCATCCCGCCCACGCTGAACTCCGGCGTCATGGTCAGGACCTCGTTGATCAGCCGCAGCAGCTGCGGCACGTCCTTGACGTGCCGCTCCTTGTACTGCTTCCCGGTCGGCACCTGCTCGACCATCTGCGTGACGTACATCCGGACGATCGGGTCGGTGTCCATCAGCTGCTGGAACTCGACCAGCACGGGATGCAGCGGGGTGTCCTCGCCGTGCGCCTCGGTGCGCTCCCGGTGACCGGAGAGCCACGCCTCGAGGTCGTCCTGACTGGGCGGCAGCCAACCGGCTCGCCGCTTCACGTCCGTGCTGGAGCCTTCGTTCACCATGGGCGGCACCGTACGCGCCGGTGCTGGCCGTCCCGCCGGTACCGCCGGTACCACCGATCCGTCGCTGCGCGTTCCGCCCCGTCGCGTGCGGATCCACCGTCGAGGTGCTGGGAGCCGGTTCGGTCTGAGGCGTTTCTTGGTGACGCGGCAACACGTTCAGGAGGTCGGCACCCATCCGTGCAGGCGCCCGCCGAGACCGAGGAGCCATCCGTGGTGACGAACACGACCACCCCCCGAGCCACCACCACCACCCAGGTGCCGGCCGGCGTCCGCCGCGCCTTCGCGATCGCCGTCGGCCTCAGCGCCCTGTTCGTGGTCTTCCAGTACTTCACCTCCGGCGAGTTCATCACCGCCGGGATGCCGAAGGACACCCACGAGCTGTGGACGAACGCGCACGGGTTCGGCGCCTACCCCGTGATGGTCTTCGCGCTGATCGCGGCGGTCGTTGCGCTCACCCGCCTGCGCACGAAGGGCGGGCTGCCGATGCTCGCGTCGGTCTACTTCGTCGCGACAGTGGCCCAGTGGCTGCTCGGCCACGCGATCTCCACCCTCGGGATCGACGCGCTCACCCCCCTCCACGTCGTGGTCGCGGCGCTCGTGATGGGCCTCGCCGTGTGGCTCTCGGTCCGTTCCGCCCGGCTGCGTCGCGACACCGTGTGAGACCGCGGCCGCCGGTCCCGGCGGGGTGGCGCGCGGGCTTCCTGCTCGCCACAGTGGATCATCGACGGGCCCGGACCCCACGGTCCGGTCCCCGATCCATGCACCACGAGCGGAGCAGCAGTGCGCCTTCCCGGACGACGCCACCTCGAGCAGGAGGAGGTCCTCGCCGCGGCCGCGGAGATCGCGATCGAGCTCGGCATGCATGCGGTGTCGATCGCCGCGGTCGTCGAGCGACTCGGCGTGCAGCGGAAGGCGGTCGCCGCGCTGTGGCCCGGCGACGACGCGCTCGTGGCCATGACCTTCTCGCGCATCGTGAGCGCCGAGCTGACCGAGGTGCAGGACGACGTGCTGAGCCAGGAGTCCCCGGTGGAGCAGCTCGCGGTGCTGCTCGGCTCGCTCGCCGAGCCGGTGCCGCACCTCGACGCCCTGTGGGTCGAGTCGTGGAGCCTCGGCCGCCGCAACCGGGCGCTCGGTGCCGCCGTGCGGAGCGAGGAGGACGCCTGGCACACGCTGATCGAGTCGGTCGTCCGCTCGGGGATCGCCTCCGGCGACTTCACCGCGGACGCCCCGGAGGAGGTCGCGACGCATCTGCTCGCGGTCGTGGACGGGGTGAACGCGTACTCGCTGGTGGGCTACGACACGGACGTCGACCGGCTGCGACTGCTGCACGCCGTCGCCCGGACGCATCTCGGCGCGACCCTGCCGACCGAGGACCAGCAGGCGGAGTCCGCACCCTCCGCCTCCTGACACCCCCTCCTCGTCGCTCCGCCTCCAGGTGCCGCGCGAGGTGCGGCACCCACCGGTCCCCGACCGATGCGCCGCAGTCGGAGTGAGCAGGAGTGGAGAAGCGGGCGCCGAGGGCGGTGACGAGAATCGGCGCATGACCGATACCCGGAAGACCGAGACCACCGACACCGGCAAGCCCGGCGCCACGTTCTCCGCGGCGGAGCGAGCCGCGATGCGGCAGCGCGCGAAGGAGCTGCGCGCCGATCAGAACGCTGCCGAGGCCCTGCGCGAGGTGCAGGAGAAGATCGCGTCGCTGGAGGAGCCGGACCGCACCAACGCGGAGCGGATCCACGCGATCGTGACGTCCGTCGCCCCCTCCCTGCTCCCCCGCCTGTACTACGGCAGCCCCGGCTACGCGACCGCGGCCGGGCGGATCGTGCTCTTCTACCAGGAGCGCGCGAAGTTCAAGGTGCGCTACGGCAACCTCGCGTTCTTCGACGCGGCCCGGCTGGACGAGGGGACGATGTGGCCGACCGGGTTCGCGGTCACGACCATCGCACCGGAGGACGAGCGGGTCATCGCGGAGCTCGTGAAGAAGGCGGTGGGCACCGACTGAGCGGCCCTGGTGTGGCTCCATCCCCTACAGTCGGCGCGTGAACTCGCCGGCCTCCGCGATCACGGCCGTGGTGGCGATCGCGGGTGGTGCCCTCGTCGCGGTCGCGGGCCTGCTGCTCAGCGTGCGGTCGTCACGGCGCCGGGTGTCGGAGGGTGGACCCTCCACCCACTCCGACCTGACGGTCGCACTCACGGTGTTCGGGCTGGTCGCGGTGATCTTCGGGCTCGGCGACGTCGCCTTCCTGATCCTCAGCACCGGCTGACCCGCCGGCGAGCCCGGGGCTCAGCGCCCCGCTGCGCCCTCCGCCGTGCCCGGGCGCCACGGCTGGGCCGCGTGGCTGAGCCAGACGAGCTGCGGGTCGAGCGCCCGGATCCGCCGCTGCCCCTCGGTGCGCGGCTCGTCCAGCTCCGCGAAGAAGACCGCGCTGTCGCCCGCGATGACCGCCGGCCGTCCGCCGGTCTCGACGACCACCACCTGCGAGCCGCGGGTGTGGCCCGGCGTCGGGACCAGCCGGATCCCGGGCAGCAGCTCGAGCTCGCCGTCGACCGGCGCGTACTGCACGCCCGGCGCCTCCACCCACTCCCGGATCGTGTAGTGGTCCTCGGTGAGGGCGTCCTCGAGCTCCTGCCGCTGGACGTGGATCGGGCGGCCGGCGAAGAGGTGGTTGCCGCCGCAGTGGTCGTAGTGCAGATGCGTGTTCACGATCAGGTCGACGGCCGACAGGTCGATCGGGTGCTCCGTCAGCGGCATGAGCCGGGGATCCATGTCGGCCACGGCGGGGTGCAGCACCGTCATGCCCGTGTCGACCAGCACTCGCCCCTCCGGGTGGTCGATGAGATGGACGAAGACCGGCATCCGGCCGCCCTCCACGAGCAGCTCGGCCACGAGCACCGGCGTGATCGTCGCGTACCCGGTGTCGCTCATCGCGGTGCTCCCTGCTCCTCCCCCGCTCGGGAGCGGGGATGTGAACACTGTAGACATCGGGAGGAGCCATTCCCCAGGGGTTCCGGGGCGGAACACCTCAGGAGCCCGACGGGAGGCGTACCGTCCGACCGGGCGCAGCAGGGACGGGTGGGGACATGGGCGACGGTCCGACGCGCCGTTCGGTGCTGGCCGGGGGCGCCGGGATCGGCCTCGTGGGCCTGCTCGCCGCCTGCACCGACGTGACGCCGCAGACGACTCGGCGACCGACCTCGACCGCCTCCGCCGGCCCGAGCGCGACCACCACGCCGACGCCGGGCCCGACGACGTGGGGCGAGCTGGCTGCGGCGACGACCGGGGCGCTGCTGCGCCGCGGCTCCGCCGGGTGGGACGCCGCCCGCCTGCTGCGCAACCCGCGGTACGACGGCGCCGAGCCGCTGGGGGTCCTCCGCGTCGCCGGGGTGGCCGACGTCGTCGCCGGGCTCGCGTTCGCCCGCACCACCCGCACCCCGGTCGCGCTGCGTGCCGGCGGCCACTCGTACACGGGCTGGTCGGCGGGCGGTGCGGCGGGAACGGGAGTGCCCCCGTCACTCGTGCTGAGCACCGCCGACCTGAACGGCGTGCGCCTGACGTCCGACGGCACCTCGGTGACCATCGGGCCGGGCGCCCGGCTGCTCGACGTCTACGAGCGGCTCGCCGCGTCCGGGAGGGCGATCGGCGCCGGCTCCTGCGCGACGGTCGGGATCGGCGGCCTCACCCTGGGTGGCGGTCTCGGCGTCCTCGTGCGTTCGTTCGGGCTCACCTGCGACCAGCTCACGGGCGCGACCCTCGTCACCGCGGACGGCCGGGTGCACCGGGTGTCGGACCGCGCGGAGCCGGACCTGTTCTGGGCCTGCCGCGGCGGCGGAGGCGGCACCCTCGGCGTCGTCACGGACCTGACCTTCCGGACGGAGCCCGCTCCCGACGTGCTCATGTTCGAGGTGGGCTTCCCCTGGTCCTCGGCGGCGGCCGTGGTCGCCGCCTGGCAGCGCTGGGCGCCGGGCGCGGACCGGAAGCTGTGGTCCTCGCTGAAGCTCCTAGCGGGCTCACGCCATCCCACGGGCCCCAGCGTGACCGTCTCCGGGACCTGGACGGGCCCGAGGAGCGGCGCCGACGCATCGGTCGACGGCTTCATCCGGGACACGGGCGCCCGCCCGCTCCGCCACGTGGCCACGGAGGCGGGGTACGGGGAGGCGATGCGGCGGTACGCCGGCAGCGGGTCCCGCGTCTCCGAGTCCGCGACGTCGTCCATCGGGTCGCGACGGCTGGCCGCGCCGGAGATCGCGACGCTGCTGGACCAGGTCCGCCGCGCCGCCTCCGTCCCCGGGCTGGCCGAAGGGGGTGTCGCTCTCGACGCCCTCGGCGGGGCTGTGAGCGACCTCCGTGCGAGCGACACCGCGTTCCCCTGGCGCGCTGCGCTCTGGAGCGCGCAGTACACCGCGACCTTCGCCGACGGCGCCGACGCGGCGCCGTTCGACGCGTACGTCCGAGGGTTCCGGGCGGCGATGCGGCCGTCGTGGGGCGACGCGGCGTACGCGAACTACTGCGATGCCGGGATCACGGACCCGTCGGCCTACTTCGGCGCGAACACCGCACGGCTCCGCGGCATCGCTGCCCGGGTGGACCCCGGTGGGGTGTTCGCGCAGCCGCACTGGGTGTGATCGACGCGGGAGCTGAACCGCGGCTCGTGGACGCGACCGGATCCGCGCCCCGCTGCGAACCGGCGGATCAGCGCCCGATCCCCGCCGTGCCTCCGCGCCTGGGCACCCGGCTCACGCCTGTCGCAGGAACACGGGATCCTCGAGGTCGTCGACCAGCCCGTCGGCGCCGCGCGACCAGCGGATCGCAGCGCCGATCCGAGCACTCGCCGTCATGTAGCCGGGGTCCGCCAGCACCCGCCGTACCGCGTGTCGGATCCTGCGGGCTGACGGTCGACCGGTGCGCAGGTCGATCCCGATGCCGGACCACGCCACGCGGGCCGCGTTCTCCGGCTTGTCCTCCGTGTCCCCGGCGACGACGACGGGTACCCCGTACTCCATCGCGTAGTGCAGGCCGCCGTAGCCGCCGTTCGTCACGAAGACGTCGGTGCGAGGCAGGAGGCGGTCGTACGGGATGAACTCCGCTGCGAACGCGTTCGGCGGCATGGCGGGCAGCGCCGAGACGGGGGGCCCGCCGGTGGTCACCACGATCTGCACGTCCTCGTTGCCGAGTGCCGCGAAGGTCGGCGCGACGAGCTCGCCGAAATCACCGTTCGCGACGGTGCCCTGGCTGACGTGCACGATCGGACGGTTGTCCAGCTCGTCCCACCAGGTGGGCAGCGGCGTGGTCGAGGTCACGCCCCGCGACACCGGCCCGTAGAACCGGACGTTGGGCGGCAGGTCTCGTCTGGGGTACTCGAACGCGGGCACGGTGAACTGCGCGAACAGGTCGGCGGCGAGCACGAAGTCCATGAAGAAGCGTCCGTCGAGCGGGGCCGCCCCGATCGCTGCGAGCGTCCGGTCCGCCTCCCTGTGCATCGGCGCCAGCAGCACCCGCGTCGCGAGTCGCGTCAGCACACGGTTGCGAGCGCGGTTGAGGGGGCCGCGCATCGGCGCCAGCCCGAGTCCGAACGGGGCGACGTCGGGGCTCGAGATCCCCAGCGGGACGACGCCGCACACCACTGCCGTCGGCCGCGACTCCGCCGGCAGACCCGCGATGCCCGCCGCGCCGACGAACGCGAGCTCAGCCACGACCAGCTCGGCCGGTTCCGCTTCGAGGGCGGCCTCGAGCGCCGCCCATGCCGCAGGCGCGGGGGTGAGGAACGCGGCGGTGGCGCCCTCGTTCAACGCCTTGAGCCCCGCACGCCGCTCGGAGTGCGCCTCCTCGTCGTGCACGTCGCCAGCGGCCGGGAGCTCCACGAACTCGGCCCCGACCGCCTCGGCGCGGCTTCGCAACGGTGCGCCGGACAGCACCCGGACCCGCCATCCGTGCCGCACGAACGCGTCGGCGACAGCGACCATCGGCCGAGCATGACCCTCGGCGGAGTTGCAGCAGACGATGACGCGACGGTCCGTCACGACCGTCATCCTGTCCCGCGGTCGATCGGCTCACAAGAGCGCACGGCGTGGTCCGAGCGCGGATCACCCGTCCCGTGGCGGGGGTGTGCATGCACTCGATGCGGATGCCGCTGCCGTCCTCGACGAAGGAGGCGTCGTCGCGGTCCGAGAACCGCGGGTACTCCTTCGGCGGCTGCACCGGGGTCCAGCCGCGCCGAGCGCCACGGCGTGCAGGCGCTCGACGTCTGCGCGCGAGCTCATGGCGAAAGCCAGGTGCTGCCAGCCCACGCG
This sequence comes from Amnibacterium sp., assembly GCF_025463795.1. Lineage (GTDB taxonomy): Bacteria > Actinomycetota > Actinomycetes > Actinomycetales > Microbacteriaceae > Amnibacterium. Next base: position 59,765 of record NZ_JAODBE010000004.1, read on the forward strand.
CCCGTGCCGATGCGGTTGCGGAACCGCTTCGCGCGGTGCCATGAGGACGAGCTCGGTCTCGTCGCCCTTGTTCCAGGAGCACGAATGGTCGTCCCCGTACCCGCTGCGGTAGCCGAGGGTGTCGAGGACGGGATGGAACTGTGCCCGCCCGCGCTCGAGGTCGAGGACGGTGATGCAGAGGTGATCCAGGAGCGCCATGCGACCGGGCGCTACCGCCGCCCGACATCGCGGTGACGACGTGTCCGCGAATGGCGCGGCCGATGCGGAGGAATTCCCGGTCGACCGGACCTGCGGCTTCTCGACTCGGATTGGAGCGGAGAACCTGCCGAACTCTCCCGCACCGAGAGGACTTCAACGCAGCTCGGCGAGCGGATTCCCGCCTGGGTACCGCGCGGCTCCTTCGAGAAGCCTGGTGGTCGAATCGCGGCGACCATTGCTCTTGATTCCGTGCGACGCCTATCCTCATACAGCGGTTTCCCGCGGGCAATGCCGCTCGCGGGACGGCACGGTGGCTTTCGGGCGCCGGCATCCGAGAAGGGGTCGACCTTTCGATGGTACAGGACCGACGAGCTGTTCAACCGGGTCGGCCGGCGCGATCCGGGCCGTTGCGCCCGTGAGCGAGAAGGAAGCCGACGCGGCGGATCGACTGCGCCAGGTCGTCGCCCGGGTCGGGGCCGACGAGCTCATCGCGCGTCCGTCCTTCTGCCGGAACGTGCTCGGCGATGTGTTTCCCGATCGTCCGGCCGACGCTTTGCTGCTGACCGTTGCGGTCGAGAGCGGCACCGTTGCCGCCCTCCGATTACAGGCCGCCGAGGCAGGGATCGCACTTGCGCTCCCACGACAGGTCCGCGAACTCGTCGAACAGCGCTCGATCGAGGTCGCCCGCGCCGAATGGGCGCTCAGGACCTGGGCGAGGGCGTTGGGTATCCCGCCGGCGCACGCTTCCCGTGCAGAGCTGACGCCGGAGACGGTTTCGGCGTCCGCTCCGGTGGGCGATTCCCGGGCCGCCGACGAACCCACGGTCCGGCGCGACCCGCCGCAGGCTTCCCCGTTCGACGGCTCGACCGTGCTCCAGCCACCGGAGCCGACTGTGCGGGCGCCCGGACCGGGGTCGACAGGGCCCTCCCCGCTCCACGTCCGTCGCAACCTGATCGCACTGGCCGTCGTGATCGTTGTCGTCCTCGCGGTCAGCGGCGGAATCCTCTACGCCAGCACCCGTCCCAGTGCGGCGCCTGTTGTCCCTGCCCGTGCCGCGGCCGGCTCGGCCTCAGCCTTCCCCACGACCACGACCACGACCACGACCTCCCCCACGACCACGACCTCCCCCACGGCCGCCCCGTCCGTTGCCGTCGCCGGTTCCCCGGAGTCGAGCCCATCACCCGGTCCGAGTGTCGGATCATTGAGCGAGCGCTTATCCGTGCTGGTCGAGGACTGCACACCACTCGACCGAAAATATTATGGAAACGATTTCCCGGCATCCTCGAAGCCGCAGACCTGTAGTCCCCGGACCTTGTATGCGAAGGGCGTTCCTGCCGAAGTCGATGTCTATCCGGAGCCGGGGCGCGATGTCGCAGCAGATGTGCGCAAAGAATATCCCCTCCCCTGTGATTTCAGCGGCGGGGGCACGTCGTTCACCGATGCGGGGTCATCTCGAACAGGCGCACTCGCCTGCGCTCACGACCGCTACGGGGAGCCCTACGTCGTCTGGTCGTATGACACCGACCACGTCGTCCTGGAAGCCGTGGGATCTCCGGGTATCAAGCTTGCGGACATCTTCACCTGGTGGAAGCAGAATCACGCGCTCGGGTGAACGCTGCCGCTCCCGCAGAGCGGTATGACCGCCGATGGTGGCGCCGCCGAAGCGATTCGTCCGGAGACACGTCGACGCTTGGCGCAGTGAGCACGCTCCTTGCGAGGATTCGCGCAGGGGATCCGCAACGTCGGCTGACGGTGAGGCGGACTGAGCGGACCTGCTCAATCCGCCGGTCGGGCGGCCCGGCGGCGGGAAGGCGCCGTGCCGGTGTACGAGTCGCCACACTCCGTCCGTCCGGTGGTGCACGTGCGTCGCGCGGTGGTGAAGCGGTTGCAGATGCCTGGTCAGGGGCGGATGACGCGGAGCGGCGGGGCTCAGCCGGCGGGACGGTTCGCGGAGAGCATCGCGATTCCGCCTACGGTCTGGCTCCTGACCCTGCCGTCACCGGATTCGCGGCGCTCGGGCCCGTCCGGCCCGAGATCGACCAGCCCGTTCGTCTGGTCGAACACGTGCGGCTCGACGTCGGGCTCATCGGTTTCGTGCTTCATCGCTGCTCCTCGACCACTGGTGCCAGGCCCTGGTCCTGTGGTCGTGAAGATAGACCTGCCGGATCGCGGTAGCGAGGACGTCCGACTTCTCGTCCGGTACCGACTCGGTCACGCGTCTCCGTCCTGCTGCCGAGACGTGGCCACGAGGACGGCGATCACGACCGCGCGGCCGGCGCACCTGATCGCAGCCGGACCTGCCGGAACGACGTCCACCGGCTCCGCCTCCGGGCGCGATCCGGCGATGGGAATGTCTCCACCGATCGGCTGCTCGCCTCAGCGATGCGCGGGGAGATGGGCCGCGGCGACCCGGGCTACAGCGGCCCCGGCCAGGGCGACCACGGCGACGGCCCCGAACAGCACCGCGGGCGATGCGTGCTCGTACGCGAACCCGCCGAGGGAGGAACCGATCAGCGGCCCCAGACCCATCATGGTGGCCTGCAACAGGGCTTGCCCGGTGGCCTGCCTGCCCGCCGGAAGCTCCGAGCTCGCCGCGGTCACCAGCCCGACGTACATCAACGCGTAGCCCGTGCCGGTCAGAACGCTCACGCCGACGAGCAGGACCGGATTCGAGAACACGGCGAAGCAGGCCAGCGGCGCGGCGAAAGCCACTCCACCCAGCAGGAAGACCTTGCCCGCGCCCAGCCGGTGCCAGAGCACACCACTCATCCGCATGACGGGGATCTCCACCAGCGCGCCCAGGACGGCAGCCGCACCGACGGCCGTCACACCACCGCCCACGGAGACGAGCCGGAGTGGGCCGGCGGTGCTCGAAGCGCCCATCGCGACTCCGAACGCGAGAGCCCCTCCATGCAGCACGAGCAGCCGCGAACTCCTCGTCAGCCGCAGGTCCGAGAGCCGGAGCCGCGGGCCGGCCGGCGCGACGGGCCAGCGTCGGCCGCCTGTGCTGGCGAGCTGGACGGCCATCGCGGCGGGGTAGGCGATCAGGATCAGCGCGAGGTTCGTGTGCTTCAGGACCACCGCTGACACCGCGACAGCGCCCGCGAATCCGATGCTCGACCACAACCGGACGTTTCCGTAGTTGCGTGACGCCTCGGCGCGGAGGGTACCGATCGCCAAGGTGTTGCCGAACGCTTCCCCCGGTGCGCTGGCCGCGGCCAGCACGGCGGCGCAGACCACGATGCCCGGCGCGAATCGTCCCGACACCAGCAGCGCCAGGCCGGCCGCCGCCGCGAGCACGCAGGAGAGCCGGAGCGCGGTCACGGTCCCGAGCGCGTGATCGGCGACGAGGCCCCACAGCGGCAGAGCCAGAAGGCCCACGCCTGCCATGAGCGCCACGACCAGGCCCGCCTCGGTCGGCGACAGCCCCCGCCACGTGAAGTACACCACCGCGTAGGGCAGGAAGCTGCCTGTGCCGACGCCGAGGGCAGCGAACAGTGCGTTGAGCCGAAGACGATCCGACCTGGCGGTCACGCGCTCGCCCGCAGCGCTCAACAGGGGTCTCCTGACATCACGCTCGCACCCTCCGGTCCTCGCGCATCCGGTGCGCTGATCAGTTCCCGCGCCGACGCCCCGGTGCCCCCGGCAACGTCTGCGAGACGAGTCGGAGGGGGCGACTCAGACAGCGACGGACGCCCGGTTCGGCGAGAACACCGACACATCGAGGCCTCCCGGGTCGTCGCTCCCGGTCATCCCGTCGACGAGCCTTCGCCCGAGGAGGGGGCCCAGCGTCAAGCCCCAGGAGCCGAGACCCGTGAGCACGGACACCCGATCGTCGACGCGACCGACGAGCGGCAGGCCGTCGACGGAAGCGGGACGGAATCCCACCCGCGTCTCGAGGATCGTGTGCGCTCGCAGCCCGGGAGCGACCGAGAACGCCTGCTCGAGGACCTCGAGCTGGTCGCCCGCACGGACATCGGCCGACGGCGCCTCCGACGTCTCGTGCGTCGCCCCGACCACGATGCGCGGCCCACTGAACCCGAGCACGTAGGGTCCGCCGAAGGACTTCAGGACGGGTGCGGCCGGAGCCTCACGGCCCCCCGACAGGTGCACGATCTGCCCGCGGTCGGGCACGACCACCACGCGCACGCCGAGCGGCTCGACCAGTCGCGGTGTCCAGATACCTGCCGCCACGACCACCTCGCGCGCGGAGAACGCGTCGTCGCCGACCCGCACCGTCGGGTGCCGGCCGGGTTCGATCCGTGCCTCCCCGTGCAGCAGCACGGCACCGTGCGCCTGGGCGCGCTCGACGAGCAGGTCGGCGAGCCGGTTGCCGTCGACCCGAGCAGTCGTGGAGATGAACAGCCCTTGCAGATCGTCGCGGATCGAGGGCCAGTCGGTCCGCAGATCTCGCCCGCTGAGCCGGTGCATGTCGGGCTTGTCGGTGCCGATCGGCGGAGAGGCCGACGCGGACTGGAACCGGTCGAGCTCCACCTGCTCGTCCTCGGTGCTCGCAAGGACGACCTCGCCGACGACCCGATAGTCGCTGCGCTGCTCGGCACCCTCCCCGAGCTGGGCCATCAGCGAGGCGTACTCCGCCGTACTCGATCGGACGAGTGAGAGCCACTCGCGGCCGAACTCGTCGTCCCTGAGCCCGTGGTTCGAGATGATCCCAGCGCCGGCCGTCGTGGCACGGCCGGCCCGGCCGGCTTCGATGATCGCGGTCGCCAGCCCGCGTGCCGCTGCGTGGTACGCGACGGCGGCACCCGCGATCCCCGCGCCGATCACGACCACGTCGAACGCGCGCACGCTCACCGCCCCGCCTCGGCACCCTGAAGGGCTCTCGCGCTCTGCACGTCTCGACCGTACGGATGGAACGGGCTGCGTCCGGGGTATCGCTCAGTCCCGGTGCACGGTTCGTGCAGGGCGGACGCGGCGCAAGACGAGGAGCTCCCGCGGTGCAGGTCGCCGTGTTCTCAGCGCCGCTCTCCGGCAGGTGGCGCGATCCCTCGAACACCGCCCACTTGTTGAAGGACGGCTTCGTCGCGATGGGGTACGACCAGTTCACGTGCCACACGTTCCGGAAGCGCGTCGCGAGCCTGTTGAGCGACTCGGGTGTCAGTCCGAGAGTGATGGCGGATCAGCTCGGGCGTGCACGGCCGTCGCTCTCTCTCGACGTCTACCTCGGCCGCAATAAGAGGGTTCAGGACGCGACAAGTGCGCTCGAGCAGGTCGGCGCTGCTCGGTAGCTCCCCGGGTCACGGCGTTCGATGGCGAAGTGCCGCAACGCTCGGTCGCCCTTCCTGCGGTGCTTCGCTGCCGCGGGTCCCTGGCGAAGGTTCGCGTCTCAAACCGCTCGCCATCGGGACGGCGCCCTCCACGGAGCTGCCCTGCGCCCCTATCTTCTTCCGCTCGGCTACAACACCCTCGAAGGATTCGACCCCGTCACCTAGACACACCTCTTCGCATCACCTAGTCAGATGTCCCCACGTCTTCGCTTGTCCTCCCCCACCTGCCCTTCCTCCGCTCTTACCCTTCCTCCGCTCTACCCTTCCTCCGCTCTTACCCTTCCTCCGCTCTTACGCTTCCTCCGCTCTTACCCTTCCTCCGCTCTCCCCTTCCTTCCCCTGCCCGGTTCACCTCTTTTCCCGTTCCCCGTTCCCCTGTCCTGGCCTGCCACCTGTACTCCTGAACCACCCACTCACAGCAACGCTCTTTCTGCTGTGTGTGGGTGGTTCAGGAGCCGCGCCAGCGGAGGTGGCAGGCCAGGGCAGGGCAAGACGCCCAAGACCCCTCGCTAGACCCCTCGCACCCAACGAGGGGGCGCGCGACTGAGGTCGGGCGAGCGACGCGAGAGCCCCGCGCTTGAGCGAGCGTGTCCGACCGGTTCAGCTGCCGGCGCCTGCTGTCGAGCCGTTGCGTCGATTGATTGCCCCGCCTACATTCGGCCGAGGACCGAGATCGAGAACCGAGGCGCCTGCGCGCGGCCGCGTCGGCCCTTCAGCACCACCGGACGTGGGGACGACAGTGAAGGCGCTCCTCATTCCACTGGCATTCGTGCTCGTGCTGGCCATCGCAGCAGCGACGGCTGTCGTCGTCGGCGCTGCACCCACGGCTCTGCTCGCGGGCATCGTCGGCGTTCTGTGCGTCCTCGCGATGTTCGGCGGGACCCTCCGACAGGACGTCAGATTCGCCGCGGTATTCGGTCCAGCCATGGTGCTGGTCGTCGCAGGCCCGCGACTCCTGCTACCCATCTGGGCTCCTGGAGCGATCGCTGCCGTTGTCGTCACGGTCTTCCTTGCGGGGTTGCTGCCCCTGCTGGGTCGCCGATACGGGCCGGTGACGCTGGCTGTCGGGCTCGGAGCGGTGTTCGGCTACGCCTACCCGTTCCTCGGCCGCGCCTCAGCCCTGCAGATCACGGCCGCGCCGGTCGTCGGCGTCGTCATCGCGCTGATCATCCGGCTCTGCGCCGGTGCCGCGGACCCCGACGCTCCTCTTCGAACCGTCCTCGCCGACCTCTACATCGATAAGGCTTCTGTCGGCGCGGCCTTTCGCATGACTGCGGCGAATGCTCCTCGGAAATGGCTCAGTGACGTACTCGTCGCAGGAATCCGGTACCGCGCGGCGGAAGCAGCGATCCGCCTGCAACCCGCGCTTCAAACGGCGAATCAGGGTGAGAGCACACGGAAGGGCATCGACTTCATGGTGGCGAGGGCCGGGGCGGTGTCCGAACTCGTCCGAAGAAGGAGCCCGGGCCGCGGCTCACTCCATGCGACGCCGATCCGGCCGGATTCATGGTCTGCCTTCATGTCGAACGAGCTCGATGCCGCGACCGTCGCTGCGACCGCCCGCAGCACGTCACCCCAGGGGGTACTACCGTCGCTCCAGCACTCGCGTTCGTCGCGCGGAACGGGATCTCGGCTGAACTGGCGGTCCCCGCAGCTCCGCCACGCGGTGCGAAGCGCGCTCGCGATGCTCGCCGTGCTGCTGGTGGCGGCAGCTGTCCCCGGAGATCCCCTCGTCGTCACGCTCCTCGCCGTGACACTCGGGATCTCGCAACCGCTCTGGCGCGACACCGTGTCGAAGACCAGGCAGCGGCTCATCGGAGTGCTGGCCGGAGTCGTTCTCTTGGCAGTGATCGTGTGGCTCTTGCCGTCTGGTTGGCTGTTCGGAATCGGTATCGCATCGTTGATCATCGGTCTGATCTTCATCTCGTCGCGCCCGGTGGTCTATTACGCCGCATCCGTTCTACTGGGCATCGGCACGAAGAGCAGTCGTCCGGGATTCGATCCCGTCGAGATGCTGATCGAATATCCCGTACTGATACTCGTAGCGGCGACCATCGGCGTGACCTTCGGCCTCATCGCTGTGCCATGGCTCCGTCCGGACAGCACCGCGATGCAGTTCTGGAAGGCCGCAGACGCCACCCGCACGTTCATGCTGGCCGCGACGAGGTGGCCGCCCGCGCCCGCAGCTCGACCCTCGACGCTTCCGACCGACTACACGAGAGCCGTGACTCTCACGAACGCGCTCGAGCAGTCCGCTCCCGGAGACGCGAATGCGCAGCGGGCGGCAGACGGCCTCTCCGGCCTCGTAGCGATCAGCAGTCTGACCGTGATCGGCGCGCGCGACGAACAGCTGACGCGTTCCCTTGCGGACGCGGTCGAAGAGCTGACTGACGTCGAAACCTTGGTTGCTGACTCAACTCGGACATCGCATGAGAGGGACTTCAAGAGCGAGGCGGTCTTCACGTGCTTGGCTCTCGTCCACGACGCAGCGCGGGCGTACTTGAATCAGCGTCCTGGACGCGAGACTCACCCGATCAGGTGAACGAAGACCACACCTTCCATGCGGCCGAGGAAATCCGACTCGTCTGTTGTTGCCGTGATGCGATCCTGGCGAACTCCGGTCGGCCAACGACCGATCCGGGTCAGCCCCAGTGGGCCGATCGAACCCTGCCGTCATCCCCGATCAGCAATGAGATCCGACCGGTGTCCCATTCGGGCGGAGCCAGCGCTGATGCCCGGTCCTGGTCGATGTGCGCCACCATCCCGGATTCTCGAATGAGCGCCACGGCAGCTGTGCTCGACGCCCCCACCACCTCGTTGCGGTGGACGTAGAGCCAGCGGTCCGCGTCGATGGGGTCCGCACCGGACGACGCATCGGTCCGCGACGAGTTCTCCGCGTACCAGTCCTCGACGTGCCGGACCTGCTTGTTCCGCTTCGTCTCGAGGCCGCCGATGGGGAAGCTGAGGTGGCGACCGACGACGTCCTCAGCCACCGACTCGAGCGAACGACCTTGAGTCGTCGCATGAGCTCTCAACGCGGCTGCGGCGTCAATGATCGTGCCGTCCAGTTGAACGGCGACCATCCCCGTGGCTTGGTTCACGCGGTTCGAGGCATCTGCGACCGCATCGACCGACACCTCGTCTGTCGCCAATATCTCGAAATCCGAGAACGCCGCGATACGGGCGTCCCGATCAGCAGCGTCGGAGAGGGAGAACGAGCTCGTGTCAGTGCGGAGGACCATGCGGAACCTGCTCAGAACGGTTTTCGGAACGATGCGCTCTCGCCCTGGGAGAAGCGACCATCAAGGTCCGAATCGGTGTCACCAATCTAGCGCAAGCACCTTCGTTCACGAGGCCCGGAGGAAATCTGCCCCGCTATCGCCGGGCCACTGCGTTCGACAAGACCGGGCGGCACGGTCGGCCCGTGACGGCGCAGGTGACGGTCGTCCACCCTTCCCACGTTCGGCAGGATCGCATCCGCTGTCACTGCGTGGTCATCGATCGGCGCAGCGCTCCACGGTGGCGTCGATCTGGCCGGCAAGCGAGCGCATCTCCAAGCGCTCGGCGCCGAGCACGATGCCGACTATCGGTGCCAGCGCCGTGACCGGCCCCTGCAGCGGATGGCGGAGCTGCGCGCCGAGGGTCCCGACTGCTCGACGTCCGCGCCGGGCGTGCGCGACCAGGAGCCGCAGCCAGGCCGCTGCCGCGACCAGCCAGAGCGCCTCGGAGATGGCGGCGGGAAGGGCGAGTGCCCTGGTCGCGATGGTCCACGCGTCGGCTAGCCCGACCAGCCCGAGGGCGATGGCGATTGCGATTGCGATTGCGATTGCGAGCGTCTTGAGCGGGATCCGGGTTTCCGTCCTGGCGTCGGTCATGAGCGCGGCTCGGATAGGCCCGCAGGGGGTGAGGGTGAAAGAGGACGGTCGGCATGGCGGGCGCTGCTAAGCGGACGGCGAGGACGGGAGGGGCTGCGGAACGGCGGGTTCCGGGAGGTCGTGCGGGGTGGTGGGAGTGGGGCGGAGTCGGCTGAGGAGGCGGTCGCCCTGGCTGATGGCGATGACGCCGAGGACGATGACCGCGCCGCCGATCAGCTCGCCCGGCAGGGGGACCTCGCCGAGCCAGAGGAACGAGATGAGGACCGCGACCGCGGGAACGAGGTAGAGCAGCGAGGTCGAGGTGACAACGGGGAGGCGTGCGACGGCGTAGCCCCAGAGGACGAAGCCGACGGCCGAAGGCAGGATCCCGAGGTAGACCGCGCCGATCCAGGCGCCGGCACAAGCGGTGAGAATCCGGTGCCAGCCGACGGGTACGAGCGGCAGCGTGAGCACGGTCCCGACGACCATGACGTACGTGGCGACCTCGAGCGCGGTGTACCGCCGCAGCAGCAGCCGGGACAGTGGGTGGTAGATGCCCTGAACGACCATCGCCGCGACGACGATCCACACGGCCGCGCTCACGCTCAGCGCCGCTCGGGCGATGCAGACCACGAGGACTCCCCCGATGGCCACGGCGCTGCCGGCCAGGCGGATCGCGCTCAGGCGCTCCCGGAACGCAAGGGCGGCGATACCCGCCGAGACCAGCGGGGCGGCGGCGACGATGATGCTCGTTGTCCCGGCAGGCACGTACAGCTCGCCGGTGTTGAGCAGCAGCTGGTAGGTCGTCATGCCGAAGAACGCGGCTCCCGCGATGAGGAGCAGATCGCGGGGGGCGGGCATGCGCACGGGGCGGAACAGCGCCAGGAGGAGCAACGCCACGGCAGCGACGGCGAGCCGGACGATCGAGAGCCCCACGGCGCCGAGCTCCGGGGACGCGGCACGGATCGCGGGGAAGGCACTGGCCCACAGGACCACCACACCGATCCCGGCCAGCAAGACTCGCGTCGATCCCATACTCGAAGCCTGGACCGTAGCTTTGTTCACGTCTATTTACAATTTGTTGCGGCTCGCGTAAGCCTGGCTTCGTGTTAGACGTCCGCAAGCTCAACATGCTCGCCGAGCTCGATCGGCTGGGCACGATCACCGCCGTGGCGCGCTCGCTCAACCTGACTCCGCCGGGGATCTCGATGCAGCTCGCAGCGCTCGAGCGGGAGCTCGGCGTGAAGCTGCTGGAGAAGCAGGGCCGTCGGGTCGTCGTCACGCCAGCGGGACACCTGCTCGCGAAGCACGGCAGCAGGATCGTGGACGCCCTCTCCGTCGCGGAGATGGAGGCGGCAGCGCTCCGCGACGGCGCCGCGGGCACCTACCGCGTCGGGGCGTTCCCGACGGCCGCCCGAACCATCCTGCCGAGCGCATGGAAGGCGCTGAACGACGCGGGCGATCGCACCGTCGAGCTCCGGCTGGTCGAGCTGGAGCCCTCCGCCGCCATCCCCGCCCTCACCGCCGGCGAGATCGAGCTCGCGATCGCCCACTCCTACTCGAACATGCCGCCCGTCACCGGACCGGGGCTGTCGATCCGAAACATCGGGACGGAGGTCGTTCGGCTCGCGATCGACGCGCGCAGCTGGCGTGGCCCGACCGAGACGCCCGTCGACCTCGCCGAGTTCGCGGCGCACGACTGGATCGTGCCCTCCCGCGAATGGACCTGCCACGACATGGTCCGTCGCGCCACGGACCTGGCCGGGTTCGAAGCGCGCTCGGTCGCGGAGGCCACGGACTTCCAGGTCCAGCTCGCACTCGTCCAAGCCGGCGTTGGCGTCGCACTGATCCCGGAGCTCGGCGCCAGGAACGTGCCCGACGGGGTCGTCCTGCTGGACCTGGCCGCGCCCGTGCACCGGAACCTGCTCATGGCGACGCGGCGCAGCTCGGCGACCGACGCCGGGCTCGTGCACATCCAGGACCTCATCGCCGACGCCGCCCGTGCCCAGCTGCCGGCCGAGGACCACGGCCGCCGCTGACGGGTCGTCAGATCGCGGGCACTGTTCCGCCGTCGAGGGCGATGTCGGCTCCCACGATCGAGGCGGCGAAGTCGTGCGCGCGCGGCGACCTCTGGTCTCGTGGCCGAGTAATGCAGGCTCACTTGCCTCGGGATCGGCCCCGCACACCGCGCGAGGTCGGAGTGTTGAGCCGGCTTCTGGCTTGCCTCGGCCCAGCGCGTCGTTTGCGCTCTTCCTCGTCGGTGAGGGGCTCTTCCCAGCGGGGCGCCTCGGTTGCTCCCGTCGACTTCCGTTTTCCCCGAGGCGGCGCTCAGGCGTGCACCCCAGCCAGGTCACCGGTCGAACGACGAGGTGCGGCACCGCTCGGGATGGGGACCACGAGGACCGGGCTCTCGGCGTGCTCCGCGACGGGCAGGGCGACGGAGCCGAGCAGCAGGCCCGCGAACTCGCTTCGACCGCTCCTGCCGACGACGACTAGCTCAGCGTTCCTGCTCTCGTCCACGAGCACCCTCGCAGCCGGCCCCTCTCGGAGCACATCGTGCAGGCGAGCCGGCCGCCCTTCCGGGAACGCCTCGGCGAGCGCGGTGTCCAGGCTCCGTCGCGCGGAGGTCTCGAGTTCGACGCGGTAATCGCCGTAGTCGTCGGGGTTGACCAGGGTGTCCTCCCACGCGGCGACGGCGAGCAGCTCGGCGTCCATCTCCGCCGCGGCGTCGGCTGCGGCGCGCAGCACGACTGCTGATGCCGGGCTGCCACCGACGCCGACGACGACTCTCCCGCCGGCGCGCGCCACCTCCGCGACGGGCGCCTGACCGTCGTGCAGCACGAGCACCGGGCAGGCAGCGTGCATCGTGCACGCCATGCTCACGGAGCCGACGAGCAGCCCCCCGAAGCCGCCGTGTCCACGGCTGCCGACCACTAGCAGGTCCGCGTCCCGGCTGTGCTCGACGAGCACCGCGGCTGCGCGGCCGCTCTGCACGACAGCCTCGATCGGGACGATGCAACGCCCGTGGAACGCGTCCTCGATGGCCTCGCGCAGCACCGTCATCGCCGCCTCGCGCTCGTCGGGCAGTACAACTGGCGGCCGGGCCACGATCATCGGGGAGCCCCACGCTGCGACCGCGACCAGGGTGCCCCCTCGAGCCGCGGCAGCCCACTCCCCCGCCCGCAGCGCGGCGATCGAGTCAGGAGACCCGTCAACCCCCACGACGACGCGGGGTCCGCGACCTCCGGGAGCGGCGGAGCGGGAGACGGTGTCGGTCATGCGGCGAGGATCGTCCGGCTCACGCTGGCCGGACAGGGCAGAAGGTCACCCAAAGGTGCGCCCGGTCTGTGTGCTCAGGACGCCCCTGTGCGGACCGACCGGATGACGTGTTGGGCGACGGTGAGCTGGCGAGGCCTGCGGGGATGAGCATCTGCCGAGCCCAGTGCTACCCGGCGCCGGTGGCCGCGGGTCAGGGAATCGGATCGAGGACTGCCCCCGGGTGACCGGCGAGCCCTTCCACAGCCCGGTCCTCGTCGACGTGCACGATGGCGGTCGGCGACACGATGTTCATGAGTGCGTCGTGGCAGACGGCGCCCAGCACGGGCGAGTCCAGGCGGCCCTCACGGGAGCTGCCGAGGACGAGGAGCTGCGCCATCGCCGACGCCCGCACCAGTGCACGAGCGCTCGAGCCCTCGATCGCCCGCACCCGCACCGTGAGATGCGGATGGATGGCGCGGGCCGTCGCCGCAAAGCCGGCCAGCATGCGCTGGGCGACGTCTCGACTGGCTTCATCCGCGTCCTCGGCGTCGGCGTCGCTTACTCCTTCGGCGGCTTTCCAGACGCGGACGATCACCAGGTCCTGACCGGTTGCGAACGCCTCACCCACGGCGACGGCGAACGCTGCATATCCCGCACCGGAGTCGTCGGCGCCGACGACGACGCTGCGAGGCCCGGGGCTCGTGCCGCCTGGTACCACGACAACCGGGCAACGGCCGGCGGTCGCCAGCTGCAGGCTCGTGGAGCCGTAGACGGTGCCATGGATGAACCCCGTCTTGTGCGTCCCGACGACGATGAGGTCCACGCCGGTCGAGGCTCTCGTCAGCTCCCACATGACGCTGCCGCGGAGCAACGTGGCGCCGACTGCGACGCCGGTTGCGAGCGACCGGGCGAACCACACCTCCCGGGTGAGGAGGTCATGTCCCAGGAGGGTGCGTCGCGCGTCGTCGTCCGGGTCGTTCTGGCCGGCCTGATGATCGAGAACATGCACCAGCTGCACCGCGGCGCCGGTGAGCGATGCACGTTGCACGGCCCATCGGATCGCGGTCCGGCTGGCCGACGAGTCGCAGATCCCGACGGCGATGGCGTTGTGCATATCTGCCCCCAAGCTGATTGCTGCGATCGGACCGCCCCTCGGAATCGAGGACCACACGTACAGGTTCGCAGCGGGACCGATCGCCGGTCAGGCCCATAGGGCCCGGGGCGCCATCCCACGCCTCGCGGGCTGTTCTCCTACGGATCGGAACCTGCTCTTACTGCAGCCGGGCCAGGAATACACTCCGGTGCGCGCGCCGAGACCGGCGCTTCGCGTAGACGGCGACCGGTTGGAGGGTGTCGTGAGCAGCTCACCCCCGCCGGCGGAGACTGCCCAGGACGAGTTCGACGAAGCCCTGCAGACGATCACGGGGGGCGGAAGCGGCTCGCGAGTCGACGGCGATCGCCTCCTCCCCCTCCTGCGCGCCGCGCTCGGCTCCGGGAGAGGGGCCGACCTCCCGTCGGTTCTGCATCGCCTCCTCGAGACTGCCGTCGACCTGCTCGGCGCAGACTACGGCGCGCTCCACATCTCGGGTGACTTCGTGGCGGGCTCCACGTCGGTCAGCACCGATCTGCCCCCCGATGATCTGGACGCGGTCGAGGGCGCCCTTCGATCGGCCCGGCTCCATGATCGGCTGGTGGACGAGAGTGTCCCGATCAGGATCGACGATCTCCTTACAGAGCCCGCTCCTCGGGCCGGCGCTGCGTCGAGGCTGCACGTGCTGGGCGTGCCAGTCAGGGTCGGCGGAACCACCGTTGGCAGTCTCTGTCTCGCCAGGTCTGCCCCCGCGCCGTTCTCCGCGAGCGACGGGCAACTGCTCCGAGCGCTCGGCACGGCGGCGGCCGCCGCGCTGGACCACGCACGCCTCCGAGCCGAGGCTGACCGCCACCAGGAGTGGGCGGAGGCGGCGGTGGGGACCGCGGCGGCGCTGCTCTCCGGTGAGGCGGAGAAGCCGTACTCCATCTTGGCGGCGCGCGTGCGGGTCCTCGCCGCCGCCGACCTCGTCTGGATCGTGCGGTCGCACGGCGGATCGCGCCCCCTCGAGGTCGTCGCCGCGGTCGGGCTCGACCATCGCCTGACCGAAGGGATGGAGCTGCCGCGGGACTGGCAGCTCACCCAACTCGTTCTTGGTGCCGGACAACCCCAGCTGATCGCGTCCGGCGACCTCGGCGGCGGGCGGGAGAGAGGTCAGGTCGCCGTGGGGCCGCTCATGATCGTGCCGCTGCTGGAGGAGAACCGCGCCGTCGGCGCCGTGATCGTCGGCCGCGACAGCGGTGGGGCGCCGTTCTCGCCATTCGACCTGAGCCGACTCGCCGAGTTCACGGAGCACGCCACCGTTGCACTCCAGCTCGTCGACGCGCGGGCCGACCAGCAGCGGGCACTCCTGCTGAAGGAACGCGCGCGTATCGCCAGAGATCTGCACGACACCGTCATCCAGCAGCTGTTCGCCGCCGGCCTCGAGCTGCGCAGCATCGCGGCACCGCTTCCGCCCGGCCCCGTCGTCGACCGGCTCAATCACTCCATCGCTCTGATCGACGCCGGCATGGCCCAGATCAGATCCGGTGTCCTCGCGCTCTCCCCCGACGCCGCGTCGGACTCGGTCAGGAGCCGGATCCTGGAGATCGTGCGCGAGCTCAGTGGCCAGTTCATCCGGCCACCGCAGCTCACATTCGACGGCCCACTGGACCTCGTCGCCCGAGGTGGGCTGGCCGAGGACGTCGTGGCCGTGGTGCGCGAATCGCTGACGAACGTCGTGCGGCATGCCGCGGCAACGGAAGCAGCAGTGGCGATCACCGTCCGCGACGGCTGGCTCGGCATCGTGGTGCAGGACAATGGGGTGGGATTGCAGCACGCCTACCAACGCAGCGGGTTGTCGAACCTGGCCGAGCGCGCCGCTGCGCATGGCGGCAGCTTCGCCATCGACTCGTCGACCGGCCGAACCCTCGCCACGTGGTCGGTGCCCTACGACGCGGCAGGTAGGGAGTGAACGTGGCGCCCGCGACCCGGGTATTCCTGGTGGACGACCATGAGATGGTCCGCCGCGGGATAGCGAACTTCCTGGAAGCAGCCGAGGGCCTCGAAGTCGTCGGTGAGGCCGGCACCATCGCGGAGGCCCAGTCCCTGATCGACGCGGCGACGCCCGACGTGGTCCTGCTCGATGTCCGACTGCCCGACGGGACCGGAATCGACCTCTGCCGGGAATTGCGGGCGAATGCGCCTGGGCTGCCGTGCATCATCTTGACGGCGTTCAACGACGACGAGGCCATTCTGGCGGCGGTCCTCGCTGGCGCCGCCGGGTACATCCGCAAGGACGTGGCCGGCAGCTCGCTCATCGACGGGATTCGAGCCGTGGCAGCAGGAGGCTCCCTGCTCGACGCCGGTTTCGCGCGGCGGGCCGCCGACCGCCTCAGAGACTCCCGGAACGGCGACCCGCGGCTCGCCGGCCTCAGCGTTCGAGAACGGCAGGTCCTCACCCTCATCGCCGACGGGCTGACGAATCGGCAGATCGCGGCCGAGCTTTCGATCGCGGAGAACACGGTGAAGAACTACGTCTCCAACGTGCTCGCCAAACTCGATCTCGCGAGTCGCACCCAGGCAGCGATCCTGCAGCGCCAGCCCATGGAGCACTGACCGCGGTCGGATGAGGGCGCGGCTGCGGCGGGACCTCTGCACCTGGTCTCGAGCCGAGTCACTCGCTTGGCTCGTGCCCGAGGTCGGGCGACGGTCGCTCGGCGTCATTGCTCGGAGCGCCTGACCTGAAGCGGCGCCCCACGGCGCGAGCGGTGCCGGCGCTCGCGGTTCCCGACCACGGGAGCCGGCACCCCCTTCGCACCGCCGCTCGATCATCGGCTCCGTGGGCGCCCTCACCGCATCGTCTCGGAAGGTTCCTTCATGACCGCAGCAACTGATTCGGCGGCACCGGCGACCGGCGGGGCAGCAGAGGGTCTCCGGATCACCACGCCTCTCAGGCCCCGTGTCGTCCGGGCTCGTACGCCGTACGCCCTCTCGATCGCGTTGGGTCTCGCCTCCATGGCAGCCGCCGGCCTCACGGTGGCGGACCCCTCGCTGCTCACCGGTGTCGCCGTGTCCAACGGGAACATGCTCGGCACCGCCGTCGTCGTGCTCGTCGTCGGCGTTCCCGTTCTTGCAGCTGCGATCATCGGCGCCGCACGCGGTTCGGCTCGCGCGGCGGTGATCTGGCTGGGGACGCTCGGCTACCTGCTCTACCAGGCCGTGCTGTTCTGCTTCGCCACGCCGCTGAACAACCTGTTCCTGCTCTACGTGGCCTACCTCGGCCTCGGCGTCTGGACCATCGTGGCCATGGTCCGCGGCGTAGACCTGGCGGCCTTCCATCAGCGGCTGTCCGCCGAGGTGCCGATCCGAAGGATCGCCGGCTACGCCCTCGTCGTGGCGGGCCTGAATGCGCTCGCTTGGCTTACACGGATCCTGCCTGCGACGTTCAGCGACCACCCCAGGGCGATGCTGACGGATTCAGGGCTGCTGACCAATCCCGTCTACATTCAGGACCTCGCGATCTGGCTCCCGGTGCTCGCCACCGCCGCCGTGGCGGCGTGGCGGCACCGCACGTGGGGCGAGCTGACCACCGGGGCGATGCTCGCCCTGTTCGTGCTGGAGTCCATCAGTATCGCGGTGGACCAATGGTTCGGCTCTCACGCCGATCCGACTTCGTCCGTGTCGTCGCTGGTCATGGTGCCGATCTTCGCGGTCGTCGCCGTGGCCACCGCCGTCCCGGTCGTCCTCTTCCTCCGCAACATCGACCGCGCGGCGTGACCGCGGGATCGGTGGCGAGAACCACCTCGCACCCGGAGCAGCCCGTCGCACACCGCTGCGTGCAGCGGAGGGTGTCGCACCGCCGGCGGGACGTCTGGGCCTACCCGGGCGCGCGAACAGGGCCTTGTCTCGGGCGCATGAAGAGGCCTGCTTCGCCCGATCGCCCGCCGACGAGAACGAACGGGGTGCCCGGAGCCGGCCCGGGCGCTGAGACGCTCAAGATCCATCAGTCCGCGGGGGTCGCTTCACCGCGCGCCTGGCAGCCCGGTGAGCCGCCCCAGGTCAGCGCATCCCGGTGGAGCGAGTTGAAACGCCGCTGCCGAGCGCGACTGGCCCGGAAAGCCGAGCGGTCGGACATGGTCGAGCACGGTCGGAGCGCCTTCGACGGCTCCCGCCCTGGCGACACCGATCGTGTGCGACCGGCGACGTGGGGGTCGAGAGGCGGGGCGGGTAGACCCGCGGACGGGACGTCTGTACCTGGTGGGACCCCCGTGTGACGGCTTGGCTTGCGAGGTGGTCAGGCGATCTCGGCACCGTGCCGTAGCCCGTCGGCCGTTGGAATACGAGGGCGCACCATGGCGCACGACTTGATCGATCGGC
>NZ_JAODBE010000073.1 GCF_025463795.1 Amnibacterium sp.
TCAAGCCGGGTTCCGTTACCCCTCACACCAACTTCGAGGGCACGGCATACATCCTGTCCAAGGACGAGGGTGGGCGTCACAACCCGTTCTACGCGAACTACCGCCCGCAGTTCTACTTCCGCACCACCGACGTCACGGGCGTCATCTCGCTGCCCGAGGGCACCGAGATGGTCATGCCCGGTGACACCACCGAGATGTCGGTCGAGCTGATCCAGCCGATCGCCATGGAGGAGGGCCTCCGGTTCGCCATCCGTGAGGGTGGCCGCACGGTCGGCGCCGGCACGGTGACGAAGATCGTCAAGTAACTCGGATCGCATCCGACCGAAGGGGTCGGGCCCGTCATGGGCCCGGCCCCTCCGTCGTTCCCTGCTGCCGCGACGTTTCCGCAGGGAGCGGCTCATACACTCCGTCGGATGGCGGAGCAGGCGACGACGGAGCAGGCGCAGGAGCGCAGGCGGAAGGCGCGCCTGCGCAAGAGCAACCCGCTCGGCAAGGGGTACCGCCGGGTGCGGAGCGGCCGCGGGTTCACGTTCAAGGACCCCGACGGCAACACGGTCCACGACCCGGAGCTGCGGGCCCGCTTCGACGCCCTCGGTATCCCGCCGGCCTGGCGCGACGTCTGGATCGCGCCATACGAGAACGGGCACATCCAGGCGGTCGGGTACGACGCCGCCAACCGGAAGCAGTACATCTACCACCCGACCTGGCGGGAGCGGAACGACAAGAAGAAGTTCGAGCGCATGCTGCTGCTCGCCGAGGCGCTGCCCGGTGCCCGCAGGCAGGTCACCCGGCACCTCCGCGACGAGGGCTTCACCCGGCGCCGGATCCTCGCCGCGGCGTTCCGGATGCTCGACCTCGGCGGCCTGCGCATCGGCTCCTCCCGCTACGAGGAGGAGAACGGCAGCTACGGCCTCACCACGCTGCACGGCGAGCACGCCCACGTCGACGGCAAGCGAGTGCGGCTCACCTTCCCGGCGAAGAGCCACAAGATCTGGGACTCGACCATCAAGGACGGGGACCTCGCCGAGCTGGTCCGGGAGCTGCAGGACGTGCGCGGACCCGACGAGCGGCTGCTCGCCTACGAGCGGGACGGCGAGTGGCATCCGATCACGCCGCAGGACGTGAACCGCTACGTGAAGCGGCGCACCGGTGGCTCGTTCAGCGCGAAGGACTTCCGCACCCTCCGCGGCACCGTGACGGCGGCGGGCAGCCTGGCCGTGCACGGGCCTGAGCCGGCGAAGTCGAAGCAGAAGAAGGCGATCGCGCAGGCCATGCGTGACGCCGCCGAGGTGCTCTCGAACACGCCCACCATCGCGAAGACCAGCTACGTCGATCCGAGGATCGTCGACCGCTACCGCGCGGGGGAGACGATCGACCCCGAGCGCCCGAAGTCGCGTGAGCACGAGGTGCTCAAGATGCTCTTCGAGCCCCCGGACGAGCCGCTCGCCGAGCCGAAGCCCTCCTGACCCGCTTCCGCGGCCCCGATGGACGCCCGCGGTCGCTGGACCTGCCGCAGACGCGCGGCGGAGGCGACACGCCCGGGTTGCAACCCCTTCGGGGGCATGTAAGATACTGGGGTTCCACATTCCGGAGCCTGTGCTGTGCGCGGGGCCGGATCACTGTCAGGCAGTGCATAGCCGGTATCGGTTAGGCCGCGGGCAGCAGAACACTCGGCGCTCCAGGCCGCGTCACCCGACGCGGCACGGGGTACGCACGGGCACGCGGCGGACCGGATCCGCTCGATGCGTGAACGGCGTGCCCTTCGGCTGCGTCCTGGAGGTGCGGTCCGCCGCGCCACCACCCATGCGACAGCAGAACAGCGGTGCGGATCGCGCGGTGCCCGTCAGGGCGCGGCGCGAGTCGGCCGGAAGACCAACCACGAACGGTGTGCGCCACGCATCAGGGCGCGCGCACGAGAGCTGAGGAATCCATGGCGGGACAGAAGATCCGCATCCGACTGAAGTCGTACGACCACGCGGGCCTCGACAGCTCGGCGCGGAAGATCGTCGACACGGTCACGCGTGCGGGTGCCCAGGTCGTCGGGCCGGTGCCGCTGCCCACGGAGAAGAACGTGATCGTCGTCATCCGGTCGCCGCACAAGTACAAGGACAGCCGCGAGCACTTCGAGATGCGCACCCACAAGCGGCTCATCGACATCATCGACCCGACGCCGAAGGCCGTCGACTCGCTCATGCGGCTCGACCTCCCCGCCGACGTCAACATCGAGATCAAGCTCTAAGGAACGCGACATGTCCACCGCGACACGGACCTTCTCCGGGCTGCTCGGCATCAAGCTCGGCATGACCCAGGTATGGGGCGAGGGCAACGTCCTCGTGCCCGTCACCGTCCTCGAGGTGACCCCGAACGTGGTCACCCAGATCCGCACGCCCGAGAAGGACGGCTACACGGCCGTCCAGATCGCCGCCGGCGCGATCGACCCCCGCAAGGCGAACAAGCCGGCCACCGGCCACTTCGAGGCCGCGGGCGTCACCCCGCGCCGCCACCTCACCGAGGTGCGCACCGCGAACGCCGCCGACTACGCCCTCGGCCAGGAGCTGCGCGTCGACGTGTTCGAGCCCGGCAAGAAGGTCGACGTCGTCGGCACGAGCAAGGGCAAGGGCACCGCGGGCGTCATGAAGCGCCACAACTTCCACGGCGTCTCCTCGAGCCACGGTTCGCACCGCAACCACCGCAAGCCCGGCTCCATCGGTGCCTCCTCGACGCCGTCCCGCGTCTTCAAGGGCATGCGGATGGCCGGCCGGATGGGCCACGAGCGCACCACGATCCTGAACCTCGTCGTCCACGCGGTCGACGTCGAGAAGAACCTCCTGCTCGTCAAGGGCGCCGTCCCCGGTCCCCGTGGCCGCATCGTCTTCATCCGCGACGCCGTGAAGGGAGCCTGAGCATGGCCGCCACCGATCTGCCCGCCGAGCTCTTCGACCAGCCCACGAACATCCCCCTGATCCATCAGGTGGTGACCGCGCAGCTCGCCGCCGCGCGTCAGGGCACGCACAAGACCAAGAACCGCGGCGAGGTGTCCGGTTCGGGCGTCAAGCCGTTCAAGCAGAAGGGCACCGGTCGCTCCCGTCAGGGGTCCGTCCGCGCGCCCGAGCACCGCGGCGGTGGCACGGTCCACGGGCCGGTGCCGCGCAGCTACGCCCAGCGCACCCCTAAGAAGATGATCGCCGCGGCGCTGCTCGGTGCGCTGTCCGACCGCGCTCGCGCCGGCCGGGTGCACGTGCTCGAGACGTTCGTCGAGAGCGACGTGCCCTCGACGAAGAAGGCCTCCGAGGCCCTCGCGGCGACTCGCGGCGGCAAGCGCCAGCTGCTGGTCGTCGGCCGTGACGAGACGGTGGCGGTGAAGAGCGTGCGCAACCTGAAGGGCGTCGACCTGCTCGCGGTCGACCAGCTGAACGCCTACGACGTCCTCCTCGCGGACGACGTCGTCTTCACCCGCGCGGCCATCGACGCCTTCGTCGCCCACAAGTCGGCGACGGACCAGACCGACACCGCCACGGCTCCGGAGTCCGCGACGGACCAGACGGATTCCGCCGCCGCCCCGTCCGGCACCAGCACGACCGAGGAGGTCTCCGCGTGAGCGACACCGCCGCGACGGCCAACCACAGCGCCATCCAGTACAAGGACCCGCGCGACATCATCCTGAAGCCGGTCGTCTCCGAGAAGAGCTACGGGCTCATCGACGAGGGCAAGTACACGTTCCTCGTCGACCCCCGCTCGAACAAGACGGAGATCAAGCTCGCGATCGAGAAGATCTTCGACGTCCAGGTCGCGACGATCACGACGGCGAACCGCCAGGGGAAGACCCGCCGCACCCGCTTCGGCACCGGCAAGCGCAAGAACACCAAGCGCGCGATCGTGACCCTGAAGTCCGGGACCATCGACATCTTCACGGCCGTCGGCTAGGCGCCAGGAGGAACAGCACATGCCAATCCGCAACTACAAGCCGACCACGCCGGGTCGCCGCGGCTCGTCCGTGGCCGACTTCGCCGAGATCACCCGGACGACGCCGGAGAAGAGCCTGCTCCGTCCGATCTCCAAGACCGGTGGCCGCAACAACCAGGGCCGCATCACCACGCGGCACATCGGTGGCGGGCACAAGCGCCAGTACCGGGTCATCGACTTCCGTCGTGCCGACAAGGACGGCGTGAACGCCCGTGTCGCGCACATCGAGTACGACCCGAACCGCACGGCCCGCATCGCGCTGCTCCACTTCGTGGACGGCGAGAAGCGTTACATCCTCGCGCCGACCCGCCTCGCGCAGGGCGACGTCGTCGAGACCGGCCCGTCGGCGGACATCAAGCCGGGCAACAACCTGCCGTTGAAGAACATCCCGGTCGGTACCGTCATCCACGCCATCGAGCTCCGCCCCGGTGGCGGCGCGAAGATGGCCCGCTCGGCCGGCGCCTCGGTGCGGCTCGTCGCGAAGGACGGCCCGTACGCGCAGCTCCGGCTGCCGTCGGGCGAGGTCCGCAACGTCGACGTCCGCTGCCGTGCCACGGTCGGCGAGGTCGGCAACGCGGAGCAGTCGAACATCAACTGGGGCAAGGCCGGTCGCAACCGCTGGAAGGGCATCCGCCCGACCGTCCGCGGTGTCGCGATGAACCCGATCGATCACCCGCACGGTGGTGGTGAGGGCAAGACCTCCGGTGGTCGCCACCCGGTCAGCCCGTGGGGTCAGTCCGAGGGACGCACCCGGCACCCGAACAAGGAGAGCGACAAGCTCATCGTCCGCCGTCGCACCGTCGGCAAGAAGCGCAAGTAGGAGTAGCGAACGATGCCTCGGAGTCTCAAGAAGGGTCCCTTCGTGGACGACCACCTGCTGCAGAAGGTCGTCACGCAGAACGCCGGCAACACCCACCAGGTCATCCGCACCTGGTCGCGCCGCTCGATGATCGTGCCCGCGATGCTGGGTCACACCATCGCGGTGCACGACGGGCGGAAGCACATCCCCGTGTTCGTGACGGAGGCGATGGTCGGGCACAAGCTCGGCGAGTTCGCGCCGACCCGCACGTTCCGCGGGCACGAGAAGGACGACAAGAAGGGTCGCCGCCGCTGACGCGGGGCGTGAAGGAGCAGACGAATGGTTGAGTCAAGCGCGCGACTGCGGCAGGTCCGCATCACGCCGCAGAAGGCCCGTCGCGTCGTCGACCTCATCCGCGGCAAGCAGGCTGCGGAGGCCCTCGCGATCCTGAAGTTCTCGCCGCAGGCCGCGGCGACCCCGGTGTACAAGCTCCTCGCCTCGGCGATGGCGAACGCCAAGGTCAAGGCCGACGCGGCGAACACCTACCTCGACGAGCAGGACCTGTTCGTCGCCCGTGCGTTCGTGGACGAGGGCACCACGCTCAAGCGGTTCCGGCCGCGGGCGCAGGGCCGGGCGTTCCGGATCAACAAGCGCACGAGTCACATCACCGTCGTGCTGGCGACGCCCGAGGAGACCTCGGCGCCGGCGGCAGCACAGAAGAAGGCGAGGAACCGCTGATGGGCCAGAAGGTCAACCCGTACGGCTTCCGTCTCGGCATCACCACCGACCACGTCTCGCGCTGGTTCTCGGACTCGCGCAAGCCCGGCCAGCGGTACAGCGACTTCGTCGCCGAGGACGTGAAGATCCGCACCCTGCTGCTGAAGAGCCTCGACCGCGCCGGTGTGGCGCGCATCGAGATCGAGCGCACCCGTGACCGCGTCCGCGTGGACATCCACACGGCACGTCCCGGCATCGTGATCGGCCGCCGCGGCGCCGAGGCCGAGCGCATCCGCGCCGACCTCGAGAAGCTCACCAAGAAGCAGATCCAGCTGAACATCCTCGAGGTCAAGAACCCCGAGGCCGAGGCCCAGCTGGTCGCGCAGGGCATCGCCGAGCAGCTCTCCGCCCGCGTGGCGTTCCGCCGCGCGATGCGCAAGGGCCTGCAGAGCGCGCAGCGCGCCGGCGCCAAGGGCGTCCGCGTGCAGGTCTCCGGCCGCCTCGGCGGTGCGGAGATGAGCCGCAGCGAGTTCTACCGCGAAGGCCGGGTGCCCCTGCACACGCTCCGCGCGAACATCGACTACGGCTTCTACGAGGCGAAGACCACCTTCGGCCGCATCGGCGTGAAGGTCTGGATCTACAAGGGCGACATCACCAACAAGGAGCTCGCCCGCGAGCAGGCCACGCAGGCCAGCCGCCGGCCCGAGCGGCGCGACGACCGCCGCCGCGGTCCGCGCGACAACGCCCCCCTGGAAGGAGCGAACGCGTAATGCTCATCCCACGACGGGTCAAGCACCGCAAGCAGCACCACCCCGGCCGCAGCGGCCAGGCGACGGGCGGCACGAAGGTCACCTTCGGCGAGTTCGGCATCCAGGCGCTCACGTCCGCGTACGTGACGAACCGGCAGATCGAGTCCGCCCGTATCGCCATGACGCGGCACATCAAGCGTGGCGGCAAGGTGTGGATCAACGTCTACCCCGACCGTCCCCTCACGAAGAAGCCCGCCGAGACCCGCATGGGTTCCGGGAAGGGTTCGCCCGAGTGGTGGGTTGCCAACATCAAGCCCGGCCGCGTCCTGTTCGAGGTCGCCGGCGTCAACGAGCAGCTCGCCCGTGAGGCGCTGCTGCGGGCCATTCACAAGCTGCCGCTCAACGCACGCATCACCCAGCGCGAGGAGGGGGACGCCGGATGGCGATCGGATCGTAGGACCTCGCCCCCCGCGAGCTCGACGGCTACGAGAACGGCCGTCTCGCGGACGAGCTGCGGAAGGCCAAGGAGGAGCTGTTCAACCTGCGCTTCCAGTCGGCGACCGGCCAGCTCGAGGCCCATGGGCGGGTGCGCGCGGTCAAGCGCGACATCGCCCGCATCTACACCGTGATGCGCGAGCGCGAGCTCGGCATCCGGGCCACCCCCGCGCCGGCCCCGGCGCCGGAGGCGGCCCCGAAGAAGACCCGGACCCGCAAGGCCGCCGCGGACACCGCGGCCGAGACGCCTGCGGAGACGACCACCGAGGAGAGCAACTGATGGCCAAGGCAACGCCGACGCCCGCGGAGCCGCAGGCCACCGCGACGGCGACCGCCGCCACGGACCGCGGGTACCGCAAGGTGCGTCGTGGCTACGTGACCAGCGACAAGATGGACAAGACCATCGTCGTCGAGGTCGAGGACCGCGTGAAGCACCCCCTCTACGGCAAGGTCATCCGCCGCACCTCCAAGGTGAAGGCGCACGACGAGGCCGGCGCCGCCGGCGTCGGTGACCTCGTGGTCATCAGCGAGACGAGGCCGCTCTCGGCCACGAAGCGCTGGCGCCTCATCGAGGTCCTCGAGAAGGCGAAGTAGGCCATGATCCAGCAGGAGTCCCGACTCAAGGTCGCCGACAACACCGGCGCCAAGGAGTTGCTCACCATCCGCGTGCTCGGCGGTTCCGGCCGTCGCTACGCGGGCCTCGGCGACATCATCGTCGCGACGGTCAAGGACGCGATCCCCGGCGGCAACGTCAAGAAGGGCGACGTCGTCAAGGCGGTCGTCGTGCGCACCGTCAAGTCGACCCGGCGTTCCGACGGCTCGTACATCAAGTTCGACGAGAACGCGGCCGTCATCCTCAAGAACGACGGCGACCCGCGCGGCACACGCATCTTCGGCCCGGTGGGCCGCGAGCTGCGTGACAAGCGCTTCATGAAGATCATTTCGCTCGCCCCGGAGGTGATTTGAGCCCATGGCCAACATCAAGAAGGGCGACCTCGTCCAGGTGATCTCGGGTCCGACCCAGGCCCGCGGCGGTGACCGCGGCAAGCAGGGCAAGGTCCTCGAGGTCCTCGTCGAGCAGAACCGGGTCGTCGTGGAGGGCGTGAACTTCGCCACTCGCCACACCCGTGTCGGCCAGACCCAGCGCGGCACCAAGACCGGCGGTCTCGAGACCGTCGAGGCGCCGATCCACATCTCGAACGTGGCCCTCGTGGACCCGGAGACGAAGAAGCCGACCCGCGTCGGCCACCGCGTCGACACGGTCACGAAGGACGGCGTCACGAAGAACGTCCGCGTGCGCTACGCGAAGAAGTCCGGGAAGGACCTGTAACCCATGAGCACCACCACTCCTGCTGCGACGACTGAGAACGTTCAGCCGCGCCTGAAGCAGAAGTACCGCTCCGAGATCCTGCCGGCGCTCCAGAAGGAGTTCGGCTTCGGGAACGTGCACCAGGTGCCCGGTCTCGTGAAGGTCGTCGTGAACACCGGCGTCGGCGACGCCGCCCGCGACGGCAAGATCATGGACGGCGCGGTCGCCGATCTCACGAAGATCACCGGCCAGAAGCCCCAGGTCACTCGTGCCCGCAAGTCCATCGCGCAGTTCAAGCTCCGCGAGGGCCAGCCCATCGGCGCGCACGTCACGCTGCGCGGCGACCGGGCCTGGGAGTTCCTCGACCGCCTGCTGTCGCTCGCCCTGCCCCGCATCCGCGACTTCCGCGGCCTGTCGGACCGGCAGTTCGACGGGAACGGCAACTACACGTTCGGCCTGACCGAGCAGAGCGTCTTCCACGAGATCGACCAGGACCGCATCGACCGCGTCCGCGGCTTCGACATCACCGTGGTCACCACCGCGAGGACGGACGACGAGGGACGCGCGCTGCTGCGCGCGCTCGGCTTCCCGTTCCGCAGCGCCACCCAGACCAACCAGTAGACGAACCGGGCCCGCCCCGGGCCCATGACCGCTCCAGGTCGCGAACCGCGAAACCGGGCGAGGAAGAAGAACCCCATGACGATGACCGATCCGGTCGCCGACCTGCTCACGCGGGTCCGCAACGCGAACTCGGCCTACCACGAGACGGTGACCCTGCCGCACTCGAAGCTGAAGTCCCACATCGCCGACATCCTGAAGGCCGAGGGCTACATCGCCGACTGGAGCGTCGAGGACGCCCGCGTCGGCAAGACGCTCGTGCTCGCCCTGAAGTACGGCCCGAACCGCGAGCGGTCCATCGTCGGCATCAAGCGCGTCTCGAAGCCCGGCCTGCGCGTCTACGCGAAGTCCACGGAGCTGCCGAAGGTCCTCGGCGGCCTCGGCGTCGCGATCCTGTCCACCTCCTCCGGTCTGCTGACCGACCGTGAGGCGACCAAGAAGGGCGTGGGTGGGGAAGTCCTCGCCTACGTGTGGTGACACGACCATGTCCCGTATCGGCAGACTGCCCATCGACATCCCGTCCGGCGTCGACGTGACCGTCGACGGCCGCGACGTCACGGTGAAGGGCCCCAAGGGCACCCTCGGGCTCACCATCGCCCAGCCCATCACCGTCGCGATCGACAACGGCCGCGTGCTCGTCGCGCGTCCCGACGACGAGCGCGAGTCCCGGTCGCTCCACGGCCTGACCCGCACCCTCATCGCGAACAACATCATCGGCGTGACTCAGGGCTACACCAAGGGCCTCGAGGTCGTCGGCACCGGATATCGCGTGCAGGCCCGCGGCGCGAACATCGAGTTCGCCCTCGGCTTCTCGCACCCGGTCGTCGTCGAGCCGCCCGCCGGCATCACCTTCACGGTGGAGGGCAACAACCGCCTCACCGTGTCGGGCATCGACAAGCAGGCCGTCGGCGAGACGGCCGCGAACATCCGCAAGATCCGCAAGCCCGAGCCCTACAAGGGCAAGGGCGTCCGGTACGCGGGCGAGAACGTCCGCCGCAAGGCCGGAAAGTCAGGGAAGTGATCATGGCGACATCGAAGAGCAGCCGCTCCGCGGCACGCGACAAGCGGCACGCCCGCCTGCGCAAGCGCATCGCCGGCACGCCCGAGACCCCGCGTCTCGTGGTCAACCGGTCCTCCAGGCACGTCTTCGTGCAGGTGGTGGACGACAGCCGTGGCCACACGCTGGCCTCCGCCTCCACGCTCGAGGCCGACCTCCGCTCGTTCGACGGTGACAAGACCGCCAAGGCGAAGCGCGTCGGCGAGCTCGTGGCGGAGCGGGCCAAGCAGGCCGGCATCGCCGCGGTCGTGTTCGACCGGGGCGGCAACAAGTACGCGGGCCGCGTGGCGGCCATCGCCGACGGCGCCCGAGAAGGTGGATTGAGCCTGTGACCGACACCACGAACACCCCCGACACCACGAACACCCCCAGCACCCCGAGCACCCCCAGCACGCCGAACGAGCCGCTGAACGAGGCGCCGGTCGAGACCGCCGCCTCCACGACGGACCTCCGGAACGAGCCGCGCGAGCAGCGGCGAGGCGGACGCGAGCGGAACCCGAACCGAGACCGCGGCGCCCGCGGCTCCGAGAGCCAGTTCCTCGAGCGCGTCGTCACGATCAACCGCGTCTCGAAGGTCGTGAAGGGCGGGCGTCGCTTCAGCTTCACCGCCCTCGTGATCGTCGGTGACGGCAACGGCACCGTCGGCGTCGGCTACGGCAAGGCCCGCGAGGTCCCGACGGCCATCAGCAAGGGCGTCGAGGAGGCGAAGAAGAACTTCTTCCGCGTCCCCCGGGTCGCCCAGACGATCCCGCACCCCGTTCAGGGTGAGGCGGCCGCCGGCGTGGTGCTGCTGCGTCCCGCCGCCGCGGGTACCGGCGTCATCGCGGGCGGCCCCGTGCGCGCCGTCCTCGAGTGCGCGGGCATCCACGACGTGCTGTCGAAGTCGCTCGGCTCGAGCAACACGATCAACATCGTCCACGCGACCGTCGCGGCGTTGAAGTCCCTCGAGGAGCCCGCGGCCGTCGCCGGCCGTCGCGGCCTCGACATCGACCGGGTCGTCCCGGCCCGGCTGCTGCGTGCGCAGCGCGCGGCCGACGAGCAGAAGGCGAGTGCCTGATGGCGACCCTGAAGATCACCCAGATCAAGTCCAAGGTGAGCGAGAAGCAGAACCAGCGGGACACCCTGCGCAGCCTCGGCCTGCACCGCATCGGTGGCAGCGTCGAGCGCGAGGACACCCCGCAGAACCGCGGCTACGTGCGCGCGGTCGCCCACCTCGTCAAGGTTGAGGAGCTCGGCTGATGGCAGAGACCACGAAGCGCACCGCTGCGAAGGCGGAGGAGACCACCGCGGCCGCGCCGGCCGAGAAGCCGGCCGCGCTGCTGAAGGTGCACCACCTCCGTCCGGCTGCGGGCGCCAAGAAGGACCGCACCCGCGTCGGGCGCGGCGAGGGCTCGAAGGGCAAGACCGCGGGCCGTGGCACCAAGGGCACGAAGGCCCGCTACGGTGTGCGCGCCGGCCTCGAGGGCGGCAACCTGAACTTCGTGATGCGCGCGCCCAAGCTGCGCGGCTTCACCAACCCGTTCCGGGTGGAGTACCAGGTCGTCAACCTCGACAAGCTGGGCTCGCTCTACCCCACGGGCGGCGACGTCACCATCGCCGACCTCGTGGCGAAGGGCGCCGTGCGCAAGAACGAGAAGGTCAAGGTCCTCGGTACCGGCGAAATCGCGGTTAGTCTGAACGTCGCCGTGGACAAGGTCTCCGCGTCGGCCGAGCAGAAGATCGTCGCCGCGGGCGGTTCGGTCCGCTGACCGCCCGCCGGGACGGCATGACGGGCACCCGGTCCTCGGGTCCACGGAACGAAAGCGGAGGAACCCAGTGCTGAGTGCCGTCGCGCGGATCTTCCGCACGCCAGACCTGCGGCGCAAGGTGTTGTTCACCTTGGCGCTCGTGGCCGTGTTCCGGCTCGGCTCGTTCATCCCCGCGCCGTTCGTGGACTTCGCGAACGTGCGGGCGTGCATCTCCAGCCAGCAGACGGGTGCGTCCGGGCTCTACGAGCTCGTCAACCTGTTCAGCGGCGGCGCGCTGCTGCAGCTGTCGATCTTCGCGCTCGGCATCATGCCGTACATCACGTCGTCGATCATCGTGCAGCTGCTGCGCGTGGTCATCCCGCGCTTCGAGGTCCTCTACAAGGAGGGCCAGGAGGGGCAGGCGAAGCTCACCCAGTACACGCGGTACCTCACCATCGCGCTCGGTGTGCTCCAGTCGACGACCCTGATCACGGTCGCCCGGAGCGGCGCGCTCTTCGGCGGATCGTCGACCTCCACCGCCTGCTCGAACCTCATCTCGAACCAGGCCTGGTGGGCCGTGGTGCTGATGGTCGTCACGATGACCGCCGGCACCGGCCTCATCATGTGGATGGGCGAGCTCATCACCGAGCGCGGCGTCGGCAACGGCATGTCGCTGCTGATCTTCACCTCGATCGCCGCCCGCTTCCCGCAGTCGATCATCTCGATCGGCCAGGCGCAGAGCCCCGAGGTCGCGATCCTCGTGGTGCTGATCGGCGTGGTCGTCGTCGGCGCGGTCGTCTACGTCGAGCAGTCGCAGCGGCGCATCCCCGTCGAGTACGCCAAGCGGATGGTCGGTCGCCGCACCTACGGCGGCAACAACACCTACATCCCGATCAAGGTCAACATGGCCGGCGTCGTGCCGGTCATCTTCGCCTCGAGCCTGCTGTATCTGCCGGCGCTGATCGCCCAGTTCAACCAGCCGAAGTCGGGCGAGGCGCCGCCGGCGTGGGTGACATGGATCCAGAGCTACCTGACCACCGGCGACCATCCGCTCTACATGCTCCTGTACTTCCTACTGATCGTCGGGTTCACCTACTTCTACGTCGCCATCACCTTCAACCCGGAGGAGGTCGCGGACAACATGAAGAAGTACGGCGGGTTCATCCCCGGGATCCGGGCCGGCCGGCCGACGGCCGAGTACCTCGACTACGTGCTGACCCGCGTCACGCTGCCGGGCTCGATCTACCTGGGCCTCATCGCCCTCGTGCCGCTCGTCGCCTTCGTGCTGATCGGCGCCAACACGAACTTCCCGTTCGGCGGCGCCTCCATCCTGATCATCGTCGGCGTCGGACTCGAGACGGTGAAGCAGATCGACTCGCAGTTGCAGCAGCGGCACTACGAAGGACTGCTCCGCTGATGCGGATGCTGCTGATCGGCCCACCCGGTGCCGGCAAGGGCACCCAGGCCGAGCGAGTAGCGAAGGCCTATCAGATCCAGACGATCTCGACCGGCGACATCTTCCGGGCGAACGTGGCCCAGGAGACGCCGCTCGGGCTGCAGGTCAAGGAGTACCTCGACCGGGGCGCGTACGTGCCGGACGAGCTGACGAACGCCATGGTGCTCGACCGGCTTGCGCAGGACGACGTCTCGAGCGGGTTCCTGCTCGACGGCTTCCCCCGCACGCTGCCGCAGGTGCACACGCTCGACGCGTGCCTCGCGGAGCTCGGGAACGAGCTCGACGTCGTCGTGCAGATGGTCATCGAACCCGACGAGGTCGTCCGGCGCCTGCTGAAGCGCGCCGCCGATCAGGGCCGCAGCGACGACACGGAGGACGTGATCCGGCGCCGGCTCGGCATCTACCAGGAGCAGACCCACCCGCTCGTCGCGGTCTACGCGGAGCGGGGCATCCTCGTGTCGGTCGACGCCGCGGGCCCCATGGAGGACGTCACCCAGCGGATCTTCGACGCGCTCGACGGGGCCGTCATCGGCGCGGACGGGTCCGAGCCGGCCGCCTGAGACCCTGTCGTGGCCGTCCGAGTCCTCTGTGCCGGCGCGCCCCCGGCCGCTGAACCGGACGGCCTTCGATGCCACGCGCCGTGCGGCCGTCGGAATGGTTTCGTGGCCTCCGCGGTTGTGGTCTAGGATTGTCCGTCGGCGTTCTTCGTCTGTCCGTCCACTGCGACGCGCAGCCCTCGGTGCTTCTGCACGAGATCCGAACGGGCGTCGATCCACCCCCGCATGATCAGCAGCACGCTGTGTCAGCAGCGTGAGACGAAGTGAGGCCATGGCCAAGAAAGACGGTGTCATCGAGATCGAGGGCGCAGTGGTCGAAGCGCTGCCCAATGCGATGTTCCGAGTGGAGCTGAGCAACGGGCACAAGGTGCTCGCCCACATCTCCGGCAAGATGCGGCAGCACTACATCCGCATCCTGCCCGAGGACCGCGTGATCGTCGAGCTGAGCCCGTACGACTTGACCCGCGGCCGGATCGTCTACCGCTACAAGTAGTTCATACGACACAGCGTCGAACGACTGCTCGCGGAGCACAGCGAGAGCTGCTGCGAAGTAACGGCCGGATCCCGCGCGGATCCGGTACGAGGACAGCGAGAAGAGGAATCCCATGAAGGTCAACCCGTCGGTCAAGCCGATCTGCGACAAGTGCAAGGTCATCCGCCGCCACGGTCGCGTGATGGTCATCTGCGAGAACGTCCGCCACAAGCAGCGCCAGGGTTGATCCGCGCGGATGCGAGAGCGTCCGCCGGATCACGTCGAGGGCCGGTCATTGCGGGCCGGCGCTCGAAACCTGCTGAGCACCACAACTCCATACAGCACCACCCCCCGGTTCCGAGAAGCGTCCTGCGGACGCTCCTCGATCACCGGGGCAGCCCCTCCCGGCAACGGGAGGGGTGCACTCCACGGCAGCGCCAGAACCCGCGTCAGCGGGGGACACCTCGGGTCGGAGGCCCGGGCACCGGCGCTGCTTCATCCTCCGTGATCCTGACAAGGAGCTGACGCATGGCACGACTCGCCGGCGTCGACATCCCCCGCGAGAAGCGGGTGGAGGTCGCCCTCACCTACATTTACGGCGTCGGGCGCACGCGCGCCCACGAGACGCTCGCGGCGACCGGCATCAGCCCGGACATCCGCGTGCGTGACCTGACGGACGACCAGCTCGTCCTCCTCCGCGACCACATCGAGGGCGCCTACAAGGTGGAGGGCGACCTCCGCCGCGAGGTCGCCGCCGACATCCGCCGCAAGGTCGAGATCGGCTCGTACCAGGGCCTCCGCCACCGCCGCGGCCTCCCCGTGCACGGTCAGCGGACGAAGACGAACGCCCGTACGCGCAAGGGTCCGAAGCGAACCGTGGCCGGCAAGAAGAAGGCCGGGCGCAAGTAGGCCGCCGGCCCACCGCCCGAACAGACTCGTAGGAGAAGCGAACAGACATGGCAGCACCGAAGGCGGGCGCCGCGCGTAAGCCGCGTCGCAAGGAGAAGAAGAACATCGCGCTGGGCCAGGCCCACATCAAGTCGACGTTCAACAACACGATCGTCTCGATCACCGACACCACCGGTGCCGTGATCAGCTGGGCCTCGTCCGGCGGCGTGGGATTCAAGGGCTCTCGCAAGTCGACGCCGTTCGCCGCGCAGCTCGCGGCCGAATCGGCGGCGCGGCAGGCGCAGGAGCACGGCATGAAGAAGGTCGACGTCTTCGTCAAGGGCCCCGGCTCGGGACGTGAGACCGCGATCCGGTCGCTTCAGGCGGCGGGCCTCGAGGTCGGTTCGATCAACGACGTGACGCCTCAGGCGCACAACGGCGTCCGTCCCCCCAAGCGCCGCCGGGTCTGACCGCTGGAGCTGGGAGCGGGGGCCGTTTGCGGCCTCCGCCGCGACGCCGGTTCCGAGGCCCGTCCGGGCCTCGGGCACGACTGAGCATCGGCAGCTCCAGCCCGGACCGGGCCGATACGAACTTCAGCGCCTGGCGCGCTGAACCCTCCCGGACGCCGCTGCGCCCGGACCCCCTCTGTGTCATATAGCGGACACGAAAGGAAACCAACAGTGCTCATCGCACAGCGCCCCACTCTCACCGAGGAGCCGATCTCCGAGTTCCGCTCGCGGTTCGTCATCGAGCCGCTGGAACCCGGCTTCGGTTACACCCTCGGCAACTCCCTTCGCCGTACCCTGCTCTCCTCGATCCCCGGAGCCGCTGTCACCAGCATCCGCATCGACGGCGTTCTGCACGAGTTCAGCACCGTTCCCGGCGTGAAGGAAGACGTCACCGAGATCATCCTGAACATCAAGGGACTCGTCATCTCGAGCGAGCACGACGAGCCGATCACCGCGTACCTGCGCAAGCAGGGTGCCGGCCAGGTCACCGCCGCCGACATCTCGGCTCCGGCCGGCGTGGAGGTCCACAACCCCGAGCTCGTCATCGCCACCCTGAACGACAAGGCGAAGTTCGAACTCGAGCTGACCATCGAGCGTGGCCGTGGCTACGTGTCGGCTACCCAGAACCGCAACGAGTACTCAGAGGCCGGCCAGATTCCGGTCGACTCGATCTACTCGCCGGTTCTCAAGGTGACCTACCGTGTCGAGGCAACTCGTGCCGGTGAGCGCACCGACTTCGACCGCCTCGTCGTTGACGTG
>NZ_JAODBE010000094.1 GCF_025463795.1 Amnibacterium sp.
GCCCGCAGCCTCACGGCCTGGCTGCAGCGCTCGGGTCGCGCACCGACGGATGCCGGCGCCCGCCTCCGCGCCCCGAAGGCGCAGGGGCACCTGCCGCGCGTCGTCGGCGGCGAGCAGATGGGCGAGCTCTTCGCGGGGCTCGAGGCCGCAGCGGCGGACGGCGCCCCGGACGCGCTGCGCGACCTCGCGATCGTCGAGCTGCTCTACGGCTCCGCGCTGCGCGTGTCGGAGGCGTGCGGCGCGGACGTCGACGACCTCGACCTCGGCGCGCTCACCGTGCGCGTGATCGGCAAGGGCGACAAGCAGCGGGTCGTCCCGTTCGGCGTGCCCGCGGCCCGCGCTCTCACCGCCTACCTGGAGGCGGGGCGGCCCGTGCTCCTCGCCCGGGGGAGCGCGGCCGGGGCGGCCCTGTTCCTCGGCAGCCGCGGCGGCCGGATCGGTCCGCGCAGCGTGCACCGCCTCGTCTCGGGTCTGCTTCAAGCGGTCCCGGGATCCGGCCCGTCCGGCCCCCACACCCTGCGGCACTCGGCCGCGACCCACCTGCTCGACGGCGGCGCCGACCTGCGGGCGGTGCAGGCGATCCTCGGGCACGCCAGCCTCGGCACGACGCAGATCTACACCCACGTCTCCATGGAGCGGCTCACCCAGAGCTACCGGCTGGCGCATCCGCGCGCCGTCCTCGACGAGTCCGCCGGCTGACGCGGTCAGCGGCAGGAGCACCGCCCGCTCGAGGCCCCCGAGGAACCGGAGCGGCGACACGTAGCCCGTCTCGTCCCGGGTACCGAGGTGCAGCACCCCTGCGCGGTGCGTCCCGCCGGTGGCGACCCGCCCGACCGGCTCGCCTCGGTGCACGGCCTGACCGCGTACCACGAGCGGGAGCACGGGCTCGAAGCTCGATCGGAGCCCTCCGCCGTGCTCGATCGACACCACCCCGCGGTCCACGATCCGGCCGGCCCACACCACCGTCCCGTCGGCCGGCGCGGTGACGAGCGTGCCGACGGCAGCGGCCAGGTCGACGCCTCGATGACCGGAGCCGTACGGCGTCGCGGGAGCCTCGAAGCCGCGGACGACCGGATGCGGCGCGGCGATCGGCCAGGACCAGCGATGCCCAGCGGCGGGTGCCGTCACCGCCGACGCGGCCAGCAGCAGCAGGACGGTCCAGGATCGGAGCACGCGGTGATGGTCGTCCGTGCCGCCGCGGTCCGGATCTGCGGACCGGGCAGCCGGCCCCGCTGATGTCGTCGCGGGCCCTGGGGAGGAGCGGGCGGCCCGACGGGCCGCGGGTTGCTAGACTGCTGGCCGCATCCCGTCCGCGGGGTGACTTCGCGCGCCCATCCACGGCGGGCGCCGTCCACCGGTCCCTCGATCCACGAGGGCGGACGGAGCCGCCGGGCGCCAGGGCGGATCGACGCACGTCGTCGACCGCGATCAACCGCAACAGCGCCGGAGACGGCGCAGAGAAGAGGATACGGCCGTGGCCGTCGTCACCATCCGCCAGCTGCTCGACAGCGGCGTGCATTTCGGACACCAGACCCGCCGGTGGAACCCGAAGGTCAAGCGATTCATCCTGACCGAGCGCTCCGGTATCCACATCATCGACCTGCAGCAGTCGCTGGCCTACATCGACAAGGCCTACGACTTCGTCAAGGAGACCGTCGCCCGCGGCGGCACGGTCCTGTTCGTCGGCACCAAGAAGCAGGCCCAGGAGGCGATCGCCGAGCAGGCGACCCGCGTCGGCCAGCCGTACGTCAACCAGCGGTGGCTCGGCGGCCTGCTCACGAACTTCCAGACGGTGCACAAGCGTCTGAACCGGCTCAAGGAGCTCGACCTCGTCGACTTCGACGACACGACCAAGGGCTACACGAAGAAGGAGCTGCTGATCCAGCGGCGCGAGCGCGACAAGCTCGAGAAGACGCTGGGCGGTATCCGCAACCTCTCGAAGACGCCGTCGGCGATCTGGGTCATCGACTCGAAGCGTGAGCACCTCGCGGTCGACGAGGCGAAGAAGCTCGGCATCCCGGTGATCGGCATCCTCGACACGAACGCCGATCCCGACGAGCTCGCCTACCCGATCCCCGGCAACGACGACGCGATCCGCTCCGTCGCGCTGCTCACGCGGATCATCGCCGACGCCGCGGCCGAGGGCCTCATCCAGCGCCACCAGGGCTCGAGCCAGGACGCGGCCGAGCCGCTCGCGGAGTGGGAGCGCGAGCTCCTGCAGGCGAGCGCCGGCGTCGATCCGAACGGGCCCGAGGCCGTCGACCTCCAGATCGAGCAGGTCGACGACCGGGTCGAGAACGCCGCCATCACGGGCGAGTCCGAGGACCGCGTCGAGACGGTCGTGGAGGACGCCGCGCAGCCCGAGGCGGTCGTGGAGGCGCCCCAGGCCGAGACCACCGACGCTGCGGCCTCCACGGCCGAGGCGCCCGTGGAGGAGAACGACGCGGACGCCCAGGCGGACGCCGATCTCACGGCCGAGGCCGTCGACGGCCTGGTGCCCGAGCACGCGCCGCAGACCGAGGCGGATGTCGAGGCCGAGGAGCTCGCGAAGTCGAAGCCGGCTCAGCGCCGCCCGAAGAAGGTCACCGACCCGGCTGCGACCGAGGACCCCGAGCCCTCCGCCTGATCCTTCCGGATCCACCGGCCGCGGGCCGTCCGTTCAGCGAGACCCTCTCGCCGCCGGGCGGCCTCCGGCCGTTCCCCCTCGACCAGAGGGCCGGCGTCCCCGCCGACCCCTCGCACTGAAAGGAGTGTCAGCCATGGCCGCATTCAGCGCCGCTGACGTGAAGACCCTGCGTGACCGCCTCGGCGCGGGCATGCTGGACAGCAAGAACGCGCTCGTCGAGGCCGACGGCGACATCGAGAAGGCGATCGAGATCCTGCGGGTGAAGGGGCTGAAGGGCGTCGAGAAGCGCTCCGGCCGCGCCACGACCGCCGGTCTCGTCACCGCGAAGGCCGGCGACGGCGTCGCGACCCTCATCGAGCTCGCCAGCGAGACCGACTTCGTCGCGAAGAACGAGCGCTTCCTCGCGCTCGCCGAGCGGGTGCTCGACGCGGTCGCCGCCGCCGGCGCCGCGGACGTCGAGTCCGCCAAGGCCGCCCCGCTCGTCCCCACGGACACGGCCGGGGGGGCCCCCGCCACCACGGTCCAGGCCTACATCGACGACGAGGCCGCCCTGCTCGGCGAGAAGGTCGAGCTGCGCTCCGTCGAGCAGGTCCGCGGGGAGCGGTTCGCCATCTACCTGCACAAGACGAGCAAGGACCTCCCGCCGCAGGTCGGCGTCGTGCTCGGCTACGCCGGGAACGACGCGGACACCGCGCGCTCCGTCGCGCAGCACATCGCCGTCTACGACCCCACGTACACGACCCGCGCGGACGTGCCGGCCGAGACGGTCGAGCACGAGCGTCAGGTGCTCACCGAGGCGACCCGGAACGAGGGCAAGCCGGAGGCGGCGCTGCCGAAGATCGTCGAGGGCAAGCTGACCGGCTTCTACAAGGAGGTCGTGCTCGTCGACCAGCCCTACGCGCGCGACAGCAAGCAGGCGACCGGTGCGGTGCTGAAGGACGCGGGCCTCACGGTCAGTGGCTTCGCCCGCGTCAAGGTCGGCGCCTGACCCCCGAGCGGATCCAGGCACGAGCGGAAGCGGCGCGGTCCCCACGGGGCCGCGCCGCTTCCGCGTCTCCGCACGCGGACCGCACGCGGACCGCGCGCGAGCCGGCCCGACCCGTGGCTGAGGGCGATACGACCGGACGCAGGACGGGGTCTCCCGCTCGCCCGATAGCCTTGGCGCGGTTCGCGATCCGAGGAGGAACATGCGCCGCGTCGTCCTGAAGCTGTCCGGTGAGGCCTTCGGCGGAGGCACGCTCGGCGTCGCGCCCGACGTCGTCCAGTCGATGGCGCGGCAGATCGCCGCCGGATCGGCCGAGGCGCAGGTGGCGGTCGTCGTCGGCGGCGGCAACTTCTTCCGCGGCGCCGAGCTGAGTCAGCGGGGCATGGACCGCGGCCGCGCCGACTACATGGGCATGCTGGGCACGGTGATGAACGCCCTCGCGCTCCAGGACTTCCTCGAGCAGAACGGCGCCGCCACGCGCGTGCAGTCGGCGATCTCCATGACGCAGGTCGCGGAGCCGTACATCCCGCGCCGCGCGATCCGTCATCTCGAGAAGGGCCGGGTCGTCATCTTCGGTGCCGGCGCGGGGCTGCCCTTCTTCTCCACGGACACCGTCGCGGCCCAGCGAGCACTCGAGATCCACGCGGACGAGGTGCTCGTCGCCAAGAACGGCGTCGACGGCGTGTACACCGCGGACCCGCGGAAGGACCCGTCGGCGGTCAAGCTCGACTCCATCAGCTACTCCGACGCCCTGAAGCGGGGCCTCAAGGTCGTCGACTCCACCGCCTTCAGCCTCTGCATGGACAACGGCATGCGGATGCGCGTGTTCGGGATCGACGGCGACGACACGATCACCCGCGCGATCCTCGGCGAGGAGGTCGGCACCTCGGTGCACCTGTGAGCGCGGACGGCCGGGCGCCGTCCGCCGCCGATAGACTGCGGCAGCCACCGACGGGAAGGACTTCGACGTGATCGCGGACGTGCTGACCGAGGCGGGAGACCGCATGGCCAAGGCCGTCGAGGTCGCCAGGGACGACTTCAACACCGTGCGCACGGGACGCGCCAACCCGGCCCTGTTCCAGCGCATCCCGGTCGACTACTACGGCACCCCGACGCCGCTCGGGCAGCTCGCGGCGCTGCAGGCCCCCGAAGCCCGCATGCTCGTCGTCACGCCCTACGACAAGACCGCGCTCAAGGAGATCGAGCGCGCCATCGCCACGGCCCCGAACCTCGGCGCGACGCCGTCGAACGACGGCACCATCATCCGGGTGATCATGCCCGAGCTGACGCAGGACCGTCGCAAGGAGTTCGTGAAGATCGTCCGCGGCAAGAGTGAGGACGCGAAGGTGTCCATCCGCAACATCCGCCGCCGGGCGAAGGACGACCTCGACGCGCTGAAGAGCGAGGTCGGCGACGACGATGTGAGCCGCGCGGAGAAGGAGCTCGAGGCCCTGACCAAGCGGCACATCGACGCGGTCGACGACGCGCTGAAGCGCAAAGAAGCCGAACTGCTCGAGGTGTAGCGGGTGGAGGACGACGAGGGCGGGAGGACCCCTCGACGGCGTCCCCGCACGACGTGGGAGCTGCAGGAGCAGATCCGGGCCACGCGATCGGACATCGTCGGCCAGGTGCGGGCGACCCGGCTGCAGTTCGACCAGGCGAACGCCCGGATCACCGCCCGCACCGGCCGCAACCTCGTCGTCGCGATCGGCCTCGGCCTCGTGCTCGGCGCAGCGCTGCTCGTCAGTCTGATCGTCGCCAAGCAGCTCTTCCTCATCGTCGCGGTGGTGCTCGTCGGTTTCGGCGCCTTCGAGCTCGCAGGTGCGCTGCGGCACGCCGGCATCCGGGTGCCCCGAGCCGGCTCGGCCACCGCCGGGGTGCTCGCGCAGCCGGTCGCCTTCTTCGCGATGTCGCCCGGTCCGGACGGGGCCCCGGTCCTGCCCGCCGGATGGTTGCTCGCGGTGCTCGGCGCGGTCGTGCTGGCCGTCGCATGGCGGATCGCCGAAGAGGCGCAGGCGGCCACCCCGCGCCGGCCCCTGGTGCGCGACCTGCTCACGACCGCGTTCGTGCAGCTCTACGTGACGGGGCTCGGCTCCTGCGCGGCGGTGCTGACCGCCCAGGCCGGCGGCCAGTGGTGGACGCTGTCCTTCGTCGCCGTGGTCGTCGCCACCGACCTGTTCGCCTACGTGAGCGGTCTGCTGTTCGGCAAGCATCCGATGGCGCCGCGGATCAGCCCCAAGAAGACCTGGGAGGGGTTCGCGGGCTCGGCGATCATGGCGATCGTCGTGGCGAGCGTCCTCGCCCCGCTGCTGCTCGGGGAGCCGATCTGGTTCGGGCCGATCTTCGGCGTCGTCGTGCTGCTCTGCGGCACGCTGGGGGACCTCGGTGAGTCGATGATCAAGCGGGACATCGGGGTGAAGGACATCTCCGGCCTGCTGCCCGGACACGGCGGCTTCCTCGACCGGATCGATTCGGTGCTTCCTTCCGGCGCAGCGGCGCTGCTCCTGCTCTTCCTGGCCCGCTGACGGCAGGATGTCGCCATGGCGACGTCCACTCCATTCCCGCGCGTCCGCGGCCGGCGCTTCGGCTACGACATCGACGAGGTGGAGCACTTCCTCGCGACCGCTCGGGCCGCCTACGACGACAAGCGCACCAACACGGGCGTCACCTCCGGCGACATCCGGCGCACCGCCTTCTCCATGCAGCGGGGCGGGTACGCCACCGCCGCGGTCGACGCGGCGCTCGAGCGGCTCGAGGACGCCTTCGCGGCCCGCGAGCGCGACCGCGTGATGCGCAAGTCGGGTGAGCGCGCCTACTACGCCGAGGCGCGCACGCTCGCGAAGGAGATCATCGGGCGGATGGAGCGGCCGGACAAGCACCGCTTCGACCGCACCGGCGCCTTCGGGCAGGGCTACCGCACGAAGGACGTCGATCGGTTCGGGGACCAGGTGCGGGCGTACTTCGAGGAGGGTGCGCCCCTCACGGTCGAGGAGGTGCGATCGGTGGCCTTCCGGCCCGGTCGCAACGGCTACCGCGAGGCGCAGGTCGATCTGCTGATCGACGGCCTCGTCGAGGTGATGCTCGCGGTCCGCTGACCGGCAGGGGGACGACGCTGTGACGATTGTGACAGGTGTGACGCGCGGGGTGTCGTCCGGGCCCGATTCGACCGCTTTGCTAGGGTGACGGGATCGTGGGAAGGCATTCGGACACCCCAACCCTCCCGTCCTCGGAGCGAGTGCACAGCGCTCGCCCGGTGGCACGGGAGGTCCTCCGACCCCGCGCGGCGCCGCAGGCGCGGCCGCGGGTCCGGGTCGCCGAGGCCCCTCGTCCGGCCTACCGTCGCCCGTTCTCACGCGGCCGACTCGCGCTCAGCGCCTTCGCGATGCTCGCCTGCGCGTGCATCGCGTTCGTGACCGTCACCGACCCCTACGCGGGAGCGACGGCCGAGGCCGCGCCGGCGCTGCAGGCCGGCTCGGGCACGCCGGACTACCAGGTGCAGCGCTTCCCGATCCAGGGCGGCTACGTGCTCGTGAGCGTCACCCGCGACAAGTTCAAGGCCGTGAAGCCGGTCATCGTCGTCCACGACACCACGGCCGCCGCAGGCGGCGGCGGGGGCTCGTCGGGCGGCGGCGCGACGTACACGACGCCGGTGGGCACGGCCCAGACGTTCGCCGCCCAGCTCGTGGCGAGCAACGGCTGGGGCGCGGGCGAGTTCTCCTGCCTCGTGAATCTCTGGAACCGCGAGTCCGGCTGGAACACGCACGCCTATAACCCGAGCGGCGCCTACGGCATCCCGCAGGCCCTGCCGGGCAGCAAGATGTCGGCGTTCGGGGCCGACTGGCAGAACGACTACCGGGTGCAGATCCGCTGGGGCCTCGGCTACATCAGGGGCTCCTACGGCTCCCCGTGCGGCGCCTGGGCGCACTCGAACGCCTACAACTGGTACTGATCCACCGCTCGTGCCACGGCGTAACCGTCCCCGCGGGCCCGCGGACGACGAGGAGGACCTGCCTCTGCGCGTCGGCCCGGCCTTCCGCGTCGAGACACGGCGCGGGCGCCGCTGGAACGTCCAGCCCGTCTCGGGCGTTCAGGCGCTGAAGCCCTACCTGTGCCCCGGCTGCGGCCTCACCATCGCGGAGGGCACCGCACACGTCGTGGTCTGGCGCGCGGACGGGGTGCTCGGCGAGACCGTGGACCTCGAGGCGCGGCGGCACTGGCATCCGCACTGCTGGCGGATCGCATGAGCGACCTCGTCCCGATCCGCAGCGGCACCCGGCTCGTGGCGGATCGCGAGGACGTCGAGCTGGTCACCGTCGACGGCCTGGTGCTCGTCGGAGAGCTGGCGCTGCCGCGCGACGTCCCGCCTGTCGCGACCCTCGTCTGCCTGCACCCGCTGCCCACCGCCGGGGGATTCATGGACTCCCACGTGCTGCGGAAGGCGGCGGCGCGCCTCCCCGCGCTCGCCGGCCTCGCCGTGCTGCGCTTCAACACCCGCGGCACCGAGAGCCCGCGGGGGCGGAGCGACGGCGAGTACGACGGCGGCATCGCGGAACGCTACGACGTCGCAGCCGCGATGTCCTTCGTCGCGGAGCGCGGCCTGCCGGCCCCCTGGCTCCTCGGCTGGTCGTTCGGCACCGAGCTCGTGCTCAAGTTCGGCCTCGCGTATCCGATCGAGGGCGCGATCCTGCTGTCGCCCCCGCTGCATCGCACGAGTGAGGGGGAGCTGGCCGCCTGGCACGGGTCGGGCAAGCCCCTCGTCGTGCTCGTGCCGGAGCTCGACGACTTCCTGCGCCCGGAGGAGGCGGCGAAGCGCTTCGCGGTGGTGCCGGAGGCGCGGCTCGTGCCCGTCGCGGGCGCGAAGCACCTGTGGGTGGGGGAGAACCAGGTGCGGCGGGTGCTCGACGAGGTCGTGGGCGTCGTGGCGCCGGCCCGGGCGCCGCTCCCGACGGAGGTGCCGGCGGCGTTGGTGGCGGAGGCCTAGGCCTCCGCCTGCCTCGGGATGAAGACCTGCTCGATGATCAGCAGGATCGCCGCGGCGACCGGGATGGCGATCAGCGCCCCGAGGATGCCGAGCAGGGTGCCGCCGACCAGCGCGGCGATCACGACCACCACGCCCGGCACCTTGACTGCCCGGTTCATGATGTTGGGGCTCAGGATGTACGCCTCGACCTGCATGTAGACGAGGTAGTAGATCGCGACGATCAGCCAGACGGGCAGGCCGCTCGACGGCCAGAACGGATCGGCGAGCAGCATCTGCCCCGCGACGATGAGCACCGCGCCCGAGATCGTCCCGACCAGCGGGATGAGGCTGCCGAGGAACGCGATGAAGGCGAACACGGCGGGCAGCTTCGCGCCGACGACCGTGAGGAACACGAAGCTCAGCACGCCGTTCACGAGCGCCAGCCCGACCTGCCCCATCACGTACCGGCCGACGGACTGGAAGATCTGCTCGGCGATGTCCGCGAACCGCTCGCGACGCGACATCGGCACGAGCCGGTACAGCGACGACTTGAACACCGGCATCGACGCGGTCAGGTAGAGCGTCAGGATCATCACGATCACCGCCCCGCCGACTCCGCCCGCGATGCCGAGCCCCACCGCGAGCACGCCGCCCGTGATGTTGCCGGCGTTCTGCTGCAGGTACTTCGTCACCTGGTTCGCGATGGAGGTCACGTCGACGGACGGGCCGACGGTGGCCTGCACCTGTTTCAGGAACGCCCTGTAGGAGAGCCCCTGGGTGTAGTCCGCGATCCCGGTGATGAGGTTCGCCGTCTGGTTCACGATCACCGGGACGACCAGGAAGAGGATGAGCGCCACCAGGCCGAGCACCACCACGAGCACGATGATCATCGCGAGCCAGCGCGGCATCCGCAGGCGCTGCAGCTGCGTCACCATCGGGTCGAGCCCGAGGGCGAGGAACACCGCGGCACCCACGTACGTCAGGATCGTGGCCAGGTGCGTGACGGCGCCGCCGATGGCGAGGGCGACGAGCACACCGAGCCCGCCGGCGAGTCCCAGGCGGAAGGCGTTCCGGATCCTCACGGACGCGTCCTGATCAGGACTCGACGTCGACCGGTTCGGCGGAGCCGAGGGCCGACCGCAGGGACTCGAAGTACTGCGCGATGCCGTCCCGCTCCTCGCGGAGCTCGGCGAGCCGCTCCTCCGCGTCCCGCACCAGGCGCGTCGAACGCTCCTCGGCCTCGCTCACGATCGCGGCGGCCCGTTCGCGGGCGTCGGCCACGAGCTCCGCGGCCTCGGTCTCCGCGGCCTCGCGGCGCTTGCGGCCGTCGACCTCGATGGTCATCTCGAGCGCGTCCGCCTCGAGCCGCTTGTCCGCGGCCCGGCGGATGGCGTCCGCGAGCTGCGCGTTCGCGTCGTCGAGGTAGCGCTGCGTCGACGCGACCGCCTCCTGGTGACGGGCGAGGTAGTCCTGCTCGGCCTCGTCGCGCCGGGCCTTCATCTCGACGTCGAGATCGAGGCGGGCCTGCTCGACCTCCTTGGCCGTCTCGGCCCGCAGCT
The DNA here is from genome assembly GCF_025463795.1 of Amnibacterium sp. GTDB lineage: Bacteria > Actinomycetota > Actinomycetes > Actinomycetales > Microbacteriaceae > Amnibacterium. The sequence continues at coordinate 10,131 of NZ_JAODBE010000094.1, forward strand.
CGTTCAGGTCCTGCTCGAGCGCCGCGCGCGTCGCCTCGTGCTCGCGGGCCTGGGCGATCCTGGCCTCCTCGAGCTCCGCCTGCAGATCGCCCCTGGCGGCCTCCGCCTCCCTGGCGACGTCGACGCGCGCGGCTTCGGCCTCGCGGGCCAGGTCCGCGCGCATCGCCTCGGCGTCGCGGTCGAGGTCGGCACGGGTGCGCTCCACCTCGGTCTGCGCCTCGATGCGCAGCCGCTCGAGCTCGCGGTGCACGTCGGCACGGCGGCCCTCGAGCTCCCGCTGCAGCTCGGCCCGGGCGTAGTCCGTCTCCCGGATGATCCGCTCCGCCTCGTCGCGGGCCGACGCGGTCTCCCGCTCGACCACGACGCGCAGCTCGGCCGCCTCGCGCTCCGCGGCGGCGCGGATCGCGGCCGCCTCCCGCTTCGCGGTGCCGCGGGTCTCGGCGGCCTCGGTCGCCACCGCGCCGCGGATCGCCGCCGCCTCGCGGAGGGCGTCCTGTGTGGTCGTCTCGGCGCCGAGCTCGGCGCGGTGCGTCAGCTGGTCGGCCTCGGCATGAGCGGATTCCAGGATGGCGGCCGCCTGCGAGCGGGCGTCGCCGAGCTGCCGCTCCGCGAGCTCCGCCGCCTCGACGCGCAGGCGGTCGACGTCGGCCTGCGTGGAGGAGCGGAGGCGTTCAGCATCGATGTCGGCCTGCGCGATGACGCGGGTGGCCTGGGCCTCGGCGAGCCGGAGAAGGCTCTCGAGCCGGTGGCCGAGCCCGGCGTAGGTGGGGCTGCCGACCTCCTCGAGCTCCGAGTCGAGCTCCTCGACGCGGGCGGCGAGCCGCTTGACGTCGCGCTGCGCGTCGGCCAGGCCGCTGTTCGCCTTGATCAGCTCGCGCCGCAGCTCCTGCATCGCGCGGTCGACCTCGTCGCGGTTGTAGCCGCGCATCGCGGTGGTGAACCCGGACTCGTCCGACACGTGTCGCTCCTCGTTCGAAAGACCTGTCCCAGTTGGTGGCGGCGTGTCGCGCCGCCGCCCAGTGTAGGTGCGCGGCCGGGACCGTCCCGGGAGCCGGGGGACCGCGATTCTGCAGGCCCGCGACTACACTGTCCGGGTTCACCGGCCCCCGGATGCGGGGCAACGCCGACCGGTGTCCCGGCCAAGGGCTCCGTCCGCACCTACCATCGGCGCCGGCGCGTCCGCGCCGCCACCTACGGGAAGGAGACGGTCCGTGCGCTTCGTGCTGGCCCTCGTGACCTTCGTCGTCGCGGCCGCGCTGATCGCGTTCGGGATCGCTGAGCGCACGGTGCTGAAGCCCGCCGACCACGTCACCGTCTCGGCGTCCGCGCCGAAGGACGTGCGCTACATCGTGATCCCGGGCTCCGTGCTGAAGGCGCACCCCGGCGTGCAGCGGCTCCACCTCGCGGGGTCCGGGCCCGTGTTCGCCGCCTACGGGCGCGCGTCCGATGTCACCGCCTGGCTGTCCGGCCAGCGGTACGCCACGGTCCGCGTCGGGAGCGACGGCGCCACGGCGGCGGCCGCCGTCCGCACGGCGCCCGTGGTCGCCGGCCTGCGCGGCGGACATCCGGATCCGAACGGATCCGACCTCTGGATCGACCAGCAGCGCGCCACGGGTGGGCTCGACTGGACGGTCAACGTGCCCGCCAGCCTGTCCCTCCTCGTCGCGGCGGACGGCACGGCGCCGGCGCCGGCGACGCTGACGGTGAGCTGGCCGGTCCGGGTCACCACGCCCCTCGCGACGCCGATGATCGTGACCGGCAGCCTGCTCGCGCTGCTGGGGCTGCTCCTCTACATCTGGGCGCTCGTGCATCTGCGCCGTCGCCGCGGACCGCGACGCAAGCCGCCGCAGCGCATGCCGAAGCCGCCGGCCCCTCCGAAGTACCGTCCCGCGCGGCCCGCGGTCGTCGCCGCGCCGAAGGGCCGCCGATCGGTCCGCCGGCTCAGCGCCCTGACCGTGGGTGCGGCCGCCGGCGCCGTGCTCCTCAGCGGCTGCCAGGGACCGGTCGCGGCAGCACCGGCGCCGACGTCGACCACGAAGGCCGTGCCGGTCACGCCCGCCGCCGTCACGGAGCAGCAGGCGAACCGCATCGTCGCGAACGCCGCGACCGTGGAGCAGAACGCCGACGCGGCCCTCGCCGCGTCGACGTTGAACGCCCGCTTCGCCGGCCCGGCGCTGGCCCTGCGCAGCGCCGTGTACACGGTGAAGAAGCAGGCGAAGACGACGCCGCTGCCCGAGGCGATCCCCACCTCGGGCGCCGACACCCGGGTGGTGCTGCCTGAGGCCACGCACGCCTGGCCCCGCACGCTCTTCGCGGTCGTGACCGCACCGGCGTCCGCCAAGCGGGCGCCCGTGGCCCTGACCCTGGTGCAGGCGACACCGCGGGATCCGTACCGGGTGCAGTACGAGACCGCACTCGTGCCGGGCGTCACGCTCCCGCTGCTGCCGTCGGCGCTGCTCGGCGCCGCGCGGCTCAAGCCGGACACGCGCCTGCTGAGCATCGCCCCCGGTGCGCTCCCCGCCGACTACGGCCTGCTGCTCCGGCAGGCCCACGCGCCGATCGCGGCGGGCTTCGCCACCGCCGGGGATCCGCTGCTGAAGAAGGTCGGCGAGCCGGCGAAGGCCGCGGTCGTGAAGAGCCTCGGCAGCACGGCGAGGATCACGTTCGAGGACGGCCTCCCCGATCCGTCGGCCGTGGTCGCGATGGCGACCGCCGACTCGGGCGCACTCGTCGCCGTGCCGCTCACGGAGACGTGGACGGTGAAGCCGACCAAGTCGGGCGTCAAGGTGAAGCCGAGCGGTGCCACCGAGATCCTCGCGAAGACCAAGTCCTCGACCAAGGGCATCGCCTCCACCTACGGCTACCAGCTGCTGTTCTCGGTGCCGCCCGCCGGCTCGAAGGACCCGGTCCGGCTGCTCGGCTACGCTCAAGGGCTGATATCCGCGAAGGAGTTGTGACGCACGTGGCTGCAGTTCCGGGCGCTTCCATCAGCGGCCTCCGCGGCGCGATCGATCTCGCGCCGCTCGTGGCCAGGCAGAACCAGCAGGCGCAGCAGGTGGCGGGCGGCCGGCCCGCTGCCGCCGACGGGGCACCCGCCGACGGGCCGCCCGGCGTCGTCATCGAGATCGGCGACGCGGACCTCGGCCGGGTCGTCGAGCTCTCCCGCACGGTCGCGGTGGTGCTCGCCGTCGTCGCCGAATGGAGCACCCCGTCCGCGCAGCTCCTGCCCGCCCTGCAGCGGGTCGTCGAGTCGGCGGGCGGTCGTCTCGTGCTCGCGATCGTCGACCACGACGCGAACCCGGGCATCGTCGAGAGCCTCCAGGCGCAGTCCGTCCCCACGGTCGTCGCCGTCATCGCGGGCCGTCCCGTGCCGCTGTTCGCCGGCGCCGTGCCGGAGGAGCAGCTGGCGCCGCTCTTCGAGCAGGTGCTCGAGCTCGCGAGCCAGAACGGCGTCACCGGATCCGTTCCGATGACGGATCCGGTAGCCGAACCGGACGTCGAGCCCGAGCCCGAGCCGCTGCCGCCGCTGCACGCGGAGGCGTACGAGGCGATCGACCGTCAGGACTACGCCGAGGCCGCGCGGCTGTTCCGCACCGCCATCGCGCAGGACCCGCGGGACGCAGCGGCCGTGGCGGCGCTCGCGCAGGTCGAGCTGCTCGACCGTCTGCGCACCGTGCCGGGGGATGTGCGCACCCGCGCCGCGGCGGACCCGAAGGACGTGGACGCGGCGCTCGCGGTCGCCGACCTCGACATGGCGGGGGGACACCTCGAGGACGCGTTCGCGCGCGTGCTCGACGCCTTCGCGGGCGCGCCCCCCACCGAGCGCGAGACGCTCCGCACCAGGCTCCTCGACTACTTCGCGCTCACCGGGAACGACGACCCGCGGGTGGCGGCCGCCAGGCGCCGCCTCGCGATGCTGCTGTACTGACGGGGCGCGTCAGGCCGTGCGACTCGCACTGCTGCCGCCGCGCGTGCCGGTGAGCACGGCGACGTCCGCGACGAGCGCGTGCGTCGCCGCCTCGATCGTCGCGGCGACCGTCTCGTAGATGTCGAGGCTGTAGGCGTAGGGGTCGAACACGTCCCACTGCCGTTCGTCGGCGGGCGCGGGCGTGGACCGCTTCTTCGTCGTCATCGCGGCGACCACGAGCCGCAGCTTGGCCTCGAGCCGGTCGCCACGGCCGATCGGGTGCCGGCGGCGCCCGTCGGCGGCCTGGCCGAGCAACGCGACGAACTCGAGCAGGGCGAAGGTCCGCGCCCGCAGCGCGGGGTACTGCAGCACGATCTGCGCCCGCTGCTTGCGGGTCATGGTGAGCACCAGGTCCGCGCGCTCCGCGAGCGCCCGGCTCATCGGGGCCGCGCGGTGATCGCCGAGGTCGAGGTCGCGCCGTCGCGCGACGGTCTCGAGGTTCGAGGGCAGCGGCATCCCGTCGATCGCGTCGACGCCGGCGCTGACCGCGGCGACCTCATCCGCGCTGCGGGGCCAGATGCGGTGCAGCTCGCGCACGACGAGCCGGGCGGCGAGCGCACTGCGGCCGACGTTGCCGCTGCCGACGAACAGGATCGTGAACGTCATGCGGGGATCTCCTCGAGTACGGCGTGTCGTCCCAGCGTAACGGTCACGGTGGGGTAACGGCCGTGCCTCGTCAGTAGGCCCCGTCGGACGAGAGCACCGCCTTCGCCGTGCGCCAGAGGATCTGCAGATCCTGGGTCATCGACCAGTTCTCCACGTAGTAGAGGTCGAGCCGGATGCCGTCCGCCCAGCCGAGGTTGGAGCGGCCGCTCACCTGCCACAGCCCGCTGAGCCCCGGCGTCACGGCGAGGCGACGCAGCTCGCGCCGGTCGTACTCGGACACCTCGGACGGCAGGGCGGGGCGCGGGCCGACGAGGCTCATCTCGCCGCGCAGCACGTTGACGAGCTGCGGCAGCTCGTCGAGCGAGTACCGGCGGAGCACCTTGCCGATGCGCGTGATCCGCGGGTCGTCGACGAGCTTGAACAGGCCCTTGTCCATGCCGGCCGTGAGCTGCGCCCGGCGTGCGTCGGCGTCGGCGCTCATCGAGCGGAACTTGAGGATGTCGAACGGCTCGCCGTTGCGGCCGATCCGCTCCTGGCGGTAGAAGACGCCGCCCGAGCTGTCCCGGGCGACGAGCACGGCGATGATCGCGAACATCGGCGCGAGGACCACGAGCAGCGCCGAGGCGACCACCATGTCGAAGGCCCGCTTCGCGAAGCGGCCGGCGCCCCGGTAGTGCGGGGTCTCCACGTGGATGAGGGGCAGGCCTGCGACCGGACGGAGGTGGATCCGGGATCCGCCCACGTCGGTGAGCGCCGGCGCGAGGACGAGCTCGTGCTGGCGGGGCTCGAGCTGCCAGGCCAGGTCGCGGATCCGCTCGGGGGGCAGGTGGTCGCTGCTCGTCGCGAGCACGGTGTCCGCGCCGATCGTGCGCAGCACCCGGGGCACGTCGTCGACGGCGCCGACGATCGGCAGGTCGCCGAGGGAGCCGCCGATGGGGCCGTCCGTGAGGGCGACGCCGACGACGTGATAGCCGTGGCCGGGCTCCCTCGCGAGATCACGGGCGGTCTGCAGCACCGTCTCCGTCGAACCGATGAGCACCACGCGGTGCGAGAAGGCACCGGTCACCCGGCGCCGGACCAGCCAGCGGCGCCACAGCCAGCGCGAGCCGAGCAGCGCGGCGGTGCCGATCGGGAACACGGCGAGCACGTAGCCGCGGGACAGATCGAGGCCGAGGAAGAAGGCGGCGATGATCGACACCGCGAAGGCGGCGAAGCCGGCGCGGAGCACACGGCGGTACTCGGTGCTGCCGTTGCCGATCTCCCGCTCGTCGCGGCTGTCGATCACGGCGAGGAGCGCGATCCAGACGACGGCGAGCAGCAGCGAGAACTGCGGGTAGGTGATCCGGAGCACCGCGCGGCTGTGGGTGCTCATCGGCAGGAGCTGCGGGCCGAGGAACACGAGGTGGCAGGCGAGCGCCGAGAGGCCCACGGCGAGCACGTCGGTCACGACGAGACGGCGGGCGTAGCGCGTCGACCAGCGGCGCACGACGGGGATCGCGGGCGCGGCGGTCGATCGGGCCGGTACGGAGAGGGGGGAGGAGGTCATGATCCTTGTCGGTCCAGGGAACGGACCCGAAGACGCCGACGTCGGGGACGCCGGTCTCCGGCTCGCACGGGTTGGGGGTGCGTCGAGCGGCAGCCGTGTGGGGCCACCGGCGCGCGCGGTCAGGAACCCGGAGCGGAGTCGAAGGGAAGGAGGTGCAGGGGGGAACTGCTGAGCATGGGCGGGCTCGATTCGGGATGCGTCGGGACGTGCTGAGCACGAAGCCAGCACACGCGATGGGTGGGATCGCCGGGGAGCGATACCGCCGGATCGGACGGCCGATGGGTGTCGGCCTTCGGGGTGATCCGCCGGCGTTCCGACGCTACCGACGGGAGAACCCCCCGGCAAGAGGCAGGACGCGTCCGGGCCCCCCCTTTTCGGGGCACCTGGGGGCCGGATCCGAGCCCCGATCACCGGCAGGCCGGCCATCGGGGCGGCGCCGCAGGGTCACTTCCGGCGCTTCGGCCGCAAGTAGAGCGCCCCGAGCGGCGGCAGGGTGAGCACCACGGAGGCCGGGTGGCCGTGCGACGGCTCGTTCTCCGCGACGACGGCGCCGTAGTTGCCGACGCCGGACCCGCCGAACTCGGCCGCGTCCGAGTTGAGCAGCTCCTCCCAGGTGCCGGCGAAGGGCAGCCCGATGCGGTAGTCGCCGACGGGGCGGCCGGAGAAGTTGAACAGCGCGGCGACGGGGTTGCCGTCCCGGTCCCAGCGGAGGAACGCGAGCACGCTGTTCGCCGCGTCGCTGCCGTCGATCCAGCTGAAGCCGGCCGACGACGAGTCCTGCTGCCAGAACGCCGGGTTCTCGCGGTAGACGCGGTTCAGCTGGGCGACGAAGGACAGCAGGCCGCGGTGGGCGGGCTGGTCGAGGATCCACCAGTCGAGGCTGCGCTCCTGGCTCCACTCGGACCGCTGCCCGAACTCCTGGCCCATGAACAGCAGCTGCTTACCGGGGTGCGCCCACTGGAAGGCCAGGTAGGCGCGCACGTTCGCGAGCTGCTGCCACGGGTCTCCCGGCATCTTGCCGATGAGGGACCCCTTGCCGTGCACGACCTCGTCGTGGCTGATCGGCAGGATGAAGTTCTCGCTGAACGAGTACAGGAAGGAGAACGTGAGCTCGTTCTGGTGGTAGTTGCGCCACAGCGGGTCGTTCGAGATGTAGCGCAGCGAGTCGTTCATCCAGCCCATGTTCCACTTCAGGCCGAACCCGAGCCCGCCCTGCGAGGTGGGGTGCGTGACGCCGCCCCAGCTGGTCGACTCCTCGGCCATCATCATGACGCCGGGATGGAGCTTGTAGGCCGTCGCGGTGGTCTCCTGCAGGAAGCTGATCGCCTCGAGGTTCTCGCGCCCGCCGTAGCGGTTCGGCAGCCACTGCCCGTCCTCGCGGGAGTAGTCGAGGTACAGCATCGACGCGACGGCGTCGACCCGCAGCCCGTCGACGTGGAACTCGTCGAGCCAGTAGAGGGCGTTGGCGACGAGGAAGTTGCGCACCTGGCTGTCGCCGAAGTTGAAGATCAGCGTGCCCCAGTCCTGGTGCTCGCCGAGGCGCGGGTCGCTGTGCTCGTAGAGCGGCTGGCCGTCGAAGCGCGCGAGCGCGAAGGCGTCCTTCGGGAAGTGCCCTGGCACCCAGTCCATGTAGACGCCGATGCGGGCCTGGTGCAGCCGGTCGATCAGGTACTTCAGGTCGTCCGGATGCCCGAATCGGGACGTCGGCGCGTAGTACCCGGTCACCTGGTAACCCCACGACGGCTCGTACGGGTGCTCGGCGAGCGGCATGAACTCGACGTGCGTGTACCCGGTCTCGTGCAGGTAGTCGATGAGCTGGTCGGCGGCGTCCCGGTAGCCGAGGCCCTGCCGCCACGAGCCGAGGTGGATCTCGTAGACGCTGATGGGCTGGTCGTTCGGGTTCTGGCTCGCCCGGGCGCTCATCCACGCGGAGTCGCCCCAGCGGTAGCTGCTCTCGGTGACCACGGAGGCGGTGGCGGGCGGCTGCTCGGTGTGCCGCGCCATCGGGTCGGCCTTCTCGATCCACTCGCCGGACGCGGTGAGGATCTCGTACTTGTACGCGTTGTACGGGGCGAGGTCGGGGACGAAGAGCTCCCAGATGCCCGTCTTGTCCAGCCGGCGCATGGCGTGGAGCACGCCGTTCCAGTTGTTGAAGTCCCCGATCAGGCGCACGGCCTGCGCGTGCGGCGCCCACACCGCGAACGCGGTGCCCCACGCCTCCCTGGCGATGCCCTGCATCGGCCGGTGGTGCGAGCCGAGCATCTCCCAGAGGCGCTCGTGGCGGCCCTCGCCGAAGAGGTGGAGGTCGACGTCGCCGACGCTCGGCAGGTACCGGTACGGGTCGTCCGCCGTCCACTGCACGTCGCCCTCGTACGTGGTCTCGAGCACGTAGTCGGCGAAGCCGGCGACGGAGACGCCCTGCCAGACGCCGTGACCGATGTGCGCGAGCTCCACCCTGGCCCCGGTGTCGAGCACCGCCACGACGGTCAGCGCGAGCGGACGCAGGGCGCGGATCACCACGGCCCCGGCCTCGGGCAGCCCGGCGGGGTGCTGGCCGAGCACCGCGTGGGGCCCGGAGTGGGTGCCCTCGGCGACCCGCACCAGCTCCTCGCCCGAGGGCCGCGCCACCTCCGGCTGCGCCGAGGGGACGACGCGCGCCGCGGTCGGCTCCGCGACGTCCGGAACCTCCGTCGCCTCGGTCTGCTCGGGCTGCTGCTTCTTCGCCATGACGGGTCTTCCTTCCGCTGATCGCCTCAGGACTCGACGTGCAGGATGTGGACGGGCTCGGTGAAGGGGTCGAGCCGCACGTAGTCGTCCGTGCCCCAGTGCCACACCGAGTCCGTGATGAGGTCGTGGGCGGGGAAGGTCTCGCCCGGCGGCCGGGCGAACAGGGTCGGATCGAGGTGGACGACCGTCTCGCGGCTGCCGTGCGGGTCGAGGTTCGCGACCACGAGGATCGTGTCCGGGCGGCCCGAGTCGGTGAAGGCGCCGTCGAGGTGCTTGCTGAAGACGAGCACGGCCTCGTCGTCGCTCCAGTGGAACCGGATGTTCCGCAGCTGCCCGAGGGCGGGGTGCCCGCGCCGGATCGCGTTCAGCCGCGTCAGGTACGGCGCCAGCGTGCGCCCGAGCATCGCCGCCTTCGTCCAGTCGCGCGGGCGGTACTCGTACTTCTCGTTGTCGATGTTCTCCTCGGACCCGGGCCGTGCCACGTCCTCGTAGAGCTCGTAGCCGGAGTAGACGCCCCAGGTCGGCGAGCTGGTCGCCGCGATCGCCGCCCGGATCTTGTAGGCCGCCGGTCCGCCGAACTGCAGGTACGGCGTGAGGATGTCGTGGGTGTTCACGAAGAAGTTCGGCCGCAGGTAGTCGGCGGTCTCCGTGGACAGCTCGGTGAGGTACTCGGTGAGCTCCGCCCGGGTGTTCCGCCACGTGAAGTACGTGTAGCTCTGCTGGAAGCCGACCTTCGCGAGCCCGCGCATCATCGGCGGCCGCGTGAACGCCTCCGCGAGGAAGATCACGTCGGGGTGGGCGCTGTTCACGTCGTGCAGCAGCCGCTCCCAGAAGCCGAGGGGCTTCGTGTGCGGGTTGTCGACGCGGAAGATGCGGATGCCGCGGTCGATCCAGACCTGGAAGATGCGGCGCATCTCGAGGTAGCTGCCCTCGGGGTCGTTGTCGAAGTTCAGGGGGTAGATGTCCTGGTACTTCTTCGGCGGGTTCTCCGCGAAGGCGATGCTGCAGTCGGGGAGCGACGTGAAGAACTGGGGATGCTCGCTCACCCAGGGATGGTCGGGGGAGGCCTGCAGCGCGATGTCGAGCGCGAGCTCCATCCCGGACTGCGTGACCGCGTCGACGAAGAAGCGGAAGTCGTCCTCGTCGCCGAGCTCCGGGTGGATGGCGTCGTGGCCGCCCTCCGCCCCGCCGATGCCGTACGGCGAACCGGGATCGTGCGGGCCCGCGGTGAGCGTGTGGTTCGGGCCCTTGCGGTTCGTCATCCCGATGGGGTGCACGGGCGGGATGTAGACGACGTCGAAGCCCATCGCGGCGATCGCCGGAAGGCGCTCCGCGGCGGTGCGGAAGGTCCCCGACTGCCAGGAGCCGTCCTCGCGCCGCACGGCGCCCTCGGAGCGGGGGAAGTACTCGTACCAGGCGCCGCGCCCTGCCCGCTCGCGCTCGACGCGCAGCCGGCGCTCGGCGGAGAGGGTCACGAGGCTTCTCAGCGGCACGCGCTCGATCGCCGCGAGGAGGTCCGGCTCCTTCGCCGCCTGCAGGCGCTCCAGAGCGTCCACGTCCTCGG